>NZ_JBSFWD010000022.1:133484-153612 GCF_053592655.1 Streptosporangium sp. NPDC002607
CCTTGTTGCGGGCCTCTGCTTCGGCCTTCTGTCGGGCTTCTGCTTCGGCCTTCTGCCTGGCCTCTGCCTCTGCTTCGGCCTTGTTGCGGGCCTCTGCCTCGGCCCTCTGCCTGGCCTCTGCCTCTGCCTCGGCCCTGTTCCTGGCGTCCGCATCGGCCTTCTGCCTGGCCTCTGCCTCCGCATCGGCCCTCTGCTTGGCGATACTGTCGGCGTCGGCAGAAGTGTTCAGATGGAAGTTGACATTCTGGCGAATTCTCTGCGACTGGTTCGACAACTGGCGCTGGAATTGGCGTTGCAACGACCGTTGCCTCTGGAACTGCCTCAGCAGCTGACGATGCCAGGAATGCCCACAGCCGCTGCCACCGCACCAACTGCCTAGAGCGGCGCTGGCTGTAGCGCTGGCTGCGGCGCTGGCTGTGGTGGCGGCGGTCGCGGCACCGAGGCCAACGGCTCCGCCTGTCAGCATCGTGCTGCCGACGGCGAATACTGCGACGGCGTTTTTGATCTTGGACACTACATGTCCCCCTCGAAAGGATTGATTGCCCCCTGCTTCGACGTTCTCAAAATCGGCTGGAAAGTATCTTCTCTAGCCCTTAGGGATCATCGCTGCGAACCCTTGATTTCCTTTTGTATCGAGGGATAAACGGTGATCATCCACCTCTTTTGCTTGATTACCTCCCGTTGGCGATATTGAACTTATTTATTAACTTACGCACCTCTATATCAAGGTGCAATGTCGCCAAGTTTATGATCTTTTCGGCAAGTGGCTATAATCTCAATCATTCACCCTCAAGTCCGATAGCTAACCTTTAGTGTTGAATGCTCCTTTTTGGTGGCATCTATCGAGGCAAGAGTGGATTGCCGCACAATGCAGTTGGATGTCGCCGGTGAATGGATTATTAGCCTTGATCATCCAGCTTTGTGAAAGATATTTATCCGACATGCGACTGATTTAATGGGTGACGGACCTGTATATGGTGTTTCGATCCGCTGTGCCAGAAGAACTCCCGCGGGTCTTCCGAGTCGACCGGGGCGGTGCTGTCGCCTGACCGCTGCTGCACTCCTGCGCTGGGCGCGTGCGCGGGCTCGCCGGCGACATCTTCGATGGCGGAGTGGGCGAGAGGGGACATCGCCCGCCGGGATCGGCTCTGGAGCCGTCCTCGCTCGGGGGAAGGGGGGAACTTACCGGTCGCGGCTCGCGTCAGGTTCTGATTCCCGCGAGAACGGGCCGCCGATTCTGCCGGTGCGGGGGCGTGGCGTGTCGGTCGTCGTTCGCCGGATACGGCCGATCGACGCCACCGCGCGGCCCTTCCGCAAACTGGTTCCGCGGGCCACCTACGTCGAGATAGAGGGCGCGCCCCACGGCCTGCTCTGGACCCACGCCGCCGAGGTCACCGAGGCACTCCTCGGCTTCGTCAAAGGCTGAACGGTCACGGTGAGACCGTCTCGCCACCGGTGACGGACGGCTCGGGCGAGTTCGGTCGTTCTCGGTGACCGCGTCGTGGCCGGTCGCCTCCGGCCGGCGCTCCGTGCTCCCGGGGGCGGCCGTGGCGACAACGATGCCACGGCCGCGCCGACCCGTCACCAAGCCGGACGGATCACGGTGAGACCGGCGTGGGCACCCCCTCCGCGGTCGTCTCGTCGCCCTCGATCGCCGCACCGCTGAACTGCGCGGAGTACAGGCGGTGGTAGGCGCCGCGGGCGGCGAGCAGCTCGTCGTGGGTGCCGTGCTCGACGATGCTTCCCTCCTCCATCACCAGGATGAGGTCGGCGTCGCGGATGGTCGACAGCCGGTGGGCGATGACGAAGCTGGTGCGGTCCGAGCGCAGCGCGGCCATGGCGTGCTGCACCAGGACCTCGGTGCGGGTGTCGACCGAGCTGGTGGCCTCGTCGAGGATGAGCAGCGACGGGTCGGCGAGGAAGGCGCGGGCGATGGTCAGCAGCTGCTTCTCACCGGCGCTGACGTTGCTCCCCTCCTCGTCGATCACCGTGTCGTAGCCGTCCGGCAGGGTGCGCACGAAACGGTCGACGAAGGTGGCCCGCGCGGCGGCGAGGATCTGCTCCTCGGTGGCCCCGGGGTTGCCGTAGGCGATGTTCTCGCGGATGGTGCCGCCGAACAGCCAGGTGTCCTGGAGCACCATGCCGATGTGCGAGCGCAGGTCGTCGCGGCGCATCGCGGTGATGTCGATGCCGTCGAGGGTGATCCGGCCCGAGTTCAGCTCGTAGAAGCGCATGATGAGGTTGACCAGGGTGGTCTTGCCCGCGCCGGTCGGGCCGACGATCGCGACGGTGTGCCCGGGGTCGGCCACCAGGGACAGGTCCTCGATGAGGGGCTGCTCCGGGTCGTAGCTGAAGGACACGTGCTCGAACTCGACGCGGCCCCGCCTGGCGGTGGGCACCACCGGGTCGGCCGGGTCGGGCTCCTGCTCCGCGGCGTCGAGCAGCTCGAAGACCCGCTCGGCCGAGGCCACCCCCGACTGCAGCAGGTTGGCCATCGAGGCGACCTGGGTCAGCGGCTGGGTGAACTGCCGGGAGTACTGGATGAACGCCTGCACGTCACCCAGGCTCATCGCCCCGGTGGCGACCCGCAGGCCACCGACGACGGCGATGGCGAGGTAGTTGAGGTTCCCGATGAACATCATCATCGGCATGATGATCCCGGAGATGAACTGGGCGCCGAAGCTGGCCTTGAACAGCTCCTCGTTCCTCTCCCTGAACACCTCCTCGACCTCGGGGCGGCGTCCGAACACCTTCACCAGCTCGTGACCGGTGAACGCCTCCTCGATGTGGGCGTTCAGGCTGCCGGTGTGCTTCCACTGCGCGACGAAGTGCTTCTGGGAGCGCTTGGCGATCATCCCGGTGGCGACCATCGTCAGCGGGATGGTCACCAGGGCGATCAGCGCGAGCAGCGGTGAGATCACGAACATCATCGCGAGCACGCCGATCACCAGCAGCAGCGAGTTCAGCAGCTGGCTCATGGTCTGCTGCAGGGTCTGCGAGACGTTGTCGATGTCGTTGGTGACCCGGCTGAGCAGCTCGCCGCGCGGCTGGCCGTCGAAGAACCTGAGCGGAAGCCGGTGCAGCTTCTCCTCGACCTCCTCCCGCAGCCGGTAGACGGTGCGCTGCACCACGTCGTTGAGCAGGTAACCCTGGTACCAGGCGAAGAGCGACGACGCGATGTAGAGCCCCAGCACCCAGAGCAGGACCGTGCCCAGCGCGCCGAAGTCGATGCCCTGACCGGGTACGACGTCCATCCCCGCGAGCAGGTCGGCGAAGTTGTCGTTGCCGGAGGCGCGGGCCGCCTCGATCGCCTGCTGCGTGCTCGTCCCGGCGGGCAGTTGCTTGCCGATCACCCCGGTGAAGATCAGGTCCGTCGCGTACCCGAGGATCTTCGGCCCGATGACGGAGAACACCACGCTGATCACGGCGAGGCCGACCACGGCCAGCAGCCTCGGGCGGTCGGGGTTCATCCGCCGGACCAGCCGTCGCGCGGAGGGCCCGAAGTTCATCGACTTCTCCGCGGGCATCCCGGCCCCGCCCATGGGGCCCCGGCCGAAGCCTCCGCCGCCGACGGGTGGTCGCGGTCGCGCGGTCGTGGGACTGTCACTCATGCTGCGGTCTCCGCGGCTAGTTGGGACTCGACGATCTCGATGTACGTCGGGCAGGAATCCAGCAGCTCGTCATGGGTTCCCAGGCCGACGATCACGCCGTCGTCCAGGACGATGATCTGATCGGCGTCGGCGATGGTGGAGACCCGCTGGCCGACGATGATGACGGCGGCCTCGGCGGTGTGCGGGCGCAGGGCGGCACGCAGCCGCGCGTCGGTGGCCAGGTCCAGGGCCGAGAACGAGTCGTCGAACAGGTAGATCTCGGGCTTGCTGACCAGTGCCCTGGCGATGGACAGTCGCTGTCGCTGCCCGCCGGACACGTTCGTGCCGCCCTGGGTGATGGGCGCCTCCAGACCCTCGGGCATCGCCTCGACGAAGTCGCGCGCCTGGGCCACCTCCAGCGCCTCCCACAGCTCCTCGTCGTCGGCGTCCGGGTTGCCGTAGCGCAGGTTGCTGGCGACGGTGCCGCTGAACAGGTACGGCTTCTGCGGCACCAGGCCGATGCGCGACCAGAGCACCTGGGGGTCGAGGTCGCGGACGTCGACGCCGTTGACCGAGACCGTGCCCGAGGTGGCGTCGAACAGCCTGGGCACCAGCGAGACCAGCGTCGTCTTGCCGGAGCCGGTGCTGCCGATCACGGCGGTGGTCTGTCCCGCCGTCACGCGGAAGGAGACGCCGGACAGCACGGGTGCCTCCGCGCCCGGGTAGCGGAACTCGACGTCGCGCATCTCCAGCTCGGCGCGGCCGCTCACCTGCCGTACCGGGTCACTGGGCGGCGTCACCGACGACTCGGTGTCGAGCACCTCGGTGATGCGCTCGGCGCAGACCGCGGCGCGCGGGATCATCATCGAGATGAAGCTGGCCATCATCACCGACATGAGGATCTGCATCAGGTACATCAGGAACGCGGTCAGGGCGCCGATCTGCATCTCGCCGCTGTCCACCCGCCCGGCACCGAACCAGAGCACGGCGATGCTGGAGACGTTGAGGATCAGCATCACGGTGGGGAAGATGAGCGCGGTCAGCCGTCCCACCCGCAGCGCGGTGTCGGTCAGCTCGTCGTTGGCGCCGGCGAACCGGCGGGTCTCCTCACGCTCGCGGACGAAGGCGCGCACCACGCGGATGCCGGTGAGCTGCTCGCGCAGCACCTGGTTCACCCGGTCGATGCGCTCCTGCATCGCGCGGAACTGGGGGACCATGCGGACGATGATCAGGCCGATCGAGATCAGCAGCGCGGGGACGCAGACCAGCATGAGCCAGGACAGGCCGAGGTCCTGGCGCAGCGCCATGATGATGCTGCCGACGCCCATGATGGGGGCCGAGACCAGCATCGTGCAGGTCATCACGACGAGCATCTGGACCTGCTGTACGTCGTTGGTCCCGCGGGTGATCAGGGAGGGGGCGCCGAAGTGGGAGACCTCCCTGGCGGAGAAGCCGCCGACCTGGTGGAAGATCGCCGAGCGGACGTCGCGCCCGAACCCCATGGCCGCGTGGGAGCCGTAGTAGACCGCCGCGATCGAGCAGGCGATCTGCACGAGGGAGACGGCCAGCATCCAGCCTCCCGCGGTGAGGATGTAGCCGGTGTCGCCGGTGGCCACGCCCTGGTCGATGATGTCGGCGTTCAGGCTGGGCAGATAGAGCGAGGCGATGGTGCCGACCAGTTGCAGCACCACCACGGCGGTCAGCACCGCCGAGTAGGGGCGCAGGTAGGTGCGGAGCAGGCGGGTCAGCATGGGGTCTCTTTAGGTGGGGTGGCCGGGAGAGGGGCGTCGTGCCGGGGGACCGGCCGTCGGCCGGTCTCGCCCGTCGTCCCGGTAGCCGGGATCATGAGGATTTCCTCCAGCGGGGAGTGTCGGACTCAGCCTGCGACCTGAACTTCGGTTGAGGTCAAGGAAGCGGGCCGAGGTGGGGATAGGTGCGGTCCCCGACCGGCGGCTTGGAAACGGTCTCCGAGAGCGGCGGCGGGTCGCCTTCGACGAACTCCCGATGGTCGCGCGCGACAGGCGGCGGCCATGGCGCAGCCGGTCGTGGGGGCTCGATCGGGCCGGTGAGCACCTGCCGGATGAGGGAGCCCTGGCACGTCGGTCATCCTACAAAGCAAGTGGACAGGCTGCTCACCCATTTATTGCGGTTCGGCCGCATCTGGTGTTCGGGGCGGCGTTTCGAGGGCCAGAAGGTACGGGTGGGGCTCCCGTGAAAGAAGTGATCGTTTCCGGCGGAGCGCGGAATCTTTTTCCGGCAAATGTAGGAAAACAGCGTGAAAAACCCCATCTTTCACCCGATGCGGCGGGCATCATCTGCGATCTAACGTCGTGTGGCAGACAACCAGACATCACCACGACAGCCGTCTGCCTGTCGGCCAGGAGATCACCTGATGCCCCGTGCCCTCGCCCACCGTCCGTGGGTGCCCACCGTCACCGAGGATCGCGTCCAGTCCGTACTGAAGGCCGTGACGGACCAGACCGCCTCCTCGATCCAGAGCGAGATCGAACGGCTGGTGGCCGGCAACCACCGCATCCACGACATCGAGTCGGTCAACCTGAACCCGGCCACGAACATCATGAACCCCCGGGCCGAGGCGCTGCTCTCGGCCGGCCTCGGGTCGCGGCCGTCACTGGGGTACCCGGGCGAGAAGTACGAGATGGGCCTGGAGGCGATCGAGCAGATCGAGATCATCGCCGCCGAGCTGGCCGCCGAGGTCTTCGGCGCCGGCTACGCCGAGGTACGCGTCGGCTCGGGAGCGCTGGCGAACCTCTACACCTTCATGGCCGTCTGCGAGCCCGGTGACACGATCATCGCCCCGCCGGCGAGCATCGGCGGCCACGTCACACACCACGAGCCCGGCGCGGCCGGCCTGTACGGGCTGAACATCGTTCCCGCCCCCATCACGCCGGACGGCTACACGGTGGACGTCGACGCCCTGCGCGAGCTCGCCGAGCGGGTCCGGCCGAAGCTGATCACCATCGGCGGCAGCCTCAACCTGTTCCACCACCCGGTGGCGCGCATCCGCGAGATCGCCGACTCGGTCGGCGCCCGCGTGCTCTTCGACGCCGCTCACCTCTGCGGCATGATCGCCGGAAAGGCGTGGCCGCAGCCGCTGGCGGAGGGCGCCCACCTGATCACCATGAGCACGTACAAGAGCCTGGGCGGGCCGGCGGGCGGGCTCATCGTGACCAACGACGCCGAGCTCGCCGAGCGGCTCGACGCGATCGCCTACCCGGGACTGACCGCCAACTTCGACGCGGGCAAGACCGCCGCGCTCGCCATGACCATGCTCGACTGGAAGGCGGCGGGGCCCGCCTACGCGCAGGAGATGATCGCGACCGCGCGGCGGCTGGCGGACGAGCTGCTCGCCCTCGGGGTCCCGATCTTCGCCGCCGACCGGGGGTGCACCCGCTCCCACCAGTTCTCCGTGCTGGCCCACCGCTACGGCGGCGGGCAGCGGGCCGCCCGGCGGCTGCGCGAGGCGAACCTGCTCAGCAGCGGCATCGGCCTGCCGGTGGAGGCGGTCGAGGGGGACGTGAACGGCCTGCGGATCGGTACGCCGGAGATCGTCAGGCTCGGGATGACCGAGGCGGACATGCCGGAGCTGGCCTCGTTCATCGCCCGCGGCCTGGACGAGAACGTCGACCCGGGCACCGTGGCGCCGGAGGTCACCGAGTGGCGGAGCCGCTTCTCCGGCGTGCGCTTCACGGTGGACAACCCCTCCTGAGGAGGGCATACGTCGCGCCGTACTGAAAACCGCCCGTACCCCGGTTCCCGTGTTAGCGGCGTGGCAGCCGGGGTAGGGCGGCCGTGCGCCCGCCGTCGCGCGTCCCCGCCAGGGGAGATCCGATCCGCCGGCGGCCGGGCCTTGTCCGGGGCGTGACCGCAGGGGCCCGGTGTGAGAGGAGAGCACGGTGGCCGACCAATCGGATCTGATCCTCGACCTGGTGTGGCAGGAGTTCCACGAGGTCGTGAACATGACGTCGGAGGAGCTGCGCGCCTTCCTGCTGGCGTCGGCCTCGGCGGACGGGGGCGTCGCCAGGAGTCCCGAGTCGGTCATGCCGCCGCTCGGACGCCAGGTGCTCGGGGTCCTCGGCAAGCGGAAGGACGACCTGACCGCGGACGACATCGAGACGATGCGGCAGGCCGTCGACCGGGTCGAGGACACGCTGGCCGAGGGGAGGGTCGGCGATGACGACGACGACCGGCGGCGGGCGCTGCTGGAGGTCGGGCACAACCCGCTCCGGCCGTCCCGGCTCCGGGGCTGACCCCGGCCGAGGGCACCCACGAGCCGTGCCGGAGCCGTGCCGTGTGGCCGGGCTCGAAAGCCACCCATGACCTGGAAGGCGACCTCGGGGAGCGGCCTTGAATGGGAGAGCGCACCGGACTCGCCGGTGGGTCGCCCGCCGCCGCGTCACCGATCCGCGAAACACGCCTCAGGCGCGGGCCGACCAGCGGGAGAGCAGCTCGGCCTCCCGGCCGGGGGTGATGGTGGCGGCCGTGCCGAAGGACGCCTCCGCCTCGCGGATCTCGCGGATCGACCGTCCCAGGGGGCGCGGGTCGAGCCCCGCGGCGCGGGCGGCGGCGGGGTCGGCGGCGTTGATCGACTTTTGCGGGTCGCCCTCGGACCACAGGGGCAGCGACAGGCCGTTCTCACCCTCGGCGAGCAGGAAGTCCTGCCCGACCCAGGTCAGGGTGGTTCCCGGCGGCCCGATCTCGGCCACGATCGCCTCCAGCAGGTCGCCGAAGGAGAACGGCGGGGGAGGGCTGACCGCGTGGAAGGTGCCCGGATGCCTCCCCTCGACCATGGAGACGATCCAGGAGGCCATGTCGCGGGCGTCGATCACCTGGATGGGGTCGCCGGGGTCGCCGGGCGCGAGGACCTCGCCGCCGCGCGCGATCCGGTTGACCCAGTAGGTGAAGCGGCCGGTGTGGTCATGCGGGCCGATGACGTACGTGGGCCGTACGACCAGTGTCGAGGTCCCGAACGCGTCCACCGAGGCCTGCTCGCACAGCACCTTCATCGGCCCGTACACCTCGCCGGTCACCGTCTCGGGGATCGGCCCGTCGAGCTCCGCCAGCGGGGAGTCCTCGGTGAAGCCCGGCCGCTCGGGCGCCCGGTAGACCGCGGTGGTGGAGACGAAGGCGTACTGGCCGGTGGAGAGCGCGCCGGCGAGCGAGGTGACCTGCGACGGGTGGTAGGCGCTGACGTCGATCGTCGCGTCCCACCGCCGGTCGCGCAGCACGGACAGGTCGGCATTGCGGTCGGCGAGCAGGTGCTCGGCCTCGGGGAACAGTTCGGGGCCCGTCATACCCCGGTGCAGCAGGGAGATCTGGTGCCCGGCCGCGATCGCGGCCGCGGTGATGTGCCGGCCGACGAACCGGGTGCCGCCGATGATCAGGATTTGCATACCTCACATTGTGGCGAATCTGGTGAGGTAACTCGCAGAGCGTTTCGCGCCTGGCCGGGGCGACGGCGGATCGGTCGAAAGGCCGCCGGGCGGCGGCTCCGTGAACGCCGGCACCCGTTCCGGTGATCAGCGGTCAGTAGCCGCCGAACCAGCCGGGGACGTCGAGCCGGAAGACGTCCCCCGTGGTCACGGCGCGCAGGTCGGACTCCAGGGCGCGCAGGCGGTCCTCACCGAGGGTCCTCGCCCAGCCGGCGCGCAGGTCCTCGAAGATGCGCGCGGACCGGGCGAGGCTGTCGACGCCCCGCTCGGTGAGCCGCACTATCTTGCGGCGGGCGTCGTCGGGGTCGGAGCGCCGCTCGACGTAGCCCAGCTGCTCCAGGGTGTCCACGGTCTTGCCCGCCGCCTGCTTGGAGACGCCCAGCCGCCGGCCGAGCTCCACGGCGGTGCTGCCCTCGGGGCCGATCGCCTGCAGCACGAACCCATGCATCGGACGCATGTCGGGGTGTCCCTGGCGGGCGAGCTCCGCGTGGAGCTCGTCGATGAGCATCCGGAAGCCGAGGAAGAGCCTGAGCGGGAGTTCGAAGCCCGGGGGGTCGGCCGGCACGATCGCCTCCCGCCTCGCTGTTTCGACAATGGTGTTGTCGAGCTTAGGGACTCTCGCCGTACCTGTCATCCGCGGGGTGGCACACACCCCGGGCGGGCATTCGGGCGGGCACCGACCCCACGCGCGCCGACGGCGTCGCCCGGCCGGGCGCACCGGCTCCGCGAAGGGGCACCCTCACCGCAGGCGCCCGTCGGGGCGGCGCGGGTCCTGGAGCCACTTGTCGGTCTGGCGGGTCGCGTTGGGCGCGCCGGGGGTGCCGGGCGAGCGGCGGGTGGCGCGGGTCTCGGTCACGGTGAAGTCGGCCACCACGTGCCGGTTGTGCAGCAGGAAACCGACGACGCCCGCGATCGCCTGCACGCTGCCCCCCGCGCGGGCGCGGCCGGTCAGGAGGTAGACCAGCGGCGTGGACGGCTGGTCGAGGGCGAAATGGCGGCCGTGGTGGTGCGCGTCCTGGAGCGTTCTTATCGGGATCGGCCGTGAGGTGGTGAACCACGCGGCGACCTCCCAGAAGGGCTGGGCCTGGTCGCCGTCGGTCGACTCCTCGTAGCAGGTCGTGCAACCCCGGCGAGCGTCCTGCCCGTGGGGGCACGCCCAGGCGGCGAGGTCGTGCGGCATGCTGCGCTCGGACATGAGCTGACCGTACCTTCCCGTACGGGGAGACCGGCGTTTCGCCGTCCCCCCGCGCCGGGGCATCGGGTTTTCCGCTGGATGGCCCCGGTGTCGTGCTGTCTCGGTGCTGTCGCCTGCCCGTTTCCGGTCCCGGTACTCGTCCGCTCACGCGAGTACGCCCGCGAAATATCCATGTATTTCGTGGTTTCTGCAGGTCATCGAGAGGAAGGAGTGATCTTGGGGGCGTTTCGAGGGCTTCGGTGTGGGCATCGGACCGATCGGGGGGGCATCGAACGGGGGACGCATGGCGCGTGGGTTTGACGCGTCCGCTCACTACGGGCGGCGCATCGCTGACGTTCACGACGGCGGCATCACGGTGAACGACTCACCCGGGGGCGTGTGCAGACCCCTGACGGCTTCCGGGCTCCCGGCGGACCCGGATCTCTCGGCGTCTCCGGAGCCGCCGAGGTCTCCCGGGCAGCCGCGTCTTTCGGATCTCCCGGAGTCCTCGGCGCTGTCGCGTCTCCCCGAACTGCTGGGCTCTCCCGGGCCCGGACCGTCACGTGCCACGAAGCCCCCGGGCTCCCCGAAGGCCCCGAGATCCCTGAAGCCCGCGAAGTCTCCGGAGCGCTCGAAGCTCGCCGAGCGCCCGGACCCGCTGGACCTGCCGGTGCCGGGCAGGGCTCCGGCGCTGCCCGCCGCGCGGGGCCCGATCAGCGCCCTGCTCTTCGAACGGCTGGTACACCCACCGCACCGCTTCGGCCTCCTGTCGCTCCCGCTGCTGTCGTTCCCCGCCCGTTTCGCGGGCCCGGTCCTCGCGGACGAGGACGTGCAGCTGGCGCTCTTCGTCTGCTACGAGCTGCACCACCGGGGCTTCGAGGGCGTGGACGAGCGGTGGGAGTGGAACCCCTCGCTGCTGGAGGTGCGGGAGATCCTGGAGGCACGGTTCGAGGAGGGACTGGCGCGGGCCGTGTCGTGCCCGCCCACCCAGCGGGCCGAGCACATGAGCCAGGCCCTGACCGATCTGGTGGCCGCCGCCGTCGACGGCCCCGACCTGCCGGGGTTCCTCCAGCGGCAGGCCGACCTCGCGCAGTTCCGCGAGTTCGTCGCGCACCGGTCGATCCACCACCTGAAGGGGGCCGATCAGCGCACCTGGGCGATCCCCCGGCTGAGCGGACGTCCCAAAGCGGCGCTGGTGGAGATCCAGGCGGGCCAGTACGGCGGCGGGCGCGTCGAGCGGATGCACTCCGAGCTTTTCCGTACCACCATGCGCCGGCTGGGCATGGACGACTCCTACGGCGCCTACCTCGACCAGGTCCCGGCGATCACGCTGGCCGTCTCCAACACGATGTCGCTGTTCGGGCTCCACCGGCGCCACCTCGGAGCGCTGCTCGGCCACCTGGCGGCCGCCGAGATGACCTCCTCGGTCCCCAACCGTCGCTACTCCGGGGGCCTGCGGCGACTGGGGGCGGGCGAGGCGGCGAGCCGTTTCTACGACGAGCAGGTGCGGGCCGACGCCGTACCCGAGCAGACCGCCGCGCACGACATGTGCGGCGGGTTCGCACGGCAGCACCCCTCGCGGGCCGGTGACGTCCTGTACGGGGCGGCCTGCGCGCTGACCCTGGACCGGCTCTTCGCCGAGCACGTCATGAGCCGGTGGCGGCGCGGCGTCTCGTCACTGCGGGAGGTGGGCGCGGCGCGGCCGTGACCCCGGCCACCGATGGCGTGATGACCGAACCAAGCGGTACCGGCGGGGGGAGGCCCGTACCTCAGTCTCCGCGCCCGCCCATGGCCTGGCGGATCGCGTCGCGGGTCCGGTCCACGAGCGCCAGCGGCGTCCCGAGCAGCAGGTTCCTGACCGCCGACTCGGTGCCCGGATGCGGGTGGGTCGGCGCCAGCGCCTCGGCCGCCTTCACCCCGGCGGCCAGGGCCCGGCGCTCGGCCTCGCTGGTCTGGGTGCGGAACTGGGGAAACTCGTGGCGCTCCTCGGCGTGGGCGTGGGCCAGCACCGCCGCCCGCAGGACCTGCAGGTGCCCGGAGAAGTCGGGATGGTCGGTGCCCAGCCTCTCCAGGTCGGAGAGCATCTGCTTGGCCTCCCGCTCCTCGGCGAGGCGCTCGTCGACCACCTCGTCCCCACCCTCGATCTTGAGGCGTGCGTAGGGGTGCACGACCTCCTCCTCGGCGGTCTCGTGCACGGCCAGCATCCGCACCAGGCGCTGGAACGCCTCGGCCCGCCGGTTCCCCGCGGGAGCGTCCTCCACCTCGTCGAACAGATCCCTGATCATCACATGCTGGCGCACCAGCAGGTCCACGACGTCGTTCTCATCCATCAGCTCGGGCACGTTCCTGTGGTCACTCATAGGTCCCCCCTTGTCAACAGAACGCTTACCCCCATCCGGGCACCGAAACCTGGGGCGACCCGGCACGGGCCGCGCACCGGTGACCGCGTACCCGGAGACATCCGCGCGAAGCCGCGGTCAGACGGTGATCCACTCGGTGACGACGGTCGCGCCCGCGAGGTGGCAGCGGAGGCTGAAAGGCCCGGCGGGGACGTCGTCGTAGACGAACCTGCCCAGCTCGTCCGTGGCCAGCGTGACCGGACGGTGCCCGAGGACCTCGACCTCCGCGGGACCCGGCGGCATCAGCTGGCCCACCACGCGCCCGCCGCCGGCGGTCACGGTGACCTCCAGGTCGACGGTCAGCTCCGCACCCTGGAAGGTCAGCATCCGCGGCGCTCTGTCACCCCGCACCCGTGAGGGCCCGCTCAGGGAGTCGAAGACCAGCTCGGCCAGCTCGGCGTCGAGCGCGCGGAGCGCGTAGGCCTCGACGGCGGTCTGCAGGAGGTCGGAGGGAACGGGATCGAACAACTCGACGGCGCGGCGCAGCTCCGCCTCAAGCGCGTCGTCGCTCATCGGAAGCCCCGTTCCGCGAGGAGGACACGCAGCCGCCGCAGGCAGCGCTGCCTGATCGGCCCGATGCTCCCGACGGCGATGCCGAGTGTCGCCGACACCTCCTGGTAGCTGACCGGCGGCGAGGCCATGAGCAGGCGCAGCAGCCGCCGGCAGTTCTCACCCAGTTCCTGGAACGCCTGCCACATGGCCCGCATCCGCTCCCGCTCCATCGACGCCTCCTCGGCGTCGACCACGGCCTGCTCGGGCGTACGACCGTCGGCGGCGCGGTCGAACACCTCGGGGTCGTCGCTCGGCGAGACCCGCCGGGCGGTTCTGATCACCTTGACGCACTCGTTCCGCGCCGTGCTGGCCAGCCAGGCCCCGACCCTGTCCGGCTCGCGGATCCGCGCGAGGTTCTGCGCGAGCCGGAACCAGGTCGTCTGGTAGACCTCCTGCGCGTCCGCGTCCCTCAGCCCGTGGGCGCGCACGACGGACCACACGAGCGGGCTGAGGCCCTCCACCAGGGATTTCCACGCCGCGGTCTCCCCGTCCACCGCGGCGCGGAAGAGGATGCCGGTCGAGTCTCGATCCACGGTGACGTCCCCTTGCCTTCGGGACTGTCATCGTACGACGCAGGGCCGATTCGGCCGCACCGGTTTCAGGGCACGACCGGGACACTTTGCACGCTCGACGGCGTCCAGGTGGAGGGGATGAGGGCGGGGGCGGTCAGGCCCTGCACCCCCCTGCCGGACAGGGGGGTGGTCAGGAGCTCGGCGGCGGCCTGCCGGGAGCCGGTCACGTTGTTCCGCACCATGTGATTGACGATCATGCCGACGACCAGGGGCGCGGAGAAGGAGGTGCCGCTCCACTGCGCCAGCCCGTCGAACTCGACGCGTTCGCGGATCGCGTTCGGCGACGCCGCCATCTTCTCGCTGAGCTCGCCCCGGTGCGGGGGGAACTGGCAGGTGCAGTCGTAGGCGGAGCCGTACCGGCAGTGGTCGTAGGTCGAATGCTGGTAGTCGTAGGGCACCGGGGTGTCGTCCACCGCGGTGAAGGCGCTCACCAGGCGCTCCCCGGGGGCGTACGCAGTCACCCACGGCCCGTGACCGCTGAAGCAGGCCCGGTCCTGGCCGTCCTTCCGCAGCGCGCCCACCGACACGACGGCACCGGCGTAGTCGGGGTCGTCGGCGTAGGCCGCGGGATGGAACCGCTCGTCGCTGCCGTTGTTCCCCGCCGCGGCCACCAGCAGTGTCTCCGGGTGGTCGGTCACCAGCTCCCGCATGAAGTCCTCGAGCCCCATGAGCGTCCTGTGGTCCGTGCTCAGGGTCCCCGCGGACAGGTTGATGATGTCCGGCCACCTGTTCAACGGCCGCATCTCCCTGAGCAGGAGGTCACCCAGGCACTTCTCGGAGATGGCGCCCGCGTTGACGAGCGCCCCGTTCACCGTGATGGCGGCGCTGGGCGCGACGGCGCTGATCAGCCCGGCGATGAAGGTGCCGTGACCGACGTACTGCTTGAGTATCCCCTCGGAGTCCAGCTCGATCTCCTTGCCCTCGCCCTCGACGAGGCTCATCCACGGGTGCGACCTGTAGTTCTCCACCAGTCCCGTGTCGATCACCAGGACGGACACCGGGCCGGCCGTCGCGCCGACGACCCGCTTGGCCACCGCCGGGTTGGGCGGCCCGCATCGGGCCACGGGTACCGGCTCGTCGCCGGGGCAGCAGTTCACCGCGATGGACACGATGTGGTTCCTGGACACCATCCGGCGGCCGTTGGCACGCTCCAGCTCGTCGACGGCCCGCAGCGCGTCCGACACGTCCCGGTCGCTCCAGCGCTCCGCACGGTTCAGCGGCCCGACCCGGATCCTGGACACGCCGCTCGGGCCGTCCTCCTCCTGCAACTCCACACCACGGTCACTGCCGCGATCCCGGCGGAACGCCCTCCGGATCGCCTGGGTGACCTCGGGGGCCTCGTCCCGCCTGGCGAGGACGCAGCCCTTCTCATAGAGGAACCTGGGCGAGTCGTCCGGGCCCGCCGCGAGCACGACCTCCTCTCCCATGGCGGCCTGGATCTGGTCGAACTGTTCCTGGAACCTGTCTGGTGCCATATTCACTGTCCTGTCTTGGAGATTCCTCACGTCGCCATGGGTTAGGAGCCACGGGGCGCCCGGTTGATACACCCCTGCGTACGGGCACAGCGGCATGGACGCTCCGAACACATCACGTCTAACATCGATCCGTGACCGGGGGAAGCCCGCGGGTCCCGCCTTCCGTGGGAGATGCTCTCGACCTGTTGCCCCTGGTGTTCGCCCGTCCCGCCGACGCGCTGGCCGGAGCGCGGGCCGTGCTGGCGGGCGCCCCCTCCTTTCATGACGCCTCCGTCGCCCACCAGGTGATCGGCATCTGGCAGCGCGACTTCGGCGACCTCACCACGGCGATCGGCCATCTGCGGCAGGCCCGCGCCCTGGCGGCCAGGTCCGGCTCCGCGGACCGCGAGACGGACGTGCTGTCGACCCTGGGGGCCGCCCTCGTCCACGCGGGCCGTACCAGGCAGGGGATGACGGCGCTGGAGGCGGCGGTCGAGAGGGGCGGCGGGCTCACCGGCGCCCGCGCGCTGTTCCGGCGCGGCTACACCTGGTGGGTCCTCGGCGGGCACCGTGAGGCGCTCGACGACCTGCGCCGGGCCATCCCCGCCCTGCGCCGGGCACAGGACACGATCTGGACCGCCCGCGCGCTCACGCTCAGGGCCACGGTCCACCTGGCCATGGGGTCCGTGGAGCGGGCCGAGGCCGACTTCGTCGCCGCCGAGCGGCTGTGGGACACCACCGACCAGGAGCACGACAAGGCCGACGCGGTGGAGAGCAGAGGGCTGGCGGCGTTCAGGTCCGGCGACCTCCCCGCGGCGCTACACCACTTCGACGAGGCCGCGAGCCGTTACAAGGCACTCGGCACGCCCATGTTCGTGCTGCACATCCGGCGGTGCGGGGTGCTCCTGGCGGCCGGGCTGGCGCGCGAGGCGCTGGAGGAGGCCGACGCCGCCACGGAGCTGCTGAACCGTACGGGAGGGCAGACGACCCGCGGCGCCGAACTCCTCCTGATCGCCGCGCGGGCCGCGATCGCGGTGGGCGAGCCGCACGCGGCGATCGCCCGCGCGGGCACGGCCGTCCGGCTCTTCTCCAGCCAGCGCCGCGACTGGTGGCAGGCCCACGCTCGGCTGGTGCTGGTCCAGGCCAGGTTCGCGGCCGGCGAGATCTCCGGCCGTTCGGTACGCGACGCCGCCGCGGTCGCCCTGCGGCTGGCGGAGCTGCGCGCCCCCGAGGCGGTCCAGGCGTCGTTGCTGGCCGGTCGCACCGCCCTCGCCCTCGGCGCCGACGCCGAGGCCGAACGGCACCTGGCCGCCGCGGCCAGGGGCAGATCGCGCGGTCCCGCCTTCGCCCGGGTGGACGGCTGGGTGGCGCAGGCACTGCGGGCGGCGGCGGCGGGGCGGACCCGCGGCGTGCTGGACGCCTGCCGACGGGGGCTCGACCTGCTGGACGAGTACAGGATGACGCTGGGCGCCTCGGAGCTGCGGGCGCGGGCCACCGCGCAGGGGGCGGAGCTGGCCCTGCTCGCGCAGCGGGCGACCCTCGCCGGGGGGAGCCCCCGCCGGTTCCTCGGCTGGAGCGAGCGCTGGCGCGCCACGGCGCTGGCGGTCCCGCCCACCCGGCCGCCGGACGATCCCGAGCTGCTGCGCGACGTGACGGCCTTCCGCGAGATCAGCAGCCGGATCGAGGCGGCCCGGCAGAAGGGCAGCCCGGCCCCCGCGCTGGAGCGCGAGCAGCTGCGGCTGGAGAAGGGGATCCGCGACCGGACGCTCCGGATGCGCGGCGAGGGCGGTACCGACGGGCACCGCTTCGACGTGGACCTGCTGCTCGACGAGCTCGGTGACGGGTGGCTGATCGAGATCGTCGCCGTCGACGGCGACCTGCACGTCCTGCTCTGCGGCCGGGGCCGGGTGCGCAGGTTCGCCGCGGGACGGCTGGCCGACGCGGCGATCGACGCCGACCACGCCCGCGCGGGTCTCAGCAGGATCGCGTACGGGGGCTCCGCGGCCAGGCTGCCCGTCCTCGAAGCCGGCGGGCGCCGCCTCCAGGAGTCACTGCTCGGCCCCGCGGTGCGCCACCTCGGGGAAGGGCCGGTGGTCGTCGTACCGCCGGGCAGGCTGCACGGCGTGCCCTGGGCGCTGCTGCCCGCGCTGGGGACGCGGGTGCTGAGCGTGTCGCCGTCGGCGAGCGCCTGGCTCCGCGCCCGGCGGATCGAGCCGTCGCCGTCGCGGGAGCGGGTCGTGCTGGTCAGAGGCCCGGGGCTGGCGACGGGTGGTGCCGAGATCCCGCCCCTGGCCGCCGGGTACGGCGAGGCGACGGTGCTGGAGAACGGCACCGCGGTCACCTCGGCCGTGCTCGCGGCGCTGGACGGCAGCAGGCTCGCGCACATCGCCGCGCACGGCACCTTCCGCTCCGACAGCCCGATGTTCTCCTCCCTGGGGATGGACGACGGCCCGCTCACGGTGCACGACCTCGAACGGCTCCGCAGCGCCCCGTACCGGATCGTCCTGTCCAGCTGCGACTCCGGCAGGCTGCAGCCGGTCGGCGCGAACGAGCTGCTCGGCCTCGCCACGGCGCTGCTGCCGCTGGGCACGGCCGGGATCGTGGCGAGCTCGGTGCCGGTCGACGACGAGGCCGTGGTGCCGCTGATGCTCGCCCTGCACGAGGGGCTGCGGCGCGGTCTGAGCATGGCCGAGGCCCTGCGCGACGCCAGGTTGTCGATGCCCGGCGACGCGCTCCACCGTGCGACGGGCTGGTCCTTCTCCGCCATCGGAGCGGCCTGACCCGCCCCGCCGGCTCCTCTCATCGGGGCCCGCCCGTCCGGCCGCCGCGCTGGCCGACGGTGAAGAGCCCTTCCAGGCCGGCACGGTCGCTGCTGCCGAGCCGCGCGTAGGCGTCGCACAGGTGGTTGGCGACCGTGCGGATCGACACCGTGAGCTGCTCGGCGATCTGCCGGTTGGTCAGGCCCGCCGCGGCGAGGCTGACGATCTGCCGCTGGCGGGCGGTCAGCCTCGGCAGCGCGAGGTTGACCAGTGCGGAGCTGCGCGCCCCCTGGCAGGCGCCCGCCAGCGCCGAGGCCCGGTTCCTGGACGCCTGCGAGGCGTGCCGGTCGGAGTGGACGAGGGCGGCGTGCGCGGACGCCTCCGCGGCGTGGAGCATCAGGCCGAGGTCGGCGAGCCCCCGCGCCACCTTGTCCAGGGCGTCCCCGTCGCGCCGGGCCAGCGCGCGGGCGTGCCGCGCCAGCAGGGGAGCGAGGTCCCCCTCCGTGCGGTCGGCCAGTTCCCCGAGCCGATCGGCGACCAGCTCGGGGGAGCCGAGCCGCACCACGTCGTGCAGGGCGAACAGATCGTCTCCGAACAGGCCGTCTCCGGCGACGCCGAGCGCGGACCGCAGGGCGCCGTCGAGGTCTCCCTCGGCGGCGAGCGCCCAGGTCCGCGCCGGTACGGCGGCGGATGCCCATGGCCGGCGGTCCTGGGTGGGCGCCTGCGACCGAGGGTTCCCCGCGGGCGCCGGAGGCCGTGCGCCGGCCGCCTGCCACGGGCGCGTCCGTGCCTCCCCGGCGGGGGCGGGACCGCGCGAGAGGGCCTGCCAGGCCGTCGTCAGGTCGCCGACGTAGGCGGCGGCGTGGGCGAGTTCGGCCAGGCAGGCGCGGTGGTGGGGAGAGCGGCGCAGTCCCTCGCGGCTCCAGGCCATGGCCTCTCGGGTCTCCCCGCGGAGCCGGGCGACGCGGGCGCGCCGCGCGCAGAACTCCGGCATCGCGGGCTCGTCCCAGCCGGTGTCGTCCTCGGCCATCCGCTCGCCGATACCCCGGGGTATCTCCGCGAGCCTTCCCGCGTACGCGCGTGCGGCCAGCTCCTCGCACTCGGCCGCCAGCGCCGAGGCCCTCGGCGGCCTTCGCCCGCCGGAAGGCCCGCCCGCGAGGGAGGGCTCCGCCGCGGCGGCCCGCAGCACCGGGCCGTGCAGCGGGTGGACGAGCCGGCCGTCCACGGTGACGAGCCCCCTCGCCCGCAGGCGTTCGAGGACGGCGGGGGCCACGAGGACGCCCGGCACACCCGCACCCGTGCCCGGTGGCTCGCCGGACGCGATGAGCTCCAGCGCGTCCCGCTCCTCGGTGTCGAGGTCGCGGATCGTCTCCTCCACCAGCTCCCGGACGCGCGCGGTGATCGGCGGCGTGCCCCGCCAGGTCCAGGTGCCCGACACGTGGCTCAGGTCTCCGCCGGCGTGCACGGCGACGACCAGCTCGCGCAGGAGCCGCAGGTCGCCGCGGCTCGCCCGGTACAGGCGCCGGACGGTGAGGGCGTCCACGTAGCCGTCCACCGCCCGCGCCAGCAGCTCGGCGCAGGCGCGCTCCGTCAGGGGGGCCAGTGCCAGGCGCGGCAGCAGGTTCTCCTCCCAGAGCCTGGAGACGCCCTCCGGTGCGGGCTCGCCCTCCCTGACCGTGACGAGCAGGCGGGTACGCCCGCCGAGCGCCAGCTCGTGGACGAGCGCGGCCGAGGCGTCGTCGAGCAGATGGGCGTCGTCCACGACGAGCACCGACTCACGCAGCGCCTCGGGTACGGCCTCGGTGGTCAGGCGGCTCCGGCCGCTGCCCGCCGCACCGGTCACGACGATCCCCCGGCGACCGGCGGAGAGGTTTCGCCGTACGAGATCAAGCTCCTCAGCTCTGGCCGTGAACGGCCAGGGAGACCGTGGGTTTCTCACAGCGATATGAGGCGCGCCGCCCGCCGGTGATACACGCGGAGCCGAGTTCTCCGACATCCGGCTGAAACCGGCTCTCGCCGGTATTCGTGCCTTAGGCCCTGTCCTGCGGATCTTTTGCCTACTGCGGTCGGTCAGGCGGCGCCTCGCCGCGTTGTCGTCGGTCACCGCAGCACGCTGCGGCTCCCTCCTCCGCCTTGCGAGACACCACCTGACCGATCCTCGCCACGGCAAGATCC
>NZ_JBSFWD010000023.1:0-151919 GCF_053592655.1 Streptosporangium sp. NPDC002607
ATCCCGGCCCGCTCCACCGCCTCCCAGGTCACCTCCAGCGCCAGCCGCTGCTGCGGATCCATCGCCAGCGCCTCACGCGGCGAGATCCCGAAGAAGTCGCTGTCGAACCCGGCCGCATCGGCCAGGAACCCGCCTTGCTGCGGCAGCGTTGACAACGCGTCGAGATCCCAGCCACGGTCGACCGGGAACGCGGAGATCGCGTCGGCACCGGAGTCCATGAGACGCCAGAGCGCGGCCGGCGAGTCCACTCCCCCCGGCAGACGGCACGCCATTCCCACGATCACCACGGGATCGTCGTCGCCGGCTACCAGATCTTGGTTCACCCGGACCGGCTCCGATCCGTCGGCAAGAGCGTCCAGGTAGGACGTCAACGCCGCCGGAGTCGGATGGTTGTAGATCACCGTGGTGGACAGCGAGAGCCCGGTCGCGGCGACGAGTCTCGCCCGCAGGTCGGCCGCGGTGACCGAGTCGATGCCGAGTTCTTTGAACGTGGCAGTGGGGTCGAGGTCGGTGTGGCCGAGCACGGCACCGATCTCAGCGGCGACGATTCCGGCCATGTTCACCGCGGCCGGCCGCTCGGCCTTCTCCGGCTCGTCAAGCCAGTACCGCCGGCGCTGGAAGACATAGCCCGGCAACCGAACGCGGCGCCCGGCATCGAACACCGCGTGCCAGTCCACGGTGACGCCGTGGGTGTACGCGGTCGCCAAGGACAGCAGGAACCTGTCGAGTCCTCCGTCGTCGCGGCGCAGTGTGCCCACCACCGAGACATCACCCTCTATCGAGGGCGTCAGCACCGGATGCGGGCTCATCTCCAGGAAGACCTCGTGCCCGGCGGCCTTCAGCGCATCCGTCGCCGCCTCGAACTCAACGGTCTGGCGCAGGTTGCGCACCCAGTAGTCGCCGTCCAGCACTTCGCTACCGTCCACCGTGGACTGGATGGGAATCCGAGGTTCCTGTGGTCGTATCGGAGCGAGCAGCTCGGCCAGCTCCGCCATGACAGGTTCGACCTGTGCCGTGTGGGAGGCGTAGTCGACACCGATCAGCTTGATCCTGACACCGGCTTGGGTAAGTTCGTCGACGAGCTGCCGCATCGGACCAGGTTCACCTGCCACGACGACGGATTTGGGGCCGTTGACCGCCGCGACCGAGATTACCGGCGGGAGCAACGGTCGCAGCTCGTCGAGGGACATCGCGACCGATGCCATCCTCCCGCGACCGGCAAGCCTCGCACCGATGACCTTGCTGCGCATGGCAACGACACGCGCACCATCCTCTATGGACAACACGCCGGCCACATTCGCTGCGGCGATCTCGCCCTGGGAGTGACCGACGAGCGCTGCGGGCTCGACACCGTAGGAACGCCAAAGCGCGGCGGCGGAGACCATGAACGCCCACAGCACCGGCTGCACGACATCCACTCGGGCGAGCGCGGCTTCGTCGTCGAGCACGCTGAACGGATCCCAGGTCACGAACGATCTCAACGCCTCCGCGCAGGCGGTGTACTGCTCGCGGAAGACCGGTGACGTGTCAAGGAGCTCGGTCCCCATACCAACCCATTGCGTCCCTTGCCCAGGGAACACGAAGACCGGTTTCACCTCGGCACGGGCCTTGGCGCTGACCACGTTCGGTCCGGTAAGGGTGTCGAGAGCCCCCAGAAACTCGGTCCGGCTGGTTGCGCTGATCACCGTCCGGTGCGGGAACACGGTGCGGGTCGTCGCCAACGAGAAGCCGACGTCCGCGGGACTCAGGTCGGGACGGGACAGAAGCTCCGCGTGCAGGGCGCGGGCTTGGTCGCGGACCGCGCCCGCCGTCTTGCCCGACATCGGCCACAACAGCGGTGCCTCGACGGGGTTCTCCGGTGCGTCGGCCCCGCGCCCGGTCGACGAAAGCACGACGTGACAGTTGGTCCCGCCGACTCCGAACGACGAGACACCCGCCACCGCACCGTCTGGCAGCGGGGTGTTCTCTTGGACGACCTGGAGGCGCCAGGCGTCGAAGTCGATCTCGGGGTTGGGTTCGGCGAAGTTCAGGCTGGGCGGAATCATCCGGTGCCGCAGCGAAAGCACGGCCTTCAGGAAACCTGCCAGCCCGGCCGCGCCTTCCAGGTGACCGATGTTCGTCTTGACCGACCCGACCAGCAACGGCGAGTCCCGGCCCGGGGCGAAGACCGCGCCGAGCGCCGCCGCCTCGATCCGGTCGCCGACCGCCGTGCCGGTCCCGTGCAATTCCACGTAGTGCAGATCGCTCGGCGCCACCCCCGCCCGGCGACAAGTGGCCCGAATCACCGCCTGCTGCGCCTCACCGCGCGGCACCGCGAGCGAGTCACCGCCACCGTCGTTGTTCAGCGCGGTCCCCCGTATGACGGCGTACGCGTCGTCGCCGTCCTCCCACCGTTTGAGCACGACACAGACGCCGCCCTCACCGCGCACGTAACCGTTGGCGCGAGCGTCGAAGGTGAAGCATCGCCCGTCGGCGGACAGCCCACCGAACTCCTCGACGATATTGGTGCTCTCCTCGGCCATGATGAGGTTCACGCCGCCGACCAGGGCGATCTCGCTCTCGCCGCTCCGCAGACTTTCGCACGCCAGGTGCAAGGCGGCCAATGACGAGGACTGCCCGGTGTCGACGGTCAGACTCGGCCCGTTGACACCCAGGAAGTACGAGAGGCGGTTGGCAATGATCCCGCGGCCGATTCCGGTCAGCGAGTGGTGGCCGATGCGCCCGGCGCGGTGGCTCAGATACGCATAGTCGTCGGCCATCGCACCGACGAAAACGCCGGTCGGCGTCCCTTTGAGAACATTTGGGATGATTCCGGCGTCTTCCAGCGCCGCCCAGCCGAGTTCGAGCATGATCCGCTGTTGCGGATCGGTGTACCGGGCCTCTCGTGGGGAGAGTCCGAAGAAGGCCGCGTCAAAAGCCGCCTTGTCCGCCAACCGTCCCGCCCACCTCGGCCCACCGTCACCGGTCCGTTCGGTGACCGCGTCGACCCCACCGGTCAACAAGTCCCAGAACGCCGCTGGACCATCGGCCTGAGGCAACCGACAAGCAAGACCCACAACAGCTATATCCGCCGAAGTCGCCAGTTTGCTCATGGGGTTGTCTCCAAGGGGCTGGCCTCAGTTCATGATCTACTTTCCCCGGGATTGTAAGGACGGTGTATCTAGGGCAATGCCTAGTTCTCATTCGGTCCTGAATACCGACCCGAGTTCAACAGATAATTGCTCTGTTGGGGTCACGATGGGCTCGTTTACGCAGCTCGGCGCGTGAGGGCCTATCGTGGTGGGCGAATTCTCCTGGGGGCACGCTTCAGTCGGAAATGCTGCGTCGACCTGGGTTTTCCCTGTATGGCCCAGTGCTGCGTTCGTCTTTGGCTGGATAGATTCGAGGTAGTGGGTGCCGGGTCAGTCACTCGAATGTGGCTTGCCGTGCCGAAGTTCCTTCTCGCCCGCTCTTTGGGATTACTCGTCACCACACGAGACCGCTCGATCAGGCCCCTCTCCATGATCAGAAGATACGCCAAGGGCGCCACCCGAAAATGGGAGCGACGGCGACGAAGCAGGGCGGCCCGGTGTGGCAGAGGGACGACAGCGACGGGAACCACAGTCGGCCGGACGCCCGATGGCGGACATCCGGATCCGTCAAGATCGACGCCGTCCGCCGTTGACAGGCATACCAACCAAGCGCATGATTGGCACTTCGAAATAGAACATGTTTCAACAGCAGGTACCGGGCGCGAGGTGCCGTCAAGGCCGTTTCTCATGCGAAGGGTCTTCGAATGCCTGCTCACAGTTCCCATCCGACCCGCCGGCAGGTGCTGCGCGGTGCCGCCGCCGGCGCCGGGATCGCGTTCGGCTCAACGATAATCGGCAGTGTCGCCGCCCATGCGGATATCGCTGACGCGCCGGAGTATGACGTCGTGGTGGTCGGGGCCGGGGCAGCCGGGATGACTGCTGCGCTGGTGGCGGCAGAGCGAGGGCTGAACACGCTCGTGGTCGAGAAAGCGGCCAAATTCGGCGGCTCGGCGGCCCGGTCAGGTGCGGGGATCTGGATACCGAACAACCAGGTCATTCTCGCCGCGGGGGTACCGGACACCCCGGCCAAAGCCGCCGCCTATCTCGCGGCGGTCGTCGGGAGCGAGGTGCCCGCGGGCCGACAGGCGGCGTTTCTCGACAACGGCCCCGCCATGATCTCTTTCGTGATGCAGAACAGCCCGTTGCGCTTCCGCTACATGGAGGGCTACTCCGACTACTATCCCGAACGGACCGGCGGCCTGCCGAACGGCCGATCCATCGAGCCGGACATGTTCGACGGGAATCTCCTCGGCCCGGAACTGGCCAACCTGAACCCTGCCTACATCCCGGTTCCGAACGGCCAGGTGGTCTTCAGCGCCGACTACAAGTGGCTCAACCTCGCCCTGGTCAACGCCAAGGGCGCCGCCATCGCGCTCGAAACCTACAATCGCTGGATCAAGGCCACCGCACAGGGCAAAAAACCGCTCACCATGGGCCAATCGCTGGCCGGAGCGCTGCGGGCCGGACTGCTGCAGGCCGGTGTGCCGGTCTGGCTGAACACCCCGCTCATCGATCTACGCGTCGACGCGGGCCGGGTCACCGGCGTGCTGGTGACCCGCAACGGCACGCAGACCCTGCTCAAGGCCAAGTACGGGGTCGTGGTCGCCTCGGGCGGCTTCGAGCACAACGCCGGCATGCGCAACCGATATCAGCAGCAGCCCATCGGCACCGATTGGACCATCGGTGCCGCCTCCAACACCGGCGACGGCATCTTGGCCGGCCTCGCGACCGGCGCCGAGGTCGCGCTGATGGACGACTCCTGGTGGGGGCCGGTGATCCCGCTGCCCGGCGAACCGTACTTCTGTCTGGCCGAGCGCACCCTTCCGGGCAGCATCATCGTCAACCAGCAAGGCGTGCGCTTCGTGAACGAAGCCGCGCCCTACAGCGACGTGGTCCATGTCATGTACCAGAAGAACGCCACGGCGCCGGACATCCCCTCCTGGATGATCATCGACCAGAGCTACCGCAACCGCTACCTTTTCAAGGATCTCGCGCCGACCCTGCCGTTCCCGGACGCGTGGTACGGCAACGGTGCCCTCGTCAGGTCGAGCACGATCGCGGGTCTGGCGGCCAAGATGGGCGTCCCCGCCAATACTCTGCAGGGCACGATCAGCCGCTTCAACAGCTTCGCCGCGACCGGCAGGGACCTCGATTTCAAGCGTGGCAACAGTGCCTACGATCACTACTACACCGACCCGGCGGTCATTCCCAACTCCTGTCTCGCCCCGCTGTGGCTCCCGCCGTTCTATGCCTTCAAGATCGTCCCCGGTGATCTCGGCACGAAGGGCGGAATGGTCACTGACGACAAGGCCCGGGTGCTCTCTCCGGCCGCCGCGGTCATCCCCGGCCTCTATGCGGCCGGCAATGCCAGCGCCGCCGTCATGGGCCACAGTTACGCCGGCGCCGGTTCCACCATCGGCCCCGCCATGACGTTCGGCTACGTCGCCGCCAACCACATCGCTGACAACCGCTGAGCAAGGACGGTCACGCGGCGATCCGGGGTTCCCATGTGCAGGCGGCCTGAAAAGGCGCGGAGGTCGGCCTCGGCCTACCAGGCTGCCGCCGGTGACGTGGTCCACGTTCACACCGTGCCCCACCCCCGGCGAGTGCCACTCGAACCGGGACAGCGCGCGCCCCGGTTCCTGCCCGACGTCCAACGGCTATTCCGAACAGGTCACGAAAAGCGGTGCTACCCGTCGCGCGTCACCCGGTAGCTCAGCCGCGGACTCACCCGGTGCAGCGCGTTGAGCAGCCTGATCTTGCCCACATGGACGTGGTCGCGATTTCGGTCGATGGCGCGGGCGATGGCCCGGGCGGCGTCCTGCGGGCTGATCTTTCCCCTGCCGCGGCCCGCGGTCATGTCGGTGTCGATGAGCGGCAGCATCGCCTCGGTGACCGCCACTCCCGATGCCGCGGCCTGTTCCTGGTAGCGCAGGCTCCGGGTGAAGGTGCGCAGGCCCGATTTCGTCGCACAGTACACCGCGGCACCGCGCTTGGGCGCGATGGCCAGCCCCGAGGTCACGTTGACGATCCGAGAGCCTGGCCGGGCCCGTAGCAACGGCAGGCAATGTGCCGTCAACCGCAAGGGGCCGGTCAGGTTGATCGCGATCTCCCGGCTGATGCGATCGCACCCCTGGTCCGGTGTCAGGTCTCCGAGTTCGTAGACGTCCTGGACAGCGGCATTGTTGACCAGCAGCGACAACTCGCCCAGGCGGGTCGCCGCCTCGGCGAGAAGACGCAGTTGCGTCACATCGGCGAGATCGCACGGGACTGCCGTGACCTGCGGCAGGGCGGCCGCGACACGGGCCAGAGCATCGGCGTCCCGACCGCACAGCAGCAGCCGATATCCGCGCCGTGCCAGCTCGTGCGCCAGTGCGGCACCCACTCCGCGCGACCCTCCTGTGATCAACGCCAGGGGCATGACACGCTCCTCTCACCCTGATTCATTACGTCTGTGTATCGTAACGTATCTAGGTGAGAAGATAAGCCCATGCGTGACATCGACCGGCCGCGCGGCGGCAGACCCCTCGACAGTGACGCCTCTCAGCGCATCCTGCGGGCCACGCTCGAAATCGTCGCGGAGAACGGGCTGGGCAAGACGACCATCGAGGCCATCGCGCGCCGCGCGGGCGTGGGCCGCCCCACCGTGTACCGACGCTGGCCCGACATCGCCCCGCTGATCTCCGACGCGGTGGACATGGCCTTCGCCCAGGTGAGCGAGACCACCGAGGAGACCGACGACGTCGCCGCCGCCCTGGAAACCCTGCTCCACAAAAAGATCACCGTGCTGACGACCACCCTCGCCGGAGAGTTGATCAGACAGCTCGCACCGCATTTCGCGGCCGACGACGCCCTGGGAAAGGCCCTGTCGCAGGCTCATCAGCACCAGCAGGCATCCTTGGCACCCATCATGGAAAAGGCCCAGCGAGAAGATCGGCTGAACCTGCCGAGCGTCGCGCTGGCCACCGAGGCCGTGCTGGGCATCATCTACCTGCGCCTGCTGACCGCGCTGCCCCCGCTCCACCCCGAACAGGCAGCGGAGCTGGCCGCGCTGGCCATAAGCCCGCGCTCAGAGTCGACGCCAACGTAGATCACGCAGGCCCGGGTCACAGCCGTCACCCATCCCGCACCACGGCCTCGAGACGCCTGCGGAGGATGGCATGCTGAAAGTGTGATCGAATCTGACATCCGCCTGCATATCGCCCCCGAGTTGCTCCTGTTCCTGCCCGCGCGCCGGCGAGGCGAGTGGCAGCGGGTGGCGCCCGACGGGACATCGACGCTGGGGCATGTCGTGGAGTCACTTGGCATTCCGCTGCCGGAGGTGGGGCCCTTGACCGTCGAAGGCGCGGAGGTCGGCCCGTCCTACCAGCCCGCCGCCGGTGACGTGATCCACGTTCACGCCGTGCCCCGCCCCCAGCGAGTGCCGCTCGAACCGGGACAGCAGGCGCCCCGGTTCCTGCTCGACGTCCACCTGGGCACCCTCGTGCGACGGCTCCGGCTGCTGGGCGTGGACGCGACCTACCACAACGACATGGACGACCCCTCCCTGGTCGTCGAGGCGAACCGGGAACGCCGCGTGCTGCTGACCCAGGACCACGGCCTGCTCTGCCGCCGGGCGCTCTGGCTCGGCGCCTACGTACGAGGCAACAAGGCGAACGATCAGCTCCGTGACCTGCTGGAGCGATTCGCGCTACCGCTGCGGCCGTGGACCCGCTGCACGGCCTGCAACGGGGAGTTGATCCCCGTCGAGAAACACGAGATCGACCGCCTGCTGGAGCCCGGGACCAAGCGTTCCTACGACGTCTACGGCCGATGCTCGGAATGCGGCCAGGTCTACTGGCGCGGCGCGCACAGCGAGCGCCTGGAAGAGATCATACGATCGGCCATGCGCACGGACGACCTGGGTCCGGAGAACGGCTGAGCACGGCGCGGCGGCACGGAGCACCGAGATCGAGAACCATGGCGCAGCGTCCGGAGTCGATCTGCCCGTCACTCCTCGATGTGGATGGCCAGCGCCGGGCAGACCACCGCGGCGTGCCGGACGTCGGCGGCCTGTTCCGCCGGCGGGTCCGGGTTGAGCAGCACGACGATGCCGTCCTCGTCACGCTGGTCGAACACGTCCGCGGCAGCGACCACGCACTGTCCGGAAGCGACACACTTGTCCTGGTCGATGGTCACCTTCATGAGATCCTCCTGGTTATCGGCGTAGTCGGTTGTCTGCCGTGCGAGGGAAGGTCACCAAGTCACGGGGAGTTCGTAGACTCCGTAGACGGACCCGTCGTGCTTGAACGGGATCTGGTCCAGATCCGCGGCCGGCCGCAGGGTGGGGATGCGCCGGTAGAGGGTGCTGTAGACGATCTGCAGTTCCAGCCGGGCCAGCGACTGGCCCAGGCACTGGTGCACTCCGAAGCCGAAGGCCACGTGGCGGCGGGCGTCGCGCTGGATGTCCAGCCGGTCGGGGTCGGGGAACGCCTCGGGGTCACGGTTGCCGATGTCGTTGGCCAAGATCAGCCCGTCGCCGGCGCGGATGAGCCGCCCGGCGATCTCGATGTCCTCCAGCGCCACCCGGCGCCGCCCGTTGTGCGTGATGTGCAGGTAGCGCAGCAGTTCCTCCACCGCCGAGGCGACCAGCCGCTCATCGCCTGAGTCGCGGAGGAGGGCCAGTTGGTCGGGGTGTTCCAGTAGGGCGAGCGTGCCGAGCGCGATCATGTTCGCGGTGGTCTCGTGCCCGGCGATCAGCAGCAGCACCCCCATCTGGGCCGCTTCCTGCCGGGACAGTTCCCCGGTCCTGATCCGCTCGGTCAGCCCGGACAGCATGTCGTCACCGGGGTTGGTGAGCTTCTCGCCCAACAGGTCGTTCAGGTAGCCGGCCAGCCGGCCGAGGGCGGCCGACCGCTGCTCGGGCGTCGCGTCCCGCTTGATGACGGTCTTGCTGTTGTCCTGGAAGAAGTCGTGGTCGGCGTACGGCACACCGAGCAACTCGCAGATCACCAGTGAGGGCACCGGCAGGGCGAACGCCTCGACCAGGTCGACCGGTTTCGGGCCGGCGAGCATGTCGTCGATCAGGTCATCGACGATCTTCTGCACGGCCGGCCGCAGCGCGGCCACCCGCCTGATGGCGAACGGCGCCGTCACCATCCGCCGCAGCCGAGCATGCTCGGGATCGTCCATCAGGATGAAGCTGACCTTCGACGAGCCGTTGACGGGGGCCGAGCTCGGGTAGCCGGGCCGGGTGACGTCGGCACTGACCCTCGGGTCGGCCAGCAGTGCCCGTTGCTCGGCGTAACGGGTCACCAGCCACGGGGTGCTGCCGTCCCACAGACGGACCTTGGCGAGCGGCCCCTCCTGCTGCTTGGCCCGCAGAGTCGGGGGCGGGTCGAACGGGCAGCCCGCCGCCCGGGCCATCGGGTACTCCGGAATCTCCGCGGGGTGCTCACTCGCCGGATTCAACGTACTGGTCATTGATTCCTCCAATGGAACCCGTACCGCGACATGTTCACGGCAGGCGTTGATGAGCACTTCCCCTCCTGAAGGGGCAGTGGTCGTCGCCGAGAGCGGTGTCGGACCGGCGTCTCTCGGCTGTCATCGCAGGGCTGATCGAGCACCTCCGGCGCGATCAGCACGCACTGGCCGGCACCGCGGCATTTGACCTCGTCCACAGTGACTTTCATGGTCAGCTCCTCCTTTGCCCGCGATTCACCGAGGCGCGACGGCTCCCGTCATGGGCAGGGCGTGACCGGTGCCAGCCACAGCCCGACGAGCGCGTCGATCAACCCGGTCGCGGCGTCGTGCCAGCTGGACCGGGGGGTGGGGGTGCCCTCCGCGAGAGCGCGCTCACGCTCGGCGTACATGTGCACCATCAGCTGACGGGCCATGTCACCGCGCTCGGCACGCACCTCGGCCGGCAGTTCGGGAAGGCAGCGGTTCAGCCCGTCGAGGACCTGGTGCAGCGACGGCGAGGTGAGAGACTCGTCGACCATGATTTCGCGGAATGCGGGGTCGGTCATCACCTGGGCACCGAACCGGGCATACCACGTGAGGTCTCCCAAGGCGGCCAGATGCTCGGCGCTCGGGCGCACCAGGCAGGCCACCCAGTCCCGCACGTTCGAGCTGTCGCCCATCTCGGCCAGCATCCGCACGCGTACCCGCTCGATCTGCTCGGCGTGTTTGCGCACGATGGCACGGACCAGATCGGCCTTGGTCCCGAAGTGATAGCCGACCGCGGCGTTGTTTCCCTGCCCCGCGGCCTCGCTGACCTGACGGTTGGAGACGGCGAACACCCCGTGCTCGGCGAACAACCGCTCCGCCGCCACCAGGATCGACTCCCGCGTCGCATCGGCCCGCTCGGCCCTGGCGGTCCTGCCGGCCATGGTCACCATCGCACCGGAACCTCGCGCAACCCGCCGACGACGAGTCCCTCGACCTTGTGCAGCTCTTCCACCGGAACGGCGAGTTCCAGGGAGGGAAGCCGGCGCAGCAGCACCTCGAGCACGACCTGCAACTCGGTGCGGGCCAGTGCCTGCCCCAGGCACGAGTGCGCGCCGACACCGAAAGCCAGATGGGGGTTCGGGCTGCGGCTGAGGTTCATCTCGTCGGCACCCTCGAAGGCACTCTCGTCGCGGTTGGCCGCGGCCATGCTGCACACCACGGTCGTCCCAGGCGGTAGCAGGGTCCCGGCGACCTCGATCTCCTCACCGAGATAGCGCGGCATGCCGAATCCCGGGTTGGCGTCGAACCGCAGCGCCTCCTCCACTGCGGAGCGCACCAGCGACCGATCCGCCAGGAGCCGCTCCCAGCGCCGCCGGTCGGCCAGCAGCATCGCCACCATCTTGCCGATCATGTTCGCGGTGGTCTCGTGTCCGGCGACCAGCAGACCCTGGCCGGTGGCCACCAGTGTCGCGTCGGACAGCCGCTCGCCGTCGGCGTCGGCGCCGGTGATGAGCTCGCTGAGCAGGTCCTCGCCCGGTTCCGCACGCTTGGCGGCGATGTGGGCGGCCATGTACGTGACGAACTCGGCCTGTGCCGCGTCGATCTCCGCCTGCGTGTACCGGGTCAGGTTGAGCAACGTGTCGGACCAGTACGCGAACCTGTCCCGGTCCGAGTCCGGGACCCCGAGCAGGTCGCAGATCACCCACACCGGCAGCGGGAAGCCCAGGCTCGCCTTGAGGTCCGCCGGCCGGCCCCGCTCCAGCATGTCGTCGACGAGCCGCTCGGCCATCGCCTCCATCCCCGGTCGCAGCGCGGCCATGCGCTTGACGGTGAACCATTTGCCGATCATCCGCCGCCACCGCTTATGCCCCTCACCGGCTTGCGGTATCGACATCGACATCTCATTGTTGAACAGCCCGCCCGACTCGTTGGCCGAGATCCGGGCCGCGTCGTCCGCGCGCGTCGGCCGGGTGAACCGCGGGTCGGACAGCACCCGCCTGACGTCCTCATAGCGCGTGACCAGCGATGCCTCGTCCCCGCTGGGCAGCGTCACCCGCGCGACCGGACACCCCTGCCGCAGTCGCGCCCATTCGGCCGGCGGCTCCAAAGCCGCCTCGCCGGGAATCGGATAGCTCAGCTTCGGCCCACCGTCACCCTGACTCACCATGCCCCCTCAGAACCGACCTTCGAGTCACGATCAGTCAACCGATGTTGTTAACTTAAGTCAAGCAACTGACTTAAAACCTGTCTAAAATCTGTCAGACCATCCACACCCGTACTGTCAGGCCGGAGATTTCGCCATGCCCCATGCCGAACCTGCCGTGGCATCCGCCCCGTCGCGGACGAATACCGTCATGGTGGTGCCGGCCCTCGCCGGGATCGCGGTCTCGCTGATGCAGACCCTGGTGATCCCCCAGTTCCCCAGGCTGCTGAGCGCCACGGTGTCCGACACCACCTGGGCGATCACCGCCACGCTGCTCGCGGGCGCCGTCGCGACGCCGGTGGTGGGACGGCTGGGAGACATGCACGGCAAGCATCGATTTACGCGCCACATCGCTCAGCAGGCCACGCACATACCGCGCGCCCCACCGCCGCTGATCAGTACGGGCGAAACAGGAGAACACCTCAGCGGCAAACGTCTCCAGTCGCGCCCGCACGGCCTCGAGTCCTTGAGGGGTCATGTTTCCTCGCCCCCAAAGCAGGTGACATACCGTCTCTTACCCGAGGTGACCAAGTCCTACTAGTGCTCGGGGCCGCAGTCGGGCGCCTGGGCGAAGACCTTGCCCGTAGCCGGGTCGATCACGTCGAACATCCCGGCCGCCGGCACATGTACACCGTTGATGATCATGTCATTCCTTACCAGGTAACCGGAAGCCTGAACACACCGTTGATGGGCGACCAGATCTTGAAAGGGATCTCCTCGACCGGCACCGCCAGGCTGAGTGTCGGAATCCGGCGCAGCAGGGTCTCAAAGATGACATGCAGCTCGACCCTGGCCAGTGGCTGGCCGATGCACTGGTGCACCCCGTAGCCGAAGGCGAAGTGGTCGCGCGCGCCGCGGTGGATGTCGAAGGTCGCCGCGTCCGGATAGTGGGCGTCGTCGCGGTTGGCGGAGATGTTCAGCGGGATGATCCCGTCCCCGGCCGGAATCACCTGACCGCCGATCTCGATGGGCTCGGCGGCGACCCGCAGGACGATCAGGTTCACGATGGTCAGGTAGCGCAGCAGTTCCTCGATCGCGGCCGGGATGAGCGCCGGGTTCGCACGCAGTTCGGCAAGCTGGTCCGGGTGCTGCAGCAGGGTCAGCGTGCCGAGCGCGGTCATATTCGCGGTGGTGTCGTAACCGGCGAGGACGAACAGCAGGCCGGTGTTGAGGATGTCCTGGTGGGTGACGGTCCCCTCGCGGGCGGCCCGGACGAGCTGACCCAGGATGTCGTCGCCGGGGTCCTCCTGAGCCTGCTTCTCGGCCACGACCTCGGCCGTGTACGCGTTCAGGTCCTGGATCGCCTGGAGGAAGCGCTGCATGGCCTGGGGGTCGGTGACGTCGCTGCCGTTCATCAGTGCCTCGGTGACCTTGTTGAAGAACGCGCGGTCCTCCGCCCGTACGCCGAGGATCCAGCTCAGCACGGTGGACGGCACCGGCAGGGCCAGGTGCTCCACCAGGTCGACCGGGCGCTCCGGCCGGGCAAGCATCGCGTCGATGGTCTTGTCGACCAGGCGCTGGATGTCGGGGCGGAGCGACTCCACCCGCTTGACCATGAAGTTCTTCGACAGCAGGCGGCGGAACACGGTGTGCTCCGGCGGGTCCATCCGGAGGAACGGGCGCTCGTGCTCCGATGGCTGGTAGCCGAGGCTGGGGAACCCGGGTTTGCGGGTGTCGGCGCTCACCCGGGGGTCGGCCAGAATGGCCCGGACGTCGTCGTAGCGGGTGATCAGCCAGGCCTGCTGGCCGCTGATCAGCGTGACGCGGACCACCGGGTTCTCCGCGCGCAGCTGGGCGTAGGCGTCCGGCGGGTCGATGACCGGCCGAGGCCAGGGGAATCGCTGGGCCAGGGTCTCAGCGAGGGTTGAGGACTGCGTCTCTGTCATGGTCGCCTTCTTCGGCTTGTGGGGGGTCCCCGGCCGCCAGCTCCTGCCGGTAGCGGCGCGCGGATTTCGGGTCGTTCCAGGTGAGGACGGCGTGGGTGCGGCTGCCCGCCCGGTAGAGGACGGTGAACCGGTCTCCGTCCAGGTCGCCTTCGGCGACGACGAGCTCGGCGTGGGATGGGATCACGCCGTGGATCTGGATCTTCGTTTCGTACTGATCGGTCCAGGAGTATGGCATGGGCGCGAACACGGCAACATCCCCATGCAGGAGGTTGCGCGCGGCGGCGATCCCCTGCTCGGTGGCGTTCATCCGATGCTCAAGGCGTATGCGGCCGTACCAGGGGTGGATCCAGGATGCGACGTCGCCGGCGGCGTACACGCCGGGGGCGGCGCGGCAGTGGGCGGCGCAGACGATCCCGTCGGCCAGCGGCAGGCCCGAGGAGCGCAGCCAGGCCACGTTCGGTGTGGATCCGACGGCGACGAGCACGCAGTCGGCCGGCTCGACCGTGCCGTCGTCCAGCGCGACGGCGGTGACGCGGCCCCGCTCGCCCGTGATGCCGAGCACGCCGGTTCCCATCCGCAGCCGTACGCCTTGGGCGCGGCGCAGTTCGGCCACCCGCCCGGCGAGCGTGGCGCCGAGCTGCCGCAGCATGGGCGCCGGCAGCGGATCGACGAGCGTGACCTCAGGGCCGAGTCCGCGGGCGGTGGCGGCGACCTCGGCGCCGAGGAACCCGGCCCCGACGATCACCAGCCGCGGCCCCGCTTCGAAGGCCGCCCGGAGTGCCATGACGTCACGGTCGTCCCGCAGCAGGTGGACTCCGGCCAGGTCGTGCCCGAAGGGCAGCCGCCTCGGCTCGACGCCGGTGGCGACGATCAGGCCGTCGAAGGGCACCCGCCCGCCGTCGCTGAGCACGACCTCTCCGGCGGCCAGGTCGGCCCCGGTAGCGGGACAGCCGGTGCGAAGGTCGATGTCGAGGGCCGCGTAGTGCTCCGGCGGACGCAGGGCCACCCGGCCCAGGTCCCAGGTTCCCGCCAGCACCTGCTTGGACAGCGGCGGCCGGTCGTAGGGGGCCCGGGCTCGCCGCCGAGGAGGGTCAGGCGTCCGTCGTACCCCTCCCTGCGGATGGTCTCGGCGGCGGCGAGACCGGCGCTGCCCGCGCCGGCGACCACGATCGACCTCATGAGCCCGGCAGTAGGACGGGCTTGATCGTCACACCGCTCAAGGAGTCACGCTCGGCATCGTTGATCTCGCCGAGCGGGTAGGTACGGATCAGGCGGTCGAACGGGAAGCGGCCCTGCCACCACAGGCTGATCAGCTCGGGGATGAAAAGCTGCGGCACGGCGTCGCCTTCGAGGATGTAGGTCACGCTCCGCCCGGCCAGGGCCATCGGGCTGATCGTGACCTCGCCACCGCCCGCGCCGACCAGTCCGCACACGCCTCCCGGGCGCAGCGCGGCGATGGCCGTGCTGATCACCCCGGACACGCCGGTGGTGTCGAAGGAATAATCCACTCCCCCGATCACCGCGGCCAGCTCCGGGTCGGCGCCGTCGACCACCCGGGTCGCCCCGAGCTCCAGGGCCAGCTCGCGCCGCCCGGCATGCAGGTCGACGGCGATGATGTCGGTGGCGCCCGCGACCTTGGCCGCCATCACCGCCGCGAGGCCGACGGCGCCCGTGCCGAAGATCGCGATGCTGGATCCGGCGCGCACCTTCAGCGCGACGAGCACGGAGCCGGCGCCGGTCTGCAGGCCGCAGCCGAGCGGGCCGAGCAGTTCCAGCGGCAGGACGGTCTCGACCAGCCGCTGCCCGGTCGCCACGTCGGCGACGTCCCCGCCGTCCGCCACGGCCTGGCCACCCGAGTCGTTGATCTCCTCGACGATCTCGTGCACGGCCCCTTGTCGCCGCCCGCGCCGTCGGGACCGGTCCCGAGGTCGTTCACGACGAGCGAGGCGCCCTCCCGGGCGAAGGCGCGGGCGAGCGCGGCGCCGATGCCGCGGCCTCCGCCGGTGATGATGGCCACGCGGCCATCCAGAATTCCCACGATGTCACCTTTCGTTGTTTTCGTACGCGTCCCTCAACCGGCGGCGCAGCAGCTTGCCGCTCTCGGTGCGGGGGAAGTCGGCGCGGAACTCCAAGCGCTTTAGGCATTTGCAGGAGGCCAGGGCGTCCGCGCAGTGGGCCCGCAGGTCGTCGCCTGCGGCTGGATGGATCACGGCCAGCACCCGCTGGGCCGATTCCGGGGTAGGCGGCACCGATCACCGCAATGTCGGTGACCGCCGGATGGGAGATCAGGTGCTACTCGACTCGGTGGGGTGGATGTTCACCGCCGGACAGGATGAGGTCGCCGATCCGGCCATTCCTGGGCTGCACCCCAGCCGACCGGGTGCCCTTCTTGACGAACCCGGTCTCATCCACGATCAGCACTCCGCCCGGATCCCCAAGCTGCTCGATCAGGTGATCACGCAGGTCAACACGGATGTCCCGCGGATCCCACCGCACGTTGTTCAGCAATCGCCGCATCCGATGAGGCTGGGAATCACCTGCGGCCTCCGCCGGTTGCCAGCCGTTCTTACGCTCCACCGGCGCCAGCAGCCCCCGTCAGGTACGCCCGCGCCTGCCGACGCGGCTCCACCCGCCCGAACAATCCATCCAGCCCCGCCGCCCAAGACTGCAGATCCTCAGACGTCACCACATCCGACATAAACCAAACTATAGATCGCGGGGCATGACTGTGGTACTGGCTAGGGCGTAGGTAGCTTTCTCCCGAGGAGGAAGGCCGTCAGAAGCTCGCGGTAGAGGTCAGGACGGCCGTTGGCGATGGAGTGCCCTGCGCCGGGCACGTAGAGGAATGTCGAGTTCGGCAGAGTGCGCCGGTATTCGTCGGTGACCTGCCACTTGAGGTAGTCGCACTGGCCGCGCACGATCAGCGTCGGCACGTGGACCTGGCGCAGCTTGGGCCTGGGATCAGGTACGGTCTCCGCGTCTGCGGAGGTGACCTGGTTGACGTAGAAGCCGGGCTGATTGGTGTGCGTGGGCGCGGGCGCCGCCCCCGGGCAGCCGGTGGCGTCCTTGGCGGAGATGAGCAGTTCGCGGAAGTAGGCGTCCGCCTCGCGGTCGGGCACCATGCTGTGCGCGGCCGCCGGGTTGAGCCCGAGCAGGACGTTCTGGACGAGGAAGCGCAGCGAACCGTCGGGCCCGTCCCCGTTGCCCCACGGCGAGCCCACGCCGTCGGGATAGGCAGGCTCCCAGATCGCTCCCGGCGAGGTCAGCACGGCCCTGGCGACACGGCCGGGATGGGCCGCCATGTACGCGGCCGCCAGGGTGCCGCCCCAGGACCTGCCGACCAGGATCACCCGTTCGGCGCCGAGCGCGCTGCGGACGGCGTCGAGATCGGCGACGTGCCTGGCCACCGTGTAACCGCTGACATCGTCGAGGCGTGTGGAGCGTCCAGCGCCGAGTTGGTCGTAGGCATAGACGTCGAACCCCTCACCGGCCAGTTCCCGCCCACCCTCCGGGACCCCCTCACCCGGTGTGCCGGGGCCGCCGTGTAGGAAGATCACCGGATACGGCCTGGCCGTACCTCTGGCCGGTTCGCTGACATAGGCCAGGCGGGAGCCGGTGGGCAGGTCCCAGAACCGCACACCCGCCGGAATCACCGGCACCGGCGCGGGAGACGGGAGCAGGACGGTGACGGCGGCGATACCGCAGAGCACAACGGTGATACCTACGACATACAGTGCTTTTCGCGCGACCAGCCATGTGATCGACACGATCGAGACGGCGGCCGCTCCGGCGAAGACCGGGTACACGGGCACGACCATGGCGACGCCGAAGAAGATCAGCGGCGAGAGGATCAGGGCAAGGACGGCCCCCAGGACAAGCTTCATGGGATCAACGCTAGGAAGGTGGGGAGGCCGGTTCTTCCTCCGTCGGGATGGGCTGCTCCCCCCGCCGCGCGGCGGGGCGGACCAGGCCCGTCTCGTACGCGGCGATGGTGGCCTGAAGGCGGTTGCGTACGCCGAGCTTGCCGAGGATCACCGCGATGTGGTCCTTGACGGTGGCCGGGCTGATGCCGAGCACCGCGCCGATCTCGGCGTTACTCAGGCCGGTGGCGACCTGCTTGAGCACTTCGGTCTCGCGCGGCGTGAGCATGCCCGTGCTGCCGTTGTACGGCGGCGGCTCTTGCACGAATCGGTCGATAAGCCGCCTCGTGATGCCTGGGTCGAGCATGGCGTCTCCGGCTGCGACCACCCGGACCGCGTCGATCACCCGCTCGGGCTCCGCGTCCTTCAGCAGGAACCCGGCGGCGCCGGCCCGCAACGCGCCGAAGACGTAGTCGTCCAGCCCGAACGTGGTCAGCACCACCACCCGCGTCCCGGGCACCTCGGCGGTGATGCGCGCCGTGGCCCGCAGGCCGTCGAGGCCGGGCATCCTGACGTCCATCAGCACCACGTCGGGGCGCGACTGGAGAGTCAGCTCGACCGCCGCCTGTCCGTCGGCCGCCTGACCCACCACGGTCATATCGCGCTCGGCGTCCAGGACGGCTGCTATGCCCGCCCGCACGACCGCCTGATCGTCGGCGACAAGAATGGTGATCATTCGGGTAGCCATACCCGTATCGTGCCATCAGCCATGGTGATCAGTTCCCCCCCGACCGCGTCGGCGAGGTCCCGGAGCCCGGCCGTGGCCTTGCCCTCGATGCTCACGCCACCGTTCAGGTAGGTCACGGTCACCTCGTCGCCGTGCTCGAAGAACTGCTCTGCCGCTCTGAACGCGGCCACCTGGACCGCCGGGTCCACCTCGCGGCGCTCGCCCGTGAACTTGACGATGGCGCCCTTGCGGGAGGCCAGCGCCGCTACTCCGGCCAGCGTAGGGGCCGGATCTCCCGTCTCGCCCAGCTCTTCGAGCAGGTCTCTGAGTGTGGTGAGTCCACCCCTGGCCTCGGCCAGCGCGTCGGCGAGCCGGCCCGCATCTGCCGCCGCCACGACCGCCTCCGCGTGGCGCATCGCCGTACGCCGCAAGCCGCCCGCGATCCTGTCCCGCTCCGTTCGTACGGCTGCCGCCGTCAGCTCACCCGTCGCCGTGCGCGCCTGCGCCTCCCCGACCGACCGCCGCGCCCGAATCGTCGCGACGGCCGCGCCGAGTGCCCAGGCGGTGACGGCGGGCACGGTGACGCCCAGGCTCAGCACCACCCACGCGCCCAGCCGGTTGCCCGTGATCCCCGGGCCGGCCGCCAGCGCCAGCCCACCTACCGCCGCCATGCCCAGGCAAGCAGGAAGGCCCTTCCCGCTTAGTCCGATGGCGTAGAGCAGCGCCAGTTCCACCCACGAGCACCACAGGAACACATCTCCCGCGGGCGGTACGGCTCGCGTCGCCACCAGCACCGGGTAGATCGACAGCGCCACCGCCAGCGCGACGCCGGGTGCCCGTCTGCGCCAGCCGAGCGGTAGTGCGTGGAGAGCGCAGAGGGGAAGGAGAAGCAACAGGTCGGCGGGGTCGCTGTCGAGCAGGCTGGTCCCGACCGACAACCCGACGGCCAACGCCGCCAACGCCCAATCCGCCCCCCGTCTCCCCCGCCACCCGTCCTTCCTCCCCCGCCCCCGTGTCGTCATCCGGAAGGACGCCACCACGGCCCACCCGTCACCCTGGGGGCCGGCGGTCAGCGTTCCTCCACACTCGGCCACGGCCGCCCTGAGCCCGGCCAGCCCCTTGCCCGCCCCGAGGCCGTCCTCCGCCCTGCCGCCTTCCCCGGCCTGGTTGATCACCGTCACCACCAGGTCTCCGTCGGTGGCGGCGAGCTCCACCCGCACCTGCGCGCCCGGCGCGTATCGGGCGGCGTTGGTCAGCGCCTCCCGCACCACCCGGTACGCGACCGCCGCCACCTCCTCCCGCACCTCGTCCACCGTCCTGCGGTACACCACCCCGGGTCCGGCCAGCGCGTCGACGTCGGCCAGCCGTGGCACCCCGGGAACGCCATCCGTGAGCGCGGCCAGTTCCCTCACCACCAGCCGCCCCTCAGCCGCCGCATGCTCCAGCGCAGACGCCACCAGCCGCGCATCCCCCAGCCGCAGCGCTGAGGCCGCGCCGACCACGATGCCGGTGAGCCGATGAGCCGCGGTGTCGTGCAACTCGCCGGCCAGCCGAAGCCGCTCCACCGCGGCAGCCGTCGCGGGCACTGCCTCAACCCCCGCCAGAAAGGCGGCGAGCGCATCCCGCTTGGCAAGGACCCGCCGCCGCCACCGCCCCAGCGCCCACGCCACCGCAGCCAATCCGGCGGCCAGCAACAGGCTCCCGACGACATCACGGACCCGCCACCCCAGAAAGCCGGAGACCCCACCCGTAATGACGACAAAGGCAAGCGCCACCACCCCGGCCACCTCCGCGGTGCGCCGTACAGCCGCGCCGTACACGATCAGCATGGCGAGGACGAGCGCAACCCACTGCATGGAGGTCAGGAGGGTCCGAGGCGGCGGCAGGGCGAAATCCGGGTGTCCAGGACGACCAGCCTGATCACCACGACGGCCGCAACCAGGATCCGCCGACTTCTACCGATACTTACGCTCCCCATCGTGCATCAGTAGCACATCTGACCGCCCGATCCTCATTCAGCACCATTCTCGGGGTCTGAGGAACATCGGAACTGTGACCGGGAAGGTTCGCCGGTCACAGCACCGGGTGTCCCGGGGCCGGCCCTTGAGACGCCGAGAGCCTCTGGCCATGGCCGGGAGCTCTCGGCGTTGAGCGGTCACCCGTGCCGGCGGGTCCCGGCTCGGCCGGTGGGATCGTTCTGCCACGACCGGAGCCGGGCATCAGCCGCCCACCAGGTCTCGGTATGGCCGTCACGGAAACGACGCCGCACGCGCGCCCAGTCGGCGGGAGCATCCAGGCCGCCCCAGGCCAGAGCGCGGGCGGCATCGATCTTGGTGTGCGGGGGCGACGTGCTCGGCCGCCGGTTCTCCCAGGCCGACCGCATTATCGGCCCCGGTCCGCCGTACGCGACCACGCGTTCCGCGTCGAAGGTCGCATGGGTCTTGGCAGATTCGTGGAGCAATTACACGCGAGAGGTGTCCTCCCGATCAAGGTGACGGAAGCCTGAAGAACTCCCATCATCCCAGGTCAGAGGGCAGCTCTTCGCATTTCAGGATCTTCACTTCAGATTCGGCTCGGTGGATCCAGCCTCAGATGCCGAACTCGCCACCCTTGATGCCACTCAGAAACGCCGACCAAGCGGCAGGGGCGAAGACGAGCGCTGGGCCGGTCGGGTTCTTGCTGTCACGGACGGCTACGACGCAAGGAAGGTTGGTTGCGACCTCGACACACTCACCGCCGTTGTTGCCGCTGCGGGAACTCTTCTTCCACACAGCCCCGGAGAGATCCGTGGTGGTCAGATCTTTAAGCTCCATCGCTCCACTGCTTCCTTGATCTTTTCGAGTGATTCGCCTGGACGATATGCCTCTGTGCTCAGTCTGTCATAACGGTCCAGGATCCGCGTGACGAGATCATGCTCTGCTGACACTTCGCCTTTACCTGCCGAATCGACGGAGACGGCGGGTGGGGCATCGGGCAATTCCGCGATGACGAATGCCGACAACAAGCCATCTGTGCAAGAAGTGTCATACGGAACGAGCTGTACCGTCACGCGGCGATGCTGCGCGACAGCCGCCAGGTGGTCGAGCTGCTGATACATGACTCCCCTGCCACCAATCGGACGTTTGACCACCCACTCATCCAGAAGCACCCGAAGTTCGGGAGGATTATCCCGGTTGAGAATTTCCTGTCGCCGCATACGAGCCGCTACCTGATCTTCTATCTCCGCTTCGGGAGTCGAGAAGTGACCGAGGAAGACGGCTCGCGCGTAGTCCTCCGTCTGGAGTAGGCCGGGGATCAAGAAGGGTGCCCAGATCCGCAGCACGGTTGCCCCCGGCTCGATCTCCTCAATCCAGCGGAGGAACCATCCCGGCCCGGAAGGTGATTGGTGGATCCGTCGATATAACCGGACGAAGTAGTCACTCTCGGGAAGGCTGAAGACGCGATCGCATGCCTCCGCGAAGTCAAGCTGCGGGTTGCGGGTACCGGCTTCGATGTGCCCCACAAGAGACGGTGAGCATCCAAGGCGATCGGCCAGCCGTCTTTGTGACCACCCTGCTTCCTTACGACATCTGGCCAGTTCACGGCCAAAGCGCGCGAGAGGAGACAGGTGGGAATCGAGGTTTTTGACCATGACCGCCTCCGAGGTTCCTTGGCATACCGCCGACCTTTGCTTACACGGTAGCGAAATCTCTTACATCAGCCGAGGTTTTCTGCAATCGGATTGTCCTTCGACTTCCTATGCGAGACAGCTATGCCTACCTGCATTCTGGGCGTACATCAAACGAGCCACCAGGGAAGATCGCAACGATAAACCGACAATTACCTCACACAGCTGGAGCCCGAGATGACAAATCAAGATTCCGAAAGTCGCACTATCCGGACAAATGGCAGCGCATCTGTAAGCACTCAGCGGATTCCTCGGCGCGTGAAAGAAGATCAGTACCTTCACCTGGTCCGATTGGCATGGGACCTGCACAAGCTTGGCTTGAGCGCGATGGTTGAGCTGCCGACCGGAAAGGAACCGGCTCTGCTGGTTTCCCGGGCGGCCGGGCCGTTGCGGATCATGGCGCTGAGGTTCAAGGGAACGTGGTTCTTCACCTGGGGCCGGGGCGAGGGCCAGCGAGTGCGGGCACTGTCGAGTGAGGCGTCAAACCGTGTCTGGGAGATGGCGCAATGAGCACCGTTAGGCTTCTGGGTGCCGTTGATCTCCCCGGCTCGCCGAGTTCGATCGCAGTGGCGCGGGCATATGTACGGAAGTTGCCGGGAGTGGCAGGTCATCCGAGGGCGGATGAGGTTGAGCTACTGGTCAGCGAACTGGTGGCGAATGCCGTACAACACTCCGACTCTGGGCGCAGGCCGCAGGGAATGCTGCGGCTGGTGGTTGCCGACCATGACCACACGCTGCATGTGGAAGTGATCGACGAGGGCTCCTCAGGCACCATTCCACAGGTTCCCGCACAGGTGGACTCGCTCAGTGAGAACGGCCGTGGTCTGTGGCTTGTTCAGGAGCTGTCATCGGCCTGGGGCTGGAAGGAGAGCGAAACCGGGCGAGTCGTCTGGTTCGACCTGCCCACCCGGCCTCAGCAGCCCTGACCTCCCCAAACCTCCGGACAGACGGAACCGTCCCCCGATCCCGCTGACCCCGGAGCCGGTCCACGCCGACGGCTCCCCCGTGCCGGGCGTGGACCGTACAAAAGGCCGGCGTCCACGGACCTGATCCCACCATCGTCCGGGACGCCGGCCTCCCCCACCTCGGCCACAAGCGGGTCGTTTACGGAGCGAGCCGGTGCAGGTCGCGGGGAAAGAGGGTGACCTGGCGTATGTTCGGCACGTCGAGCAGGCGTGCCATGAACCTTTCCAGCCCGAAGGCGAAGCCGCCGTGCGGCGGCATGCCGGAGCGCATCGCGTCGAGGTATCCCGAGTACGCCGACAGGTCGCTCTCGCCGCGCGCGGTCAGCGTTCGCACGTAGTCGGCGTGCCGGTGCATCCGCTGGCCGCCGCTGACCAGCTCCAGGCCCCGGAATATCAGGTCGAACGCGCGCGAGTAGCCGGGCCGCGCCGGGTCCGGATGGGTGTAGAAGGCGCGGTGCGCGGCCGGGTAGCCCTCGACGAATACGAAGTCCGAACCGTGCTCGCGCAAGGCCCACTCCCCGATCCAGCGCTCGTGCGCCGGTGCGAGGTCGGGCTCGGCGGTGATGTCCTGGCCGGTCTCCTTACTGATCATCTCAAGGACGTCGGTGAAGTGCACCACCACTGGTCTCTCCGTCAGCGCGGGCATGGTGACGTCGAGAAGCTCAAGTGAGGGACCGGCCGACGCGCGGATGCCGGCCAGCATGCCCCCGACCGTCGCGTGGCACGCGGCGATGACGTCGCGGTGGTCCTCGATGAAGCCCATCTCGGCGTCGAGGGACGTGTACGACGCCAGGTGGCGGGCGGTGTCGCTCGGCTCGGCGCGGAAGACCGGTCCGACCTCGTAGACCCGCTCGAAGACACCGACCATCATCTGCTTGTAGAGCTGAGGGGACTGCGCCAGGTAGGCCGGACGGCCGAAGTAGTCGAGCTTGAAGACGTTGGCGCCGCTCTCGGTCGCCGCGCCCACGATCTTCGGGGTGTGGATCTCGACGAACGACATCGCTTCGAGCGCCGTACGGAAGCCGCCGACCGCGGCCGCGCCGATGCGGTGGGTGGCGGCGAGCTTCGGGTGGCGCAGCGCGACCGGCGCGTGGTCGAGCATCGTCGGCAGGCTCGCGCGCAGATCGGGCCGGTAGAGGTCGAACGGGGCCGTCTCGGCGGGGTCGGTCAGTGCCTCGATCACCGGCGAGGTGATCTCGACGCCGCCCGGCGCGGACGGCTCGACGGTGACCGTGCCGACGACGGAGACCGTCGTCTCCTCCGGCAGGGCCTCCAGCCGAGCGCGGACGGCCTCCTCGGACACCACGACCTGGGTCAGTCCGGCGGCGTCGCGCAGGATCAGGAAGGCGACCGACTTCAGCAGTCGGCGACGATGAATCCAGCCCGCGACGCGTACGGTCTCACCGACGTGCGCGGACAGCTGGGTGGACAGGATGCGTTGCATGGTGGTGACCTCCTCTGGTTCGCAACGCGTCCCCTGAGAGGCGTGGGCGAGCGGGATCCTCGCGGTGCCACCACACCTTCGCCACGCCGCCGGCTTGTGCGGCGTGGCCTCTGTAAACCCTTGACGTGGGCGATTCGGCGGGACTCTACTGGGCCCGGAGGCCGTTCTTCCCCGCAGCTCGGGAGGGTCTTCGCACCCCGGCCGGAGTCCGCCTTCGCAGCTGCCGGCGGCTCTCTCCGACTCCGGTGATCGAGGCGCTACTCGTCTCCGTCATCGCTGTTGATCGCCACCCTACCCGGCCCACCCAGGTCGCGCCCAGTCCATTGACCGTCCTAGGCGGAACATCGACGCACGCCCGGATAGATAGCGACATGATGTTGCTATAGTTCGCGACATGATGTCGCCAAGTTCTCGTCAAAGCTGGCTGCCTCTCTTCGTGCTCGCGGTCGGCGTCTCGATGGTCGTCATCGACGCGACGATCGTGAACGTCGCCGTTCCGGCGATGATCGACGATCTGGGGCTCACGGTCACCGATGTGGAGTGGGTCAACTCCCTCTACCTGCTGGTGTTCGCGTCCCTGCTCATCCCGCTGGGCCGGATCGGCGACCAGCGCGGCAGGCCGCGGCTGTTCGCCACGGGCATCGTGGTCTTCCTGGTGGCGAGCCTGCTGGCGGCGATCGCGGGGAGCGGCGCGATGCTGATCGGGGCCAGGGGGATCCAGGGAGTGGGTGCCGCGATGGCCATGCCCATGACGCTCGCGATCATCAACTCCACCTACTTCGGCAGGCAGCGGGTGATCGGATTCGCGATCTGGGGCTCGATCGTCGGCGGGATGGCCGCCATCGGGCCGCTGGTCGGCGGCTGGCTGGTCACCGACCACGGCTGGCGCGCGGCGTTCTGGATCAACCTGCCCATCGGCGCGCTGGTCCTGCTCGGCGCGCTGCGCATCCCCTCCTCCCGTGAGGATCGGGCCACCGGCCACGACCCGCTGGGCATCGCGCTGATCGTACTGGGCGTGTTCTCCATCGTCTTCGGCCTCATCGAGGGTCAGAAGTACGGCTGGCTCACTCCCCTGCGGGCCGCCGAACTCTTCGGACTGCGGTTCGAGGAGGTCTCCCCGGTGCCCTTCGCGTTCGGCATCGGCATCCTGGCCGTGGCCGCCTTCATCCTGCTGGAGCGGCGCCGCGAGCGGGCCGGGCGCCCCGTGCTGATCGACCTGACGCTGTTCACGTTGCCCGGCTTCCGCTACGGCGCGATAGCCGCGATGATCGTGGCGCTGGGCGAGTTCGGCGTGATCCTGGTGCTGCCGCTGTTCCTGCAGTCGGCGCTCGGCCACAGCGCGTTCACGGCCGGCCTCATCATCGCCACCCTCGCCGTGGGCACCTTCCTGGCCGGCGGCGTGGTTCCCGGCCTGACCAGGAAGTTGAGCTCGCGGACGGTCGTGCAGATCGGCCTCGCCCTGGAGGTCGTGGGCGCCATCGGCATCGGTCTCTCCCTTGAGGCCGGCATGAGCGTGTGGCGGATCGTGCCCTGGATGCTCGTCTACGGCTTCGGCATCGGCTTCGCCACGGCCCAGCTCACCAGCGTGCTGATGGCCGACGTGCCCGCCCGGCAGGCGGGCCAGGCCTCCGGGTTGCAGAGCGCGATCCGCCAGGTCGGCGCGGGGCTGGGGGTCGCCGTTCTGGGCGGGGTGCTGGTCACCGGGCTCGGCTCGTCGGTCGAGAAGAACATGGCGTCCTACCCGGAGCAGGTCCGCACGAGCGTGGCGAACGCCGTGCAGGAGAGCGGTGGCGCGGCCATCCCGGAGCTGAGCGACCCGGCCATCCACGCGGCGGCGGTCGCGGGCGCCACGGAGGCGACCCGCAGGGTGCCGGTCATCACCGGGCTGGTCCTGCTGGCCGGGCTCGGCTTCACGTTCCTGCTTCCGCGCACCGCCGCTCCCGCCCGAGACCCCGAGGACGAGGACGAGGACGGAGCAGGGACGCCCGAGCCCGATACTGGAGGACGCCACCTGGAGGTGTAGATGCCAAGGATCAGCGCGGCGACCGTCGCCGCCCACCGGGCCAACCAGCACGCCGCCCTGCTGGAGGCGGCGCGCGAGATCCTGGCCGCGCAGGGTGTGCACGCGCTCACTCCGGCGGCGGTGGGCGCCAGGATCGGCCTGGCCCGCTCCAGCGTCTACCGCTACTTCTCCTCCACCGCCGACATCCTCGCCCAGCTCACCGAGGAGGCCTTCCCCCGCTGGGCCGATCGCCTGCGCGCCACCGTGGCGGGGACCACGCCCGACGGGTCCGCCGCGTCACTCGACGAGCAGGTCCGGGCGTACGGCAGGACCGCGCTGGAGTTCATCGGCAGCCCCGACTACGCGCTGATCCCGGCGTCGCTGACGCTCGGGCTGCCGCCCGAGTGCCGGGAACGGCTGAACGAGCTGCACGAGTCGCTCATCGAACCGCTCGGTGACGTGCTCCGCGAGGCGGGATGTGACCATCCCGCGCTGCGGGCCGAACTCGCCTGGGGCGTGCTCCGCGCCGGCACCCTGCGTCTCATGTCACAGTCCTCCGGCGGCTCCGGTACGGAAGAAACGACCGAGATCATCAAAATCACCCTCGACATGTTCTGCCGAACCCTGCGCTGATCCACCATCCGCCTAATCCAGCGACTCCCCGATCGCGGGCACGCTGCGGTAGGCCACCCAGCGGCTGATCCGGCCTTCGCTGTCGAACGTCCCCGCCCCCGCGAACGAGGACCTGATCGGGCCGCCCTCGAACTCACGGACGATGCCCTCGACGAGGCAGCGGTCGTCGGCGACGAAGAGCGACTGGAGCTCGTGGTGCCACTTGCGGCTGCCGCGCCGCCCCTTCAGCAGGGCGCGCAGCGCCTCGCGCCCCTTGACCTCGGCCCGCTTGGGGCTGTCCGGGTCATAGGGCGGGTGGGAGTAGAAGGCGTCGTCGGTGAACAGGTCCGCGACGGCGTCGAAGTCCGAGTTCTCCAGGCCCTTGATGTAGTTGAGCACCGTCTGGCGGATGGTCTCGCGGTCAGGATGGGTACCGGGTTCCGTCATGATTCTCCTTCGTGGTCTACGGACACGAGACATCTCGTGCTCACCGCCTGTCTCCGGCCGGAGGCGACGACGCCTTCGGAGGTCCGGGGTCGCTGGGGATCGCCGAATTCGGCCGCGACGACCGGAACAGGCGGCCGGGACAGGCGGGGGTCGCCGGGCACGGGAGGCGGGATCAGTCGACGGCCACGTCCAGTGCCGTCAGCATCTCCACCGGGAGCGGTTGCCAAAGCTCGGAACGGTCCGGGCGGCCGACCGGGGAACCGCCGGCGGAGAAGTGGCGCGACAACTGCTCGGCGAGGTCCAGCACGGCATCCACCATGGTGTCTCCCCGGCAGGTGAGGTCGCCCACCCCCAGGCATCGGGCCGAGTATCGGCCTTCCTCCCAGGTGATGGCCACCACGACCTCCACATGGACGGACTTGTCGTCCTGCTTGCTCATCATCCTCCGCTCTCTTCGACGGTCCCGCCTCACCGGGACACACTGAGACGTCAGCCGCGGGTCAGCACGCCGTCCAACTGCCGTGCCAGGCGGTATCGCATGTTGGGCCCCAGCACGGCGAAAGAGATCGTGTACTCGATGTTCCGCGCGTCCCACTTCAGCCGCATCCGGCCGGATCGGGCGAGGTGCTGGTACAGCCACACGCTCGAGAACAGCATGTAGAAGTCCACCGCGTGCGGATCACACCTGACCCCGCCGGACGCGTGGTAGGCGTCGAGGAATTTATCCCAATCCGTCATCATTTCGATCGTGCTGCGAAGATATCCGAGATCACGCGCCGGGTGGCCCAGGGACGCCAGTTCCCAGTCCAGCACCGCGGTCAGCTCGTCACCTTCGGCGAGGACGTTGTGAAAGCCCAGATCCCCATGGACCAGCCGCACCTCTTCGTCGAAGTCCCTGACGTGCTCGTCCAGCCAGTCCAGCGCTCCGAGCACGCTCGGGTACGGCTCGCTGAACTCGTTCACCGTGGCGCGGAAGGCGGCCAGCTGCTCGCACAGCTGATCGCCCGTGACGTCCTTGGTCACGAGGAACGGATCGTCGGCCAGGCCGCCGACGTCGAGGGAGTGGAGCAGGCCCACCTGCTCGGCCAGGGCCAGCGCCAGCCGCTCGTTCCTGGGCGGGTCGAAGACCTCCCCGGCCGTCGTCCCCCCCCAGACGCTGCAGGATCAGGAACGGCGACCCCAGGGCCTCGGGGTCGGACTCGAGGTGGAACGGCTGGGGAACCTTCAGTCCCGCCCGGTGGAGCCGCTCGAGCAGCTCGGCCTCCGACACCACGGAGGTGTTGTTGAGGAGCGTCTCCTGGTCCTTGCGGATGACGAGGTCACTCGGGAGGTCGGCCGCGTCGTGGACGGTCAGTGCGTAGGTGCTCTTCGACCGCCCGCCGGCCATCCGCTCCAGATGGTGCAGCCGCAGGTTCGCGCCGCCGCGCGGGTGCTCCCGCAGGTACGACTCCAGCTCCTCGGCCTCGAGGTCGTGCCGCACCGGGGACTCCTGCCCTGCGGGCGAGGTCCGCGCCGCCGGCGGAGCCTTCACCGCCGCCAGCCGCTCCTGGATCCGGTCGATGTCAGCGAGCTCGTCGGCGAGCGCCGGGAAGACCGGCGGCTCACCACCGTTCTCGGCCAGCCGGGTCAGCTGGTCGACCGCGGCTGCCAGCACCTCGACGCATCGAGTGGCATGGGCGGCCGGCAGACCGGCCAGCGCCGGGCGGATCGAGGTCTGCAGCACGTCGACCGAGTTGCGGAGCAGCCAGCATACGGCCTCGATCTCGGCTACGAGGTAGGTCTGTGCGCGCTCCACGACCGGCTCACTCTCCCACCGCGAACGGGCAGCTGCGTTCGATGTGCCCGTAGGCCACCTCGCCGTCCCAGGTGTACCGGGCCCGCCCCTCGTACAGGCGGTTGCCGAGCCCGTCTCCCGCGGCCTCCTTCCCCAGCACCAGATCATTCGGGCGGCGCATGGCCATGGGAAGGACGCGCAGGATCTCCACCCCGATCTCGAAGGACTCCCCCTCGTTGCTGAGTTTGAGGTTCCCCGCCTCGAACGGCTTGTCCGGGTCCTGCAGGAACGAGGGTTCCATGGCGAAGTCCTGGAACGTCCGGCCGTCGCTGACGAACCCGCGGGCGAGCGTCCTGCCCGTCGACCGTTCGTAGTTCGCCAGGACGTTGAAGCACCGCCCGCTGGGGAACACCGCGTTCAGCCACACGTGGCTGTGCAGCTTGGTGAAGTCCCGCGCGCCGCGGGAGTGGTCCCGCATCGCGCCGCCCTGCCGCATGGTGAAGGTTTCGTCGAGAGTCTCGAAGGTGCCTGTGGCCAGGCAGGACTGCTCGTGGTGCATGGACGCGAAGTGCTGGCCCTTCAGGTGGGCGCTCATGTCCCACAGGGGCGCCGCCGCTTCGAACTCCAGGTCCAGACGGAAAGGCTGGGCCGGCCCGTCGCGCAGCGACCCGTCCTCGACGTCGGCCTGCCGCACGTAGCGCCCCACCCCGTCGAACTGCAGCCGGAACCGGCGGAACGGTTCGACGCAGGTGAGTCTGGTCCCCGCCGAGCCGGGGCCGGCCTCGTGGGCGCCGCGGGCGAACGCGCGGGACAGGAAGTAGCGGTCACCGGGTAGGAAGACCACCACGGTCTCCCGCCAGATGTCGTGGTCGTACGGCATCCGCGCCAAGTGCAGCCAGACGCCGAGGTCCTGCTCTCGGTCCCAGGCCTGATAGCAGAAGTTCTCCGCCCACAGCGCCTCGTCCGGGGGCTTGGGGAGGGGGAGTTCGTCGACGGAGTCGAGTCCGGTCGGGTTGTAGTCGATCTCATTCATGGTGGTCCGTCCCTCAGGCTCCGAAGGTCAGCACGGGCTTGATGACCTTGCCGCTCTCGGCATCGGCCATGGCCTGTTCGATCTGGTCGAAGGGGTAGGTCTGCACGAGCCGATCGACGGGGAACCTCCCGTCCCGGTGGAGCCGCATCAGTGCCTGCAGGAACGGAGGGGTGCCGTCCCCCATGACGATGCCCTCGATGCGCATCGCGCCCATGATCAGCTGCACCACGGGCAGGGACACCTGCTCAGTGGCGGCCGGAGCCCCGATCAGGCCCATGACCCCGCCTCGGGCCAGCGCCGGCAGGGCCGACTGCAGCACCTTGGTGCTGGCGGTCGTCTCGACGATGATGTGCGCACCACCCCCGGTGGCGTCCTTGATGGCCGCCGTCAGGTCGTCGCTCTCGGCACCGTTGATCGTGTCCGTGGCACCGAGTTCCCGTGCCAGGGCCAGCCGCTCGGGCACCACGTCCACCGCGATCAGCCGTGCCGCCGGGGTCAGGGCCGCGGCCATGATCGCGGACATGCCGACCGCGCCCGCCCCCAGCACGACCACGCTCTGGTTCGACTGCGGCTTCAGCACGTTGAGAACGCCACCCGCTCCGGTCACCACACCGCAGCCGAAGGGCGCCAGGATCTCGTCGGAGATGTCGTCCGGCGCCTTGAGGACGGTGCGCTCCTCGACCAGCGCGTAGGTGCTGAAGGAGGACTGCCCCAGGAACCTCGACGCGACCGGCTTACCGTCCATCGTCAGGACCGGGGAGCCGTCGAGCCGCCCGCCTCCCCACCGCAGAGCCGGGACCTCGCACAGCGCCGGATGTCCGATGAGGCAGGGCCGGCAGTGTCCGCAGGAGGGCGAGATGAGCAGTACCTTGTCGCCAGGACGCACGGTGGTCACACCGGAGCCGACCTCCTCCACCACACCCGCGCCCTCGTGTCCCACCACGCCGGGCATGCCGAAGGGGATCTTTCCCTGAATGATCGAGATGTCGGTGTGGCAGATGCCGGTGGCGGTGACGCGCACCAGCACCTCCGTGGGCCGTGGCTCGGCGACCTCGACCTCACGGACCAGGAACGGCTGGTTGGGCGCCTTGCACACCGCCGCTGTTGCTTTCATCTAAATCCCTTCAGTGTGGAGACCCCCGCCTTTAGGCGTGGGAAGGAAACGCGGTACGGCGCCGCATGGGTTAACATGCTCGAACGGTGGCGACGACCAAGCCGCCGCACGCATGACCCGCACCACCCTCGCCGCCGGGCCGGCGGAGAGGAAAAACGCCTGTGGAGCCGGAGTAAGACCTCAAAGGAGAATCCTCCTGGCGGGCGACTGGCAGTGAAGCAGGAAATCCGACCTGTGAGGGTTGGATTCCCCCGGCTTCAGCCGTGGAGAGGAAGTCAACCTTGCTCCTCGTCACTTGGCATCGGTCCTGCTTCGGTCGTCGTTCGCAGGGGGCGAGTCGTCCCTGGCGCCCCCGGGGCGTGCGGAGTCCGCGTTCACATGTCCGTCGGCGTGGAGCAGGCTCGATCCGGCTCACTGCGCGGCCGCGGCTCGGTCGGCGGTGAACGCGGCGTGCAGTTGCTGGGCGAGGACCGCTTCCATCCGGGAGAAGGTGTCCACCGAGGTCACGAACATGTCGAAGGTCGTGATCCGGCCGGCCACAACGTTGTCCATCACCTGCGCGCACAGGGACGCGTTGCGCAGCTGACAGAACGCGCCGAAGAAGTTCAGCTCCCGCTCGGACACGTCCCGGCCACCGCACTCGCGATAGCGCTGCAGGAACGCGTCCCAGTCGGCCACCCGCTCGACCGCGAGCCGGCAGTAGGCCAGATCCTCGGCTGGATGGCCGACGTGGGCGAACTCCCAGTCGAGCAGCCCGGTCAGCCGCCCCCGGTCGACGAGGGTGTTGTGCAGGCTCGCGTCGCCGTGCACCATGACGGGCTGCTGCCCGGCGAGCTCGTGGGCGTGTTCCCGAATCCACAGGTGCCCCAGCTCGACCGCGACCGACTCGGTCAGGGTCGTGTCGCGCCATAGCTCCTCGATCTTCCGGCGCGACTCCTCCACCACCTGAGGCAGATCGGTCGGCGGCGAGTCGACGAGCCGGTCGAGCGGAACCGAGTGCAGCCGTCCGAGCGCGGCGGCGAGGGCGAAGGCCTCCGCCGAGGAGGCGCCGACCGCGTCGAGGATCATGCCGGCGGCCTTGCCGTCCAGGCGGCGGCTGACCATGAACGGCTGGCCGAAGGCCGCCTTGTCCGCCTCCAGCAGCAGCGGCTCCGCCACCGGGAGGCCGGCCTGGAAGAGCCTGGTCATCAGGGCGTACTCGTCGAGCACGCTGTTGTCGAAGTAGCCCGTGTCCATCCGCACCACGACGCCGCCGCGCCAGGCCTCGGGCCCCTCCTGTGGATCGACGCTGACGAGGTAGGTGTGCTTGGACTGTCCGCCGACCACCATCTCCACCTCGGTGACGCGGGGCCGGGGGGCCGCCCAGTCCCGGCCGGCGAGGTAGGTGTCGAAGCCGTCCACGTCCAGTGGCCGCGCCTCGGCCTTCGCCGCCTCGCCCGCGGAGTCATGAGGCCCGGCGACCCCGCTGTCGCGGGTCTCCGCGATGGCCTGTTCCAGTGCCTGCCGACCGGCGTGGTCGGTGCCGGCGATGTCCCGCAGCAGCCCCCAGATCTCGTCGGCGGTGTCGGGAGAGGCGTCCTTCAGGCGCTCCCCCAGCACGCGGGCCCTTTCGGCAAGCACGTCCAGTGGATGGGAGCTTCGCGGGTCCGAGGCACCGAGCAGCGCGTCTGCCCGTTCCACGTGGGACTCGTGCTCGGGGGCGAGGCCCGCCTCGACCTCGAGCAGCCGGGTCTCGGTCGTGATCAGCCGGACGATGGCCTGGTCGAGCCGCATCGCCAAGCGCCTGCGGCCGGCGTCGGCCGTCTCGTCGTCGTACACGGCCGCCACGGCCTGGCGTATCAGGCGCAGCGCGAGCCCCCTGGGCATGGCCCGGGCCTTGGCCCAGGACGAGCCCGGAACGGGTCTCACGACCGTTCCTTCAGCCCGTAGACCTGGTTCGGGCCGACCACCATCATCGGGGCGTGGCCGTTGCCCTGCTCGCCGCGTACGGTGACCCGGACCGGCTGCTCCCGGTGGATCGGACGGATCACCTCACCGTTGGGAAGCACCACGTTCTCGGGATGCGACACGTCGTAGACGTCGGTCTCCGCGGTGAGGCCGTCATGGCGCCAGGCGCCGAGGCCCTTGCCGTCGTTCCAGCCGTGGTCATAGCCGGTGCCCCGGTACGCCCAGGGCCGCCCGATCGCCTCGACGTCGAGATCCCACACCTCACCGTCGGCGGTCTGAGCCTGGATCTGCATCGAGTCGAACACATTGGTGCCCGGGTGGAACGTGATCTTGTGAGACCCGTCGACCAGTTCCGACGGTTCGCCGTCGTTCACGCGGATGGCCCCGTCGATGTAGAGCCGGTTGCCGACCTCGTCTTCGATGGTGAAGAAGAAGCCGGAGTAGCTGTCGGTGGCGAAGCCGCAGTAGACGAGCAAGATGCCCATCCCACCGGCCCTGGCCGCGGACGGGATCCCGCCGCGGTTCCGGGTGCCGGTGTAGGGCTCGAAGCCGCCGACCCCCGGGCGGACGCCCCAGGAGTGGTCCCGCCAGCCGAACCAGCGGTCGAAGGTATGCTCCTGGCCGTCGACGACGAGCGTGCCGCTGGTCCACCCGACCTGGCTGAAGCGCCGGTAGTCGGTGTGTACCCGGCCGTCGGCCTCGCCGTAGTGCGGCGACTCCAGCCGGGTGAAGACCGGGCGGAAGGAGAGGTCGAACGCGTCGCCGAACTCGTTGGGCTCCGCGATCATCCTGGTGACCTTGAACGCCTCGGGGAACTCCGTACGCATCGGACCGAGGGTGAGCGGTTCCACGATCGGCCGGAGCGGCCGGGACAGCCGGACGTTGCGCTGGACCGCCGCCCCCGCCTGCGTGCAGATGAAGCCGTCGTGGACGTTGAGGTTCTTGTAGACCGCCATGCCGGTCAGCAGGGCCACGGCCCCGCCGGGGGCCATCAAGGTGTAGGTGTACCGGTCGTAGAACCGGTGGTCGCTCACCGCGGCCTCCGCGAACACGCGGGACGATTGGTGATAGAGCGACTCATCGAGACTGGTCAGCATTGATATCTCCCACTAGTGCCGGATCGATGGACGGACCTCAGGCCGATCAGGCGGCGTACACGCGAGGGCCGGGGGTGAACTTGACGGGGATCGCCTTGGGACCGCGGTTCAGGGGGATGTTGGTGCCGATCTCGATCTCGCCGTCCAGTTCGAAGTCGGGCATGCGGGCGAGGACCTGCTCGATGGCGACGCGCATCTCAAGACGGGCGAGGTGCTCCCCGATGCAGCGGTGGATGCCGTGCCCGAAGGCCACGTGGGGGTTGCTCGGCCGGTCGATGTCGAACCTCTCGGGGTTCTCGAACTTCGCGGGGTCGAGGTTCGCCGCGCCCCACACCAGCCCCACGCGGTCGCCCTTGGAGATCGGCACACCCTCGAGCTCGAAGTCGGCGGTGGCGGTCCGGCCCATCATCTGCACCGGAGAATCCAGGCGCAGGCTCTCCTCCACGGCCGTGGAGATCAGCGAAGGGTCCTCCAGCAGGCGCTTCTTGACATCCTGGTGAGCGCCCAGGCGCCACAGGGCGCCGCCGATCCCGTTCACCGTCGTCTCCTGGCCGGCGACGACCACGGTGATGGTCATCGCCATCGCCTTGTCGTGCCCGATGGGCACGCCGTCGATCTCAGCGTTGGCGATCATCGTGAGCAGGTCCTCACGGTCCTGGTCCTGCTCCGCCTCGGTCACGATCTTCTCGACGAACCGCATCAGCGCGATGTTGGCGTTCTTCTTCCCCTCCGCGTCGTTCTTCGTCGCCGCACGGTTGATGTCGTCGGTGAGCTCGACCATGGTCGGGCCGTCGTCGGGCACTCCGAGGATCGCGGCGATCACCGCCGGCGGCATGTACCGCGAGATGGCGTTCAGGTCGCCCTTGCCGCTCTCGATGAAGGTGTCAATCGCCTCGTCGGCCTTCCGACGGGTGAGCTCCTCCCAGTCCGCCACCCGGTCCGGGCGCAGCTCCGGCACGAGGATCCGGCGGTAGTTGCGGTGCTCCGGAGGGTCCACCTCCACCGGGATGGGGCGGAACGTCATACCCAGGGCCGGGATCGTCGAACCCAGCCCCGAGCACAGGCGCCCGGTGTCGTTTGCGGCCTCACGCACCTGCGAATAGCCGAGGAGGGCCCAGTAGCCGCCCAGGTCCTCACTTCTGGCGACCGGCCCTCCCGCACGCACCTCGGCATAGGCCTCCGCGTGCCCATGCGCGTTGTTCACCTTGGCGATGTCCAGAACCGGACACTTCTTCTCCGACATCAGAACCCTCCGCTCGTCGTCATCCGACGACTGCTATTACGGGATTTCGCGTAAAGCTACGATTTATCGTGGTTTTAGTCAATGACGTGAAATGAGATCTACGTGCATCGGAGGAGGGCACCCGGTTCCTCGGACGCTCGGGGAGCACGCGGGAAGGACGGCAGGAGGAACGAGGGACGCCGACACGGCCGACCGAGGCGGCGACCAGTCACCACCCGCGACCGGCCATAACCGGCCACCGAGGCGCTCCGGCTCGAACCGGTCGACGACCAGCGAGGCAGAGCGCTCCATGCCGCTCACCGCCGTGGGCGGCGGGAGGCGGCCGCATTGATCGGATCCGACATGCTCCCGTGGCACTCCGGCACCCGGTTGGACTCCTTGGCCGAGCCGACCAGGGGGCACCAGTGAGGTCCGAGTGGTCCGGCACGTCGGCCACAGAGCGCGCTCCTAGGCACCCGGCTCGATCGATGGCGCCGACCATTGGCACGGTGACGGTGGAACCCGTCAGCCTGGAAAAATCACTTGGTGCCTGCACACGCACTTCCTCGAGCGTCACGGTTCACCCTTGCGAGATACCCGTGTAACTTCGTGGAAATCTACGATATTTCGCAGAGCGGACGCAAGGGCTTCCGGCATCCGTCTTCACCCACGGACATCCACACCCACGAGGGAAGCCGACGTGACCCGGCACGCCCGCTCACCCCCGCCCGCCCGGGACCCCATCCGGTGGCCCCGGAAAGAGCACCTCGGACCGGGTTCCCCGGAATGGTGGCACAGGTGCACCGCTTCATCGCCCCCTCCCCGACACCCGCCCCCTCTACCGTCCGAAGTCACGGGCCACCGGAGATCCCACGCGTCCGCGGCAGCGTCCACCCCTTGTCTTAATCAACGTTCAACCGTAATATCTCGCGAGATATCGCAATCTTGGCGAAACAAAGCGGGGTGACAGGAGGAACGAGCGCATGGATCCGGCAGAACAGAGGCCGAGTTCGGCGGAAGTCGGTCCCGCCGAACCGGCGTGAGGGGCCACGCCGATCGGACGTGAGGACACGTCTGTCAGACGTGCACAGGCCGGCCGATCAGGAAAGGCGGAAGGCGCAACCGATCGTGCGGCGACGCCGGCCGGCGATGATGCCGTCCCGATGATCGCCCGCCCGGTTCTGACCGGCGCAGACGCCGTACGCGGTGTCGTCCACTGCCTCAACGAGATCGGCCGGCCCGCCTGGAGTGGCGGCGCGGTCCTTGTCTCGGCACCCCGCAGGAGCCTCGCAACCTTGCCGCCAACCGCGACGCCCTGTCCGATACACCGAAATACCGTACTGAATGTGGCTCGTAACCTAACCATGGCGAAGGGATGTCGGGCATGGACCTGATCAGTCAGAAGAAGCTGCTCATGGAGGTCGGCTCGGGCACACCGATGAATGCGTGCCTGAAGCGGTTCTGGTTGCCTATCGCGCTCTCCACGGATGTGGCCGAGAACGACGGCGATCCGATGCGCGTCCGCACACTGGGCCAGGACTACGTGCTCTTCCGGGACAGCGAGGGCCGCTTGGGCCTGCTCGACGAACTGTGCACCCACCGCAGCGCCTCGCTGTGCCTCGGCCGTAACGAGGAGGGCGGGCTGCGCTGCCTCTACCACGGCTGGAAGTACGCCGTCGACGGCACCATCCTCGACACCCCCAACGTCCGGGACCCGCGGTTCAAGGAGCGGGTGCGTCAACCCGCCTACGCCGTGCGCGAGGCCGGCGGCATCATCTGGGGCTACTTCGGCCCGCAGGACAAGGAGCCGCCCTTCCAGCACTACCCGTTCTTCGACCTGCCCGACGAGAACATCGTCGTCGAACTCCTCGTCTGCTCCGCCAACTACACCCGTCTTGTCGAGGGCCTGATCGACACGACTCACACCGGTTCACTGCACCAGGACGCCCTGCGTCAACTCGTCGCCGGTGAGGGACCGGCGCCCAGCTTCGGCGGGAAGCCCCGCGTCGCGTCCGCGGGCGTGCTGGCGCAGGACCTCGCACCGGACATCGAGGTGCAGGAGACCGACTTCGGCCTCCGTTACGCCGCCATAAGCCAGCACCCGCAACCCGATGGCACGGTGCGCCGCCGGGCCAGAGTGACCAGCTTCAAGCACCCCACCTCGATCCTCATCCAGTCCGGCCACCTCGCCCAGCTGGTGCTACCCGTGGACGACGACCGGTCCTACCTCTTCATGGCGTTCTGGGACCCTACTCGCAACATCAGGGACGGGGAGGCCCGCCAGGAGATCCGCACCTACTACGGCATCGACGACATCGCCAAGGACTTCTACGGAGCCGGGCGCGAGTTCCACGACCTGCCGGACCGTCCGAACAAGTCGAACAACTGGCGGCAGGACCGCGAGGCGATGAAGAACGACAGCTTCACCGGCCTTTACCGCTTCATCCCCGAGGACTTCGCCGTCAGCGCCTCAATGGGCCCCGTGGGGCGCTCCCCGATAGAGCACCTCGTCCCCTCCGACCTTGCCATCGCCCGCTTCAGACGGCAGATGATCGACAATGCCCAACGGGTCCAGAAGGGCGAGGACCCCAGGGGTCTCGCCCCCAACGAACAGCCACGGCCGGCGCAGTACGACATCCCCGAGGGTGAGGACTGGCGCGATTACTACACCCGCGCCGCCGACTGACACACCGAGCGCCGACTCGCTGGTCGAGGAACCCATTCGAATCGTTCCGGGGCCCGACCTCGGAGTTTCACGTTGAGTTCCACAGGAAGAGAAAAGTTCCTTGAGCTGCGATGCCGGCGAGTTAAGGCGTCTGCGCAGGTGGGGGCACTTTTCCCACCATCTTGATCTTGCAACTTGCCTTGCTCGCCAGTTGCGCAGCGTCACGTTTCCTGGTCGAGGTGGCGGCGATCTTGGCTGCCGGCGAAGTTCCGATCGGCCGGTAAGGGCCCCGCCGCCGGTCGAACAGCAGCTCAAGAGGCTTGGCCCCAAGCCGCCGGTGCCGGGGAACGGGCCGATCAGGAGGTGCGTCCGAAGACGGTGTCCCTGACCTCGAAAAGGATCTGGCGTAACTCGTCCTGGTTGGACCGCACCCGGTCGGTGGGGCCGATGATGCCCAGACCGACGACATCGTCTCCGACCCGGTCTGAGACGGCGAACGAACTGACGCCGACCGCGCCCTCGTCGAGGGCCTGATACCAGCCGAGTTCCCGGTGCTTGCGAACCTCGTCCTCGAGCTCTCGCGGCTCGGTCTTCGTCCGGTCCGTGAGCCTGGACAACGCCTTCAGCCTCAGCATCCGATTCATCTCATGGTCGTCGAGGCCGCCCAGCAGCGCCTTGCCGATCGCGGTGCCGTGGATGGTGAAGGTGTCCCCCACGCCGATCACATAGCGCAGGCGGTGCCGTCCCTCCGAGACCGCGACCACCTTGATGCGGTTGCCGGCGAGCACCGCGCAGCACGCGGTCTCGCCCGACCGCTGTGCGAGCAGCCCGCTCGCCTCGACCCCGAACGCCGAGAGGGGATCATTCTCGGCGATCACCGTGGCGACGGCCAGCAGCCGGCCGGTCGGGTAGAAGCGGCGCGTCGTCGCGGTACGGCTCACATAACCGAGCTCGTGCAGCGTATTGAGCAGATCGGAACTGCTGCTCTCCGGAATGTCGAGCAGCCGGGCCACTTCGGATTTGGTGAGCTCGCGCCGTTCACGCCCGAAGACCTCGAAAAGCGCCATCGCTCGGGCGGCGGCGGGCACAGTCGTGCCATTGGCCTCCACCAGACCGCCGCGTGGCCGCCGCCCGCGCCGTGCCGGCGAGGCGGCCTCTGCCGACAGAGCCGGTTCCACAGCCTTCGCCATCGGAATCCCTTCCACGTGTCGCAACCGCGGACCGCTGTGCGACATCCATATACGAGGCCTTGCCAGTCGGAAACACGCCGATCAATCACTCAATGTCGCGCATGACCCGGATGGCCGACCAAGCCCCCGAAACACCCGTCCGACACCGGTCGATCAACGGAAACATTTAACGGGTCATCATCGGACATGAGGAGGCGGCAAGATCGCGCACCGGCCATATCCAGGATGATGGAGTCCGAATCGAGGATACCGTCGCAAGGACCTTGCACATCAAAAATCCGTCGATCAAGACGCTCCCGGCGCTTGGCCTTCGGCCGGTGGACGCCAGACCCCATCGCATACCCGGCATTGACCTCGGTCGAACACCGCCCGATCCGGAAGGGGCGGTGCACCTCCTCGGGGAGGCGCCACGAGCGATGCTGATGAAACCGCGTCAACCCGGCCTGACGGGTTGCCGCCGGACGTTCTCCCTTAACGCGTCTCCGCGGCGTCGATCGGTCACGTTCCGGATCACGGCCCCCCGACGGCGTCGGCAGGGCATCGTCGCCGTACCCGGAGTGCACCCCCGCGGGCAGGTCAGGCCTGCACCGTGAGGCCGGCGACGAACTTCTCCAGGTTCTTCAGCCGTTCCAGCTCGTTGCCGAGCGCGAGGGCCCGCTCGCTCCGTTCCTCGCCGAGGGCGTCGGTGGTGTAACGGCGAAACTTGTCGGCGATGTCCGCGTCGGTGATCCGGGTCTCCGGCGTGTAGGAATCCCCGCGGGCATAGTCGGCGCTGCGGGTGAAGCGCCGCCCCCCGGCCTCGACCGTGACCGTCGTGCACATCCTGACGCTGTGGCCGTACCGGGTAAGGTCCTCCTTCGCCGCCTGCGCGGCCCGAGGCTCCACCCCGACGTCGACCTTGGCCGAGAAGCGCCGGATGGCGGGGTCGGAGCGGGTTTCGGGCCTGTGCCACCCCGGACCGGGGGGGCCGGCCAGCACCGCGCACGCGAGCAGGTACGGCAGGCTGAAGCAGCCGTCGACCATGGACTCGCCGGTCGGGTCGTTCATGTGCTTGGCGGTCGCGCTGCCGGGCACCAGCGCCTCGACACGCTCGATTTCGTCGGCGGTCAGGCCCTCGTCGCGGAGGATGTCCAGGAAGACGTCGATGGCCGGGTTGAGGAATCGGCAGCCGGGATAGTCCTTGTAGGACGCCTCATCGACCAGCCAGCGGGTGCCGATCCCGTCGGTGAGCGCCGTCCAGTCGCAGTCCAGCGAGCCGGCCATGCGCCAGAGCCCGCGCTCGCCGTCGAGCACCGTCGTATCCGCGGTGAACCCCCGCCGGGCCAGGAGTGCCGCCATGACTCCCCCCTGGGCCATCTCACCGTACAGGCCGTACTTGGTCATCGGGCGGGGAAGGTCGAGGCCGAACTTCCCCGACGTCGGCAATGGTGTGGCGGCGGCGGCGAGACCGAAGGCGTGCCGCATCCCCATGGTGTCGAGGCCCAGCAGCCGGCCGCTCGCGACCGCGGCGGCGAAGCCGGTCCAGCCATACCCGGTGACGGGAGCGAACGTGAACGACCCCGCGGGAGTGACGACCAGGCCACGCAGGGAGAGTCCGATGCGTCCGGCCACTTCATAGCCGAGGGCGATCGCGGCGAGGGTGTCCAGGCCCGAGCTGCCGACGCGCTCGGCGATCGCCAGCGCCGGCGCGACGGTGGAGGCGGCGATGTGGGCGCTGTAGTTGAGCGTGTCATCGGCATCGATCGCGTTGGACAGGTGCGCGTTGACGTACGCCGCCGCCGGGGCCGGCAGCCTGGCGCCGCTGACCAGGACCGTCGCCTCCTGCCGACCTCCCTGCTCCTCCACGAGCTCACGGATGATCCGGCTCGACGGCAGATCCCACCCTGCGACGGCGCACGCGACGGTGTCCAGCAGGAGGCGTCGAGCTCCGTCGAGCGCGACCTGCGGCAGGTCTGCGGCACCGGTTTCGGCGGCGAAACGAGCGAGCTGCACGGTCGGCCCGTCCGGCTCCCCGCCGGCTTGCATCTTTAGTTCCGACATATCGTTATATCTTACGATTAACCGTATTATTTGGCTAGGCTGTACTTGTGTGACCGGCACCCCCCGGGGGGGGCCGGTCTCGCGCACGGATGACAGCGGCGGGGGCGGTCGGCCCTTCACCCCCCGACTGGGCTTTGACGCCCACCGCGACGCCCCGCACGCTCACGACGGGCCGGAGGCGACGGGCATTCGCCGAAGGCGCGACCGCTCGCCGTGCCGGACGGCGACCCCTCGCAGGCCGTCCTGAATATTGGCCACAGCAACGAAATACCGTATATTAGCACGGAGTTTCGCAATATTTGCCTAGCTGCCACTGGCGTCTTCCGGCTTTGTGGGTCCGAACGTCGTACCCGCACAGGCGATGAACCGAGCGGTATCCGCGCTTATCGAGGAGCGCCGACCGACATCGTCTCGCAGCCGATCGAGGCCGGCGACGGCGAAGAGGCGGACGCCCCTGCCGCGCCCCGCTCCAGGATCTCGGTATGGCGGACGGTGCCGACCCGTCCGCCGGCGGTGGGCCGAGCCACGGCCCACCGTCCGTCACTACCGTCCGTCACTACCGTCCGTCACCGCCGTTCTCGCCGAGAGATCGAGGCGGCAGGGGCTCGTTCCGCGGAGAGTGTCCTGTGGATCTTGCGCGTGGCGCGGCTGTCACCGCGATCCACAGGACACTCCCTGACGTCTGCCTAACGCGCGGAGCCGGGCAGAGTGATCACGTGTCCTTCGGTGAAGCCCTCGAGCCCCGCCCGGTTGGCGCCACCACGCCCCACGCTGCTCTGCTTCACGCCGCCCCACGGCGCCCGGCCGTCGATGCCGGGGCCGCCGTGCGTGTTGATCCAGGTCATGCCCGCCTCGATCCGGCGCGCCAGCGCGACCGCCTGGTCCACGTCACTCGACCACACCGAACTGCCCAGCCCGAACTCGGAGTCGTTGGCCATCGCGACCGCCTCGCCCAGGGAGTCGTACCCGATCACCGGCAGGGTGGGGCCGAACTGCTCCTCACGGACCACCGCGGCCGCGTTGGTCACCCCGGACACCACCGTGGGGAGCAGGAAGTGGCCCCGATCCGGATCGTCGACGAGCGTGCCGTACTCGTCCACCCGGAAGCCGGCCGCCCGCGACTCCTCCGCCAGGCGCGCCACCCGGGCGCGGATGGCCGCGGTGTGCAACGGGCCCATGGTCACCTCGGGCCGCATGCCGTCGCCGACGACCGTGGAGCGCAGCACAGCGCCCAGCCCTTCGACGACCTCGCCGACCCGGGCGGCGGGGACGTACAGCCGCTTCAGCGCGATGCACGCCTGCCCGCCGAACGGGAACGCCGCGGTGACGAGCCGCTGGTAGATCGACGCGTCGTCCAGGGCGTCGTCCAGCACGATGGCGGGGTCGTTGCCCCCGAGTTCGAGAGTGATCGTCGTGTTCGTCGCCGCCGCCTCCTGCGCGACGAGTGCGCCGACGGCCGGGCTTCCGGTGAAGTGGACGTGACGTACCAGCGGATGTTCGACGAGCGCCTGGGCCACCTTCGTGTCGGGCGAGGAGATCAGCGACAGCACTCCGTCGGGAAGCGCGGCGGCTAGCCGGCCGAAGAGCTTCATGACCGTCAGTGGCGCGGTCACCGGAACGTGGGCGACCACCGAGTTGCCGGCCAGCAGTGCCGGGGCGATGGTGATGACGCTCATGCCGATGGGCACGTTCCACGGGGCGAGGATGCCGACCACACCGAACGGGTCACGGTAGATCCGCGTGCGGTGCATCCCCGAGTCGCCCAGATCCTCACCTTCTGTCAGCCAGGTCAAGTGCTCCTCGAGAAACTTGACCGGGTAGTCGAGGTACTGCAGCTCCCGGGTGGAGTCCGCCAGCACCTTGCCGTGCTCGCGGGTGAGCAGCTGATCCATGCCCGCGATGTCGAGAGTGGTCACCACGCCTTCGATCATTTCGAAACGCCGCGCGGGCGTCAGCGCGGCCCAGGCGCGCTGCGCGTCGTGCGCCGCGCGAACCACGGCGTCGACGTCGGCCACCGACATCCGGGGAATCGTCCCGACCACCTCATCGGTGCGCGCGGGGTTGTACACGTTGACGACCCCGTCGGTCGGCAGCTTCACGGGGATGACGAGTTCTACGTTCACCGGGTCCACGTTGACCACTCCCTAACACCCAGTAATTTCCGCTGAAGACCAAGCTCCACCCGCGACCTGGCTCACCGACCCGCGATGCCCGGGAACCTCCGCATGCCGAGAACCGGTTGGCACACCGCATGCCGAGCCCGCGTGGGAGATCCGACGCTCGCACAATCGCCGCCATGGCCGGGGTCTCCAGCTTAAACAGCGCTTTCCAGTGTTTCACCACTATTTCGGGACACATTACGGTAGGTCGCGATCCAAGACAAGAGCCAACAGCAGCCCCAGCGGTCCGCTTCTCCGGACACGACCACGGAACCGCCTTCGCCAATTGACTTATCATTACGATATTCCGCATATTTTCACGAAACTTCGCAATAAAAGATGGGCCGGGCCGCATCGTTCGCCGGGCTGACGAACCACGGCCTCGCCACGGTCCGGGGCTTCGGACCCGATCTGTTCCCGCCGTCACGAGGCCGCGAGCACGGCGCGGAATCGGCGGAGATCCTCGGCGAAGTTCTCCGGCTGCTCGAGCGCGGCGAAATGCCCGCCGCGCGGCGCCTCGTACCAGTGCGCGACGGGGAAGCGTCGTTCCATCCACGCCCGCGGTGACTTGACGATCTCGCCGGGATAGATCGCCACTCCGGTCGGGACGGTGACCGGCCCGGCCGAGCCCTCACCGCGGCCCTGCGCAAGCGTCTGCTCCCGGTAGAGCCGGGCCGCCGAGGCGATCGTGTCGGTGAACCAGTACAGCGACAGGTTCGTGAGGAAGGCGTCCCACGACACCGCGTTCCTGATGTCCCGGCGGCCGTCGCGCTCGCAGTCGGTCCACACGTGGAACTTGTCGAGCACCCACGCGCACCATCCCGTCGGCGAATCGGTGAGCGCGTACGCCACGGTCTGCGGCCGCGTGCTCTGGATCGCGTGGTAGCCCAGACCATTCGCGGCGTGCTCGGCGTTGGCCTCCATCCACGGCTTCTCGTGCTCGGCCACGAGCGACATCGGGTCGGCCTCGCTCGGCGGGGGGAACGGCTGGGCGATGCTCAGATGCAGCCCGACGACGTGGTCGGGGTGGTCGGCGGCGAGGTGACAGGCGATGAGGCTGCCCCAGTCCCCGCCCTGCACGATGTAGCGGTCATAGCCCAGCTCGGCCATCAGCCTCGCCAAGCGGCCGGCCATCGCGCGCGGGGACATCCCGGGAGCCGTCGCCGCGGGAGACCCGCCGTACCCCTGCAATGACGGCGCGACGACGTGGAAGGCGTCCTCCTCCCGGCCGCCGAAGCGTTCCGGCTCGCTCAGGCGGGGGGTGGTGTCCAGGAACTCCACGATCGACCCCGGCCAGCCGTGCAGCACGAGCAGCGGCATCGCGTCGTCGTTCGCCGCGCGGGCATGCAGGTAGTGCACGTCGAGGCCGTCGATGTCGGTCAGGAACTGCGGAATCTCGTTGAGGCGCCGCTCGGCGGCGGCGAAGTCGAAACCGTCGCGCCAGTAGTCGACGAGTTCGCGCAGGTAGCCGAGGTCGGTCCCGTAGGACCAGCCCGGCGCGTCCGGCTCGTCGGGCCAGCGGGTGAGCTCGAGCCGCCGTCGGAGGTCCGCGACGGCCTCCTTGGCGAACGTGAGGCGAAACGGCCGGGCCACCGGTGATGTCGTCATCGGCATCTCTGTTTCTTGCGCGCTGAAGTGTGATCGCAGACGTGTGTTTCGTATCAATGCACGGAATGCCGTTGCCCTGCGCCAGGGGGCACACGATCGGAGCCGAACCGTTTTCCGGCTCACCCCCCGACGTCCGGCGCGACGATCCGACGCGACCTCTCAGAGATCGCGGGCGATGGACTGCTTCATGATCTCGGACGTGCCGAAGTGGTCCTTCCACGACCGGCCGCCCTCGAGCACCAGGTAGTCCCCTCGGGGTTGCTGCTTGGCGTTCAGGCCGAGCGGCGCCTCTCGCCTGGCGACGCGCTGCGCGTTGTCGATCAGCCGGCGACGGAATCTTGCGATCGCCAGATCCGCGGGGACCAGGTGCTCGATCGGGTACAGCTCCATCGGGCCCATCGACGCGGACACACCGAAGTCCTCGGGGATGAACCGGTGCATGCCCGTGAAGCTCCCGTTGCGCATCGCCTCCCGGTCCTGGCCCCAGTTGTTCTCCTTGGAGGGCCGGCCGGGCAGATCGTGGAACTCGCGACCGAGACCCCACTTGTCCATGCCGATATCGTCGATGCCGTAGTAGGCCCGCACCTCGTCACGCGCCTCGCCGACGCCGATCTGCCGTACCGGGTCCCAGAAGATCATGAAGAAGTGCGACCGGTCGTTGTCGACCGGCAGCGTGATCTGCATGAGGTAGTCCGGCGGGACGAAGATGGTCGTCGGGAAGGCGTAGCTGGTGATCCGGGCCGCGCGCGTCTCGGTGCCGTCCTCGTTGTTGACGGTGCGGATCGCCGCGTACCGCAGGCCGAAGTCGGTCTCCTGCACCTCGATGTCCGGTGCGAGGTTCTTGGCGAGGACGGCGCCCGTCGACGCACGCGTCCGGCCGCCGAGCGTCGGCGCTGGACCGTTGCCGGTGTCGAGCTTCTTCAGCGCATCCTGGTGCAGCACGCCGGTGTGCGAGGAGTCGAGCAGGCCCTCGACCACGCGGGTGTAGTTCGCCGACGCGACGACGAGCTCGACGATGACGTGTTCCGCGGGGAGGTCGAAGAACGGGTGGTGCGGCAGTGTGGGCTCGGCCTCCGGCCGCCCGAAGTATCCCCAGACGATGCCGCCGGCCTCGCGCACGCCGTAGGCGGGCTGGCGGACGCGCTGCTTGAACCGCTCGTCGCGGACGTTGGGCGTGTCAAGAACGGTGCCGTCGACCGCGAACTTCCAGCCGTGATAGAGGCACCGCAGGCCGCCCTCCTCGTTGCGGCCAAGGCACAGCGAGGCGCTGCGGTGCGTGCACAGCTCGTCCAGGATGCCGAGGCGGCCCTCGGAGTCGCGGAAGACGATGTAGTCGTTTCCGAGCACCCGGATCCGCATGGGATCGCCGTCCGGTTCGGCCACATCGCGCGTCAGGCACACGGGTAGCCAGAAGCAGCGCATCAGCTCGTGCATCGCCGATCCAGGCGACACGTCCATGAGCGACTTCTTCTGCTCGATCGGGTTCATACGACCCCTTTCGCGCATCACATTATTCCGGTATTTCGGCAAAACCTACGGCATGTCGCCTATTGGGACAAGAGGGGCCCTCGATCTCGCTTACACGGATGCCTCCCCGGCTATTGACCGTCAACTCCGATCCTCCGTATAACTATGCGAAATCTCGCAAGGGAGACTCTGTGAAAGTTCTGCGATCATCCCTGCCCGCCGCGATCGCGGTCGCCGCGACCGCTGTCGCCGCCCTCAGTGGATGCGGGTCCGGCAACGAGACGGCCGGCTCGTCCAGCGGTGAAACGATCAAGGTCATGACATGGGCATCCCTGGCCAGCCCGAAGATCTCTCTCCCGCAGGTGAAGACGGCGGCCGAGGCACGAGTGAAAGCGATCAACGATGCGGGCGGCATCAAGGGCCGTCGCGTGGAACTGATCTTCTGCGACACCAACTACGACCCGAACGTCGAGGCGGGATGCGCCCGCCAGGCGCAACAGGAGAAGGTCACCGCGGTCGTCGGTGCCCACACCACCTTCCCCGGTACGTTCGCCGTCCTTGAGCGCGCGAAGATCCCCTTCGTCGGCAGTTTGGGACTCACCGAGCAGGAGATGGCCAGCCCCGTCGTGTATCCGTTAGCCGGAGGCGTCCCCGGCTGGTACGCCGGGGCGGTCGCCCAGGTGAAGCAGGCAGGCGCGAAAACCATCGGCATGATCGCTTGCAGCAGCCCGGCCTGTACCTACGCGACCAAGGTCATCAAGGATTCGGTACAGCGGTCTGGAATGAAGCTGATCGCGGAGGCCTCGGTGGCCAGTGGTGTGCCGGACCCGAGCGCCGGTGTAGCCCAGGCGATCGCCGGAAACCCGGACGGTCTGGTCGTCGCGGTTCCGCCCAACGACATCCCGAAGCTGGTGCAGGCGGTGCATCGCGCGGGATACAAGGGCAAGATCAGTTCTAGCACGAGCCTCTTCCCGGCGGGCACGATCAAGGCCCTTGGCCCCGATGCCGAAGGCATCCTGCTGACCAGCCAGGTCAGGCCGCTGAGCCAGGGTGACGACCCGGCGGTCGCGCAGTTCGACAAGGAGATGGACGCGATCGATCCTTCCATGAAGAAGGACGAGAACGCCGAGCTCGTCTGGGGCGCCTACGTCCTGTTTCAGAAGGTGGCCGAGCGGCTCGACACCGTGGACAGCGCATCGGTGTCCACGACGATGAGCAACCTGAGCCGGCCGGTCGAGACCGGGATCACCGGTCCCTACAGCACGGTGGGAAAGACCGCGCCGATGGCGAACACTCCCCGGCTGTTCAACCCCACCGTGTTCAACACGGAGATCAGAAATGGGACCGTCATCGTCACGTCCGACGCCCCCATCGACCCGTTCGCCGCGTTGACGAATGGTTCGTGACCGGGAGCGATGATCATGAGAGATGACGACGGGCGGGAGATCGTCCTGCAGGCGTGCGGGCTCAGCGCCGGGTACGGCGATCTGCCGGCAATCCGCAGGATCGATGTGCACATCGCCCGAGGGGAGATCGTGGCCCTGTTCGGCGCCAACGGCGCCGGCAAGACGACCACACTGATGTCGCTGGTGGGTGAGCTGCCGCGCAGTGCCGGGCAGGTGCACTGGCTGGGCCGACCAACCCAGGCGCGATTGCATCAGCTGGCTCGGCAGGGCCTGGCGTTTGTGCCCGAGTACCGTTCGGTGCTGGCGAGCATGTCGGTCCGCGACAATTTGCTGTTGGGCCGCGGTGGCGTCGAGGCGGCAGTGGAGATCTTCCCCGAGTTGGGGCCGCTGCTGGGCCGGCGTGCGGGCCTGCTGTCGGGGGGTGAGCAGCAGATGCTCACCTTGGCCCGGGCGCTCGCCGCCCGGCCGGTGGCCTTGCTGGTCGATGAGCTGTCACTCGGGCTGGCCCCGATCGTGGTGGAGCGGTTGTTCACGGTGTTGCGCCAGGCAGTGCGCTCCCATGACATCGCGGTGCTGTTGGTGGAACAGGAGGCCCGCCGCGCGTTGGATGTGGCCGATCGCTGGTATTTGCTACGCAACGGCGAGTTGGTCGGGTGTGGTGACGCCAACGGCGGTATCGATCAGCTGGAACGTGAGTACCTGGCCGGACTGAGCTCGGCCGACTGAGCGGAAACGGACGCATATGGACATCCTTCGATTCGCTCTGCTCGGGCTGGCCTCCGGCGCGATCTTCGCGATCGTCGCCCAGGCGCTGGTGCTGACCTACCGGGCTTCGGGCATCCTGAACCTCGCCCAGGGCGCCTTCCTCATGATCGGTGCCTACTCCTACTACCAGTTCACCCAGTGGGATGCACCGCTGGTTGTGGCGGTGTGCGGCGCGATCGCCGTCAGCGCCGTTCTCGGCATCGGCGTGTTCGCAGTGGTCATCCAGCCGATGCACCGCTCCTCACCGCTGACGCGGGTGATCGCCACGCTGGGGGTGTTGATGGTCTCGCAGGCGGCCGTCATCCTCGCCTACGGCATCGACATCCGCCCGGCCCCTTCCTGGCTGCCCACCGACACACTGGAGCTGGTCGCCGGGGCACCGGTCAGCGCCGACCGGTACGCGATCATACTGTTGGGGTGTGCGGCCACCGCGATGCTGTGGGGCTTCTACCGCTTCACGTCCTTTGGACGCATCACCTCCGCGGTCGCGGAGAACCCCCAGGCGGTGGCCTGCCTGGGCCATTCCCCTGCCCGGATCGCAATGATCAACTGGGGGCTGGGATCGGCGCTGGCCGGCTTCGCCGGCACCTTGATCGGCCCGATCACCTACCTGGAGCCCACCCAACTGGTGTTGCTGGTGCTGCCCGCCCTGGCCGCGGCCATGATCGGCGGCTTCGCCTCCTTCCCGCTGGCCTTCACGGCCGCGCTTGGCATCGGCGTGGTGCAGGGCTGGCTACAGCGCTATGTGGACAACCCCGGCTGGTCCACCGCGGTGCCGTTCCTGGCAGTGATCGCCTGGTTGGTGCTGCGCGGGCATGGGCTGCCGCTGCGCAGCCACCTGCTGGATCGGTTACCCGCCGTGGGCAGCGGGCGCATCAAGCCCACGCGCCTGGCCATCGTATTCGCCCTATTGTGCGTGCTGGTGGTGTTCGGCATGGACGAGCAGTGGTCGACCGCGTTCACCTTCACCGTGCTGATCGCGATCATCTGCCTGTCCATGGTCGTCATCACGGGCTTCGCCGGCCAGCTGTCCTTGACCCAGTACGTGCTGGCCGGGGTCGGAGCGTTCATCGCCGCCAAACTGTCGGGCAGCGTACCGTTCGAAATCGCCCTCGTGGCCGCAGTGCTGATCACCGCCGCGATCGGCGCGGTCGTCGGGCTGCCGTCCCTGCGCACTCGTGGGGTAACCCTGGCAGTGGTCACCCTCGCCCTGGCCGATGTGGCCTATCAGCTCATCTTGGACAACGACGACATCAACGGCGGCACCGCCGGGCTCACCATCGCCCCGCCGTCCCTGCTTGGCTGGGACATCGACCCCCTGCTGCACCCCGAACGCTACGCCGTGGTCGCTCTGGTCGCGCTGTTCGCGGTCGCCCTGACGATAGCGAATCTGCGCCGGGGCACGGTCGGGCGGCGCCTGCTGGCGGTCCGCTCCAACGAACGCGCCGCCGCCGCGCTGGGGGTGGGCGTCTACGCTGCCAAAACCTACGCCTTCACCCTGGCCGCCGCCGTGGCCGCGCTCGGCGGGGTTCTGCTGGGCTACCAGCAATCGGTGGTCCTCACCTCGCAATTCGCCGTGTTCACCTCCCTGGTTCTGGTCGGCGTCACCGTGGCCGGCGGCGTCGGCATGATCGGTGGAGCACTCATCGGATCGCTCATGGTCCCCAACGGCCTGGCCGGCCAGTTGCTGCACGGCATCCCCGACATCAACGTCTACCTCCCCCTCATCGGCGGCCTGTTCCTGCTCATCGCACTGCGCATCGCCCCCGACGGACTGTTCGAACAAAACCGACAGGCACTCCACCACCTGCTCGTCCGCCGCCGCACCACCGGCACTGTCACCGATCGGCTCGCCGGGAAGGCGCCCCCCGCCCATACGCCATCACCGCAGGCTCCCACCACCACGGCAGCCACCCCGCCCCGGACCAGCCGGGTCACAAAGCAGCGCACCCTGCGCGTGGAGGGTCTACGGGTGGCATTCGGCGGCGTGCACGCCATCGACGACGTATCACTGCGCCTCGAACCCGGGCAGGTCCACGGTCTCATCGGACCCAACGGAGCCGGAAAGACCACCTTCATCGACGCGGTCACCGGATTCGTCGCCACGTCCGGCGGCACGATCCACCTCGGCGACGACGCCATCAACACCTGGAGCGTGCGCCGCCGCAACCGCAACGGCATGATCCGCTCCTTCCAGTCCCTGGAGTTGTTCTCCGACCTGACCGTGCGTGAGAACCTCGCCGTCGCCTGTGACGACGGCCGCGCCGGCCGCTATCTCACTGATCTGGTCCATCCAGGCCGCATCCACCTGAACGCCGACGCCCTGAATGCCATCGACCAGTGCGGCCTCGTACCCGACCTCGACCTCAAACCCGAACAACTGCCCTTCGGACGCCGGCGCCTGGTCGCCATCGCTCGCGCGATCGCCGCCGCACCATCGGTCCTGCTGCTCGACGAACCCGCCGCAGGCCTGGACAACAACGAAGCCGATGAACTCGGCCACCTGATCCGATCCGTCGCCGACCGCGGGGTGGCCGTCCTGCTGGTCGAACACCGCATGGACCTGATCACCGCCTGCTGCGACACCGTGACCGTGCTCCGCTCGGGCCGGCTCCTGGCCGCCGGCCCACCCCACCAGGTGCTCACCCTGCCCGACGTCCTCGACGCCTACCTCGGTTCACGGACCGCCATCACCGAATCGGACACCCACCCCTCCGCGGCGATCCCGGCCGACTCTTAACGACCCTCCTGACAACCGATCACCAACGCCCAGCCCACCGGCTGACGACGATCACGACGGGCAGGCAAGGCCGCTGATCGGCGCGGCCTCGACAGCCGTCGGCCTGCGGCTTTCCCTCGTCGTCGGATCGGGCCGGGGCGCGGTGCCGACCTTGCGATCAGTCCGTTTCCCCGACCCGCCCGCCGGACCCGGCGTGCCCCTCACAAGGCACCGGCTCTCGCGGGCGGGTCGCCGGCCGGGCGATGGCCGATCACATGCGTTCGGTGGTCAGGAGAACAGGGCGCGGCCCCAGTAGTCGCCCGCGTCGCGTACGCCGGGAGGGCAGGCGAACAGGGCGCTGGAGACGTGCTTGATGTACTCGTTGAGGGAGTCCTTGCCCGCCAGGGAGCGCTGCACGGTGACGAACTGGCGATGGGGGTCGCGCTGGTAGGCCATGAAGAACAGGCCGGCGTCCAGCCGGCCCAGGCCGTCGGAGCCGTCCACGTAGTTGTAGCCGCGGCGCAGCAGGTGCGCACCGCCGTTGTGGGACGGGTGGGCGAGCCGTACATGCGCGTCGTCGAAGATCAGGGCCTTCCCGTCGGGGCCCTTGGCCTCGAAGTCGATCAGGTCGAACTCGTTCTTCTTGCCCAGCGGGGCGCCCTCTCCCTTGTCCCGGCCGAAGATCTGCTCCTGCTCGGCCAGCGGTGCCCGGTCCCAGGTCTCGACCAGCATCCGGATCTTGCGGGTGACCAGGTAGCTGCCGCCGGCCATCCAGTCGGGGCCGTCACCGGGCCCCACCCAGAGCTGTTCCTTCAGCAGCGCCACGTCCTCCAGCTTGAGGTTGGCCGTGCCGTCCTTGAACCCCATCAGGTTGCGCGGCGTCGCCTGCGCGCGCGAGGTCGACGAGGTGCGGCCGAAGCCGAGCTGGGACCAGCGCACCGAGACCCGGCCGAAGCCGATGCGCGCCAGGTTACGAATGGCGTGCACCGCCACCTGCGGGTCGTGCGCGCACGCCTGCACGCACAGGTCACCGCCGGAGATCTCCGGCAGCAGCGCGTCGCCGGGCAGGTGCGGCAGGTCGGCCAGCGCGGCCGGCCTGCGCGAGGCCAGCCCGAACCGGTCGTCGAAGAGCGATCCACCGAAGCCGACGGTCAGCGTCAGCCCGGAGGCGGGCAGGCCGAGCGCCTCGCCGGTGTCGTCCGGCGGTGCCTCCGGCTGGCCGCCGACCGCGCCGAACGTGCCCGCCTCCTGGCCCTGAGTCATTCTGGCCGCGGCGGCGGTCCACTCCTGGAGCAGCTCGGCCAGCTCCGCCTTCTTCTCGGTGATGACGTCAAAGGAGACGAAGTGCAGCCGGTCCTGTGCCGGGGTGACGATGCCCGCCTGGTGCTCGCCGTAGAAGGGGGCCGCGTCGGAGACGGAGGCGACCGTGGTGGGCGCGGGCTCGTCACCGATCCCACGCACCGCTATCACCCCCGCACCGGCGACCGCCACGCCGGCCGCCCCCATGCCGAACAGCTTCCTGCGGCTGATCCGCTCACTCATCGCATCCCTCCCCCACCTGGAACGATCGTTACTTTGCCACCACCGCGGCGATCTTACTGATCGGCTCGGCGAGTGCGTTGATCGCGTCTGACAGCTTCTTGAGGTCGTCCTTGGACAGCTCGGTGTGCAGCTTCCAGCCGTCGCCCTTCTGGTGCGCGCCGAGCGCGGCCTCGGCCCCGGCGAACTTCTCGTCCAGCGTCTTCACCAGTTCGGGGGCGCGCTCCTCCAGAACCGGACGGAGCGACTGAACCGCGGCCTTGGAACCCTGCAGGTTGGCGTCGAAGTCCCACAGGTCGGTGTGCGAGTAGCGGTCCTCCTCACCGGTGATCTTCCCGGAGGCCACCTCGTCGAGCAGGCCCTTGGCACCGTTGGCCAGCAGCACCGGCGACAGCTCGGCGGAGTTGGACTGCTCCACGATGGTCTTGATGTCGGCCATCAGCTTGTCGGCGATCGGGCCGTCCTTGCTGATGTCCTTCTTGACCCAGAGGTCCTTCTCGATCCGGTGGAAGCCGGTCCACTCCTCCCCCTCGGCCACGTCGTTCTCCCGGGCGTCGATGGCCGGGTCGAGGTCGCCGAAGATCTCCGCGACCGGCTCGATCCGCTCCCAGTAGGTGCGGGAGACCGGGAAGAGCGCCTTGGCCTTCTCGATGTCCTCGGCCTTGACCGCGTCGACGAACTCCTGTGCCTTGATCAGCAGCGTGTCGCTCTGCGACTTGATGTAGCGCTTGTAGCTGGCGGTCGCCTCGGCGAGCTGGGCGTCGTCGCTGAGCGGCTTGTGCTCGCCGGTGACCTTGAGCGGGCTGCGGACACCCTTGCCGACCATGCCGGGCTTGCAGGTGGCCTCGTAGCTGCCGGCCGGCAGCTCGACGATCACCTCGCGGGTCAGGCCCGGCACGATGTTCTCCACCTCGCCCATGACCCGGTCACCAGGTGCGTAGACGTAGAACTCGGTGACCTTGGCACCGCCGTTGGTGATCGCGAACGTCGAGGTGCCCGCGGCCAGCTCGGTGACGGCGACCTTGCACTCGGTGTCGGTGGCGGCCACCGCGACGGGGCCGCCCTTGGCCGGGGCGGCGGAGGCGCCCGCGCCCGTGGCCGCGGTGGGCTCGGAGGAGCAGGCCACGAGGCCGGTGAGAGCGAGTGCACCCGCGGCGATGGCAAGGAAAGTACGCATGATCGTCCTGTTCAGGCGGTTTCAGCCCGCGGGCTGCGGGTCGGTCGAGGGGGTGGCGGGTGAGGGCGTCGGGCGGCTACGCCACGGCCGCAGGAAGAGGATAAGCGTGGGCACCGCGTAGACGGCCCACGCCACCATCTCCAGCACGCTCGGCTGCGGAGTGATGTTGAACATCCCGGACAGCAGGGTGCCGTACCAGGAGTCGGCGGGCAGCACGCCGCTGATGTCGAAGGCGTAGGTGGACAGGCCCGGCAGGATGGCGGCCTCCTGCAGGTCGTGCACTCCGTACTTGAAGATTCCGGCGGCGACCAGGATCAGCAGGAGACCGGTCCAGGTGAAGAACCTGGTCAGGTTGATCCGCATCGCGCTGCGGTAGATGGCCCAGCCCAGCACGACCGAGGTGACCAGGCCCAGGCTGATCCCGATCAGCGGGACGGCGGTGGTGGTGGCGCCCTGCACCGAGGCGAAGAACAGCAGCGCGGTCTCCAGGCCCTCGCGCGCCACGGCGAGGAAGGCCATCACGGCCACCGCGAGCGCGCCGACCTCCAGGGCCTCGCTCAGCTTGGCGCGCAGGTCACCGGAGATCGTGCGGGCGGCACCCCGCATCCAGAAGATCATCCAGGTGACGAACACGGTGGCCAGCAGCGAGGTCGTCGCATCGAACAACTCCTGCTGCCGGTGCTCCAGATGGGCGACGGTGAAGGTGAGCAGCGCGCCGAACGCGATCGACAGCACGAGAGCGGCGCCGACCCCGGCCCAGACGAGGGGAAGCCGGTCACGTCGATCGCTTTTGACGAGGAGGGCGACGAGCACGGAGACGACGAGGGCGCCCTCCAAGCCTTCGCGTAATCCGATGAGATAGCTGGCGAACACCGTCACTCCATGAGATGGAAAGCCTTACCTAAATTAGGGCAGGGCAACCTTACTCTCCACAAGGAGGTAATTCCCACAGGGGTACGAAAGACATGAACAAGGGGGGTGATAATGCCGTATGCGTACGATCAAGTGATTCACGCCATCTTGGGGCGTTCCACCCTTGGCACCTCGTACCTCTCCTACCTCGTCACCGAGGCTTCGGCGGCCTCGGCGGCCCGCAGGGATCGCCAGATCCGCTCGGGAAGCAGCCGGGACGCCTCGTCCAGGTCGATGCCGGGGGCCCCGGCCAGCCAGCGGCGGGCCGTCTCCGCGACCGGGCCGACGACCAGCATCTCGATCAACTCGTCGGGCAGCCCCACGACCAGCCCCGCCTCGACGTACGGTCGCAGCCAGCCCAGGATCCAGGTCAGCCTGGACTCCCTCTCCGCCGCGATCAGATCCGCGTGCGCGGCCAGGAAGTCGGCGTAGGCGGAGGCGTGGACGAAGCGCGCGGCGGCCCTGTGCTCACGGGTGAAACCGAGATATCCGGTGACCACGGCCCGGACGCCGGCGGCGGCCCGCGCCTCCGTGCCGTCACGGGGGCCTCCCTCCTGCCCTTGCGGCACCGCGTCGAGTGCGGCGATGACGGCGTCGAGCAGCTCGGACAGGCAGCGCGCGTAGAGGGCGGCCGCCAGCCCGTCGAAGCTGCCGAAGTGGTGGTAGAGGCTTCCGACGCTGACGCCGCTGGTAGCGGTCACCGCCGTCATGGTGAAGCCGTCGGCGCCCTTCTCCGCGTAGAGGTCCAGTGCCGCCGCCAGCAGCCGCTCCCGGGTCTCCTCGCCGCGCCGCTGTCTAGGCGACACCGGTCAGCTCCGCGGCCTGCGTCCACAGTTTCCCCGCCCACGCGAGGTCAGCGGCCACGGAGGCGAGGGGCAGTTCACGGTCGACGTCGAAGTACCGTCCGGTGCCGGCCTGGTCGAGCGCCAGCCGTACGACCGGAGCCGCGCCGTCGGCCGGTGCCTTCCACAGCAGCTTCGCGGTCTTCAGCAGCACCCCCACCGGGCCGCCCCGGTCGCCGAGCCCGGTCCTGATCACTCCGGGGTGGACGGCGTCGATCGTGATGCCCCGCGGCTTCCAGCGCTCGGCCCACAGCGGCATCAGCGCCAGGTTGCAGAGCTTGGTGTCGGCGTAGGTGCGCAGGGGAGAGAAGTCCGTACCGGCCGGGGTGCGCACGAGGTCGGCACGGCCCTTGACGTACAGGCCCGCGGTGACCTGGACGACCCTGGTCAGGCGATCCTCCAGCAGGTGGTTGAGCAGGAAGGGCGCCAGGTGGTTGACGGCGAAGGACTCCTCGAACCCGTCCTCGGTGAGCCGCCGCGCCGATGGCCAGACCCCGGCGTTGTGCACCAGCACGTCGAGCCGCGGGCAGGTTCCGGCCAGCGCCTCGGCGACAGCCCGGACCCCTTTCAAAGTTGAGAGATCTCCGGCGACCAGATCGGCGCCGAGCCGGGCGGCCTCGCCCGCCGCGGCGGGATTCCTGGCCACGATCACCACCCGGTGATCGCGGCGGGCGAACTCCTCGGCCGTGGCCAGCCCGATCCCGCGGTTGCCACCGGTGATGACGACAGTAGGTCCCATGGCAAAATCGTAGCCGATTCTAGAGAGTCTCTCTAGAATCGAGAAACCACCGGACGGCCGGGCCATGCGATCGGCGCCGCACGGCCCGGCAGTCCCTCAGGTGCGGAACGGGCCGGTCACGCAGTAGGTGATCCCCCCGGAGGAGGAACCCGACGTGCCGCGCTGGGAGGAGAAGTACAGGCGATTGCCGGCGGGGGTGAAGGCCGGACCGGTGATCTCCGAGGATCCCTGGCCGCTGATGCGCAGGAACGGGGAGATGGTGTCGTTGGGAGTGATCAGGCAGATCTCCATGTTGCCACCGTCCTCGGCGACGTAGAGGTCGCCGAAGGTCGAGCCGGTGACGTTGTCCACGCCGGTCAGCGGCGCGGTGCCGGGGCTGACGAGGTTGTCGTCGTAGGCGAGCTCGTAGGTGCCGGCGGCGACGTTGACCTGCCAGACCCTGTTGTCACCCTTGGTGGTGAACCACACGGTGTCGCCCGCGTAGTGACATCCCTCGCCACCGTTGAAGGACTTCGATCCGGAGACCTGGCTGCGGGTCGCGGTCGGAGAACCGTCGGGATCGGGAACGTTCGCCCAGGTGAAGGAGCCTGAGGTGGCCGAGCCCGCGCACAGCACCTGCAGCGTGCCCGAGGACAGGTCACCCCAGGTGGTGGGGATGAAGCGGTAGAACCGCCCGTTGGTCTCGTCCTCGGTGAGGTAGACGACCTTGCGGACCGGGTCGGCGGCGGCCGCCTCGTGTTTGAAGCGGCCCATGGCCGGGCGCTGTGTCGCCGCGCCGCCGAAGGGACGGGTTTCGTAGACGTAGCCGCGGTCGACCTCCTCGCATGACAGCCAGGTGTTCCACGGTGTCGCGCCGCCCGCGCAGTTCTGCCGGGTGCCCGACAGGATCGAGGTGGCCGAGACGGCGTTGCCCGCGGAGTCGAAGCGGATCGCCGAGGCGCCGCCGCCGGGATTGATCTCCGAGTTGGACACGTAGATCCAGCCGCTGCCGTCGGCGAAGCAGGCACCACCGTCGGGGGCGCTGTGCCAGGTGTGGGAGGTGCCGGGGACCACCTGGCCGGATCGGGCGATCACCCGGCTGGTGAATCCGGCGGGGAGTTGGATGCCGTTGGCGTCGGCGGCCAGCAGGGGGCCGTAGGGACCTGCGGCGTTCTGAGCCGGGGCCGCGAGGGCGTCCTGCCAGAGGCTTCCGGTGAGGGCCAGGGTGCTCGTGCCGAGCACCGAGGCGCGAAGGAATGTGCGGCGTTCCATCGACGAACCTCCAGGGCGAGGATCAGCAGAACCACTTTCCAAGTGATCTCGACGATAGGAGCACCGGCGAACGGCCACCCGTGAATGTGGTTAACGGCACATGACCGGCATATGCCGTTTGATCAGGGAAACGGGGGGCTACGTTCCCCGGTCCGCCGCGCCACGTCCGATCGGGTGCCAGAGGTCGCCCGGCCATTGACAAAATAAAATTTTATGTACAAGATTATTTTGTCCTTGAGGGACGCGCGGGATCCGGGACGGGTCGGCCGGGCCTCCGGCTCGTTCGCCGGGCGCATCGGTTCCGGCAAGTGGGCGAAGGGCCGCTCCGGCGCTCGACATCCGGGCGGGAGAACCACCAAACAGGAGGTACGAGATGTTGCTGGAGGGCAAGAACGCCGTGATCTACGGCGGGGGCGGGGGCATCGGCGGTGCGGTCGCCCGCGCCTTCGCCCGTGAGGGGGCGACCGTCTTCCTCGCCGGGCGCACCCTGGCGAGGCTGGAGAAGGTCGCCGAGGAGATCCGCGCCGCCGGCGGGGTGGCGCGGACGGCCGAGGTCGACGCGCTGGACGCGAAGATGGTCGACGAGCACGCCGACGCCGTGGCGGCGGAGGCCGGAAGCATAGACGTGTCCTTCAACCTGATCTCGCACGGCGATGTGCAGGGCACCCCGATGGCCGACATGTCGCTGGAGGACTACGAACGACCGGTCGTGACCGCGGTGAGGACGATGTTCCTGACCTCGCGGGCCGCCGCCCGCCACATGAGGCGGCAGGGCTCGGGGGTGATCCTGGCGTTCGGCGGCTCGGGCCACCCGCTGCGCGACCACTACCTGGGAGGTATCCAGGTCGCGTTCGAAGCGATCGAATCCATGCGGAGGCAGCTGGCCTCCGAGCTCGGACCGCACGGCGTGCGCGTCGTGACCCTGCGCACCGGCGGCGTGCCCGAGACCCTCCCCGAGGGCTTCGAGGGGCGCGAGGCGGTCGTCGAGGGAATCGAGAAGATGACGATGCTCGGACGGGCCGCGACGCTCGACGACGTGGGCAACGTGGCGGCCTTCGTCGCCTCCGACCGCGCTCGCGCCATGACCGCCGCCACCGCCAACATCAGCTGCGGCTCACTGATCGACTAGCCGTGGCCGGAGACCTTCGCCGGGATGGCGGCCGCTGACCGTCCAGGTCACCAGGCGAAGCCCGCCGGAGGAATCCTGGCGAGCCATGGTCCGGGCGGGCCGGCGATTCACCGTCAGCGGGCGGCACGGCGGTAGACCCCCGGAGTGATGCCGTACCAGCGGACGAACCAGCGGGTCAGGTGGCTCTGGTCGGCGAAACCGGTCTCCGCGGCGACGGCCGCGACCGGCGTGCCCCGCGACAGCAGCCCGCGAGCCACGCGCAGGCGGACCTGTCGCTGGTACTCGCTCGGCGCCATCCCGTACACCGCCTGGAAGGCCCGGTAGACGGTGAACCTGCTGGATCCGGACACGGCGGCCAGGGAGTCGGCGGTGTGGTCGGTCCGGTAGTCGTCCTCGAGCAGTTCCGCCACGCGCCCGGCGACGCCCGCCGCGCCCCGGCTCCCCGCCCGGAACCGCGGACCCCTCGCGGCGGGACCGCTGAGGGCCGCGCGGTGGACCAGGGCGGGGATGACCGCGTCCAGCAGCTCGTCGGCGACCAGGGCGGGGGCTCCGCCGAGGAGTGCGGCGTGCAGGCGGCCCAGCCCTCCGGCGAGCACCGGGTCGTGGACGATCGGCTCGGCGAACAGCGGCAGCCCGGCCGCGCGGCCCGCGAACCCGGCCAGCGCACCGGAGACGAGCTCGGGGCCGATGTGCACGATCCGGTAGGTGAAACCGAGCTCGTCGGCCGCCCGGCCGTCGTGCGGGTCGTCCGGGTTGAACGCCAGCACCATCCCCGCCGTGCTCGTGTGGCCCGATCCCCGGCAGGTGAACGCCTGCCGGCCGTCGTCGGTGATCCCGAAGGAGTAGGTCTCGTGGCTGTGCCGGTGGTAGGTGTGCCGCTCGAAGTGGGCGTGCATCGCCTCCAGCCCCGGCAGGGGCGAGCGCCAGTAGCGCGACCACTCACCCGGCATGAATCCATTCTGGTGCCGCACGAGCGTTCAAGACCCGGCGAGGCGGGTCCGACGATGCTGCGGGACATGCGTTTCGACACGAAGATCGGCATTGTGGTGCGCGCGGACCTCGCCGTCTGGCAGAAGCTCAACGTCACCGCGTTCCTGGCGAGCGGCGTGGCCGGTGGCGGGCCCGAGGTGATGGGTGAGCCGTACGCCGACGGGTCCGGCAACCACTACCTGGCGATGTTCCGCCAGCCCGTCCTGGTCTACGCCGCGGACGGCCCCGGCCTCGCCGCGGCACACGCCCGCGCGCTGGCACGCGGGCTGGAGGTGGCCCTGTACACGGAGGAGCTGTTCAAGACCGACAACGACGAGGACAACCGGGCCGCGGTGCGCGCCGTGCCCTCCGATGAGCTCCGCCTGGTCGGGCTCGCGGTGCACGGGCCGCGCAACGGGGTCGACAAGGTGCTCAAGGGGCTCGCCCTTCACCCCTGAACCGGACGTTCCCATCGCCCGAATGGCTAAAGGGATATCCCCGTCGACTTGGAAGCCTCTTGCGTCCGGCTTGTCCTGGAGCGAGCCCCGGGACGAGAAGAGCTCAGCCCGGTCCCGTCGACGGTGGAGGCCGGCCGGAGCTACCCGGACGGCCGCGCCGGATGGCTGTCCGGGCGGCTACCCGGCGCACCGCGGGAACCCCCGCGGTGCGCTTTTCCCAGTGTGGACGGCACGACCGCGCGCACCCGGTCCACGGTGTCACGGCTCCGCCGGTCAGGGCTTGGTGATCTGGGCGGGAGGTGTCCCCTCGGGCTTGGGAACCCGGATGGTGTCGGAGGGCTTTTCTCCCTTGCTGCGCGCGGTCAGGGTTGGATAGCAGTCGTAGTAGCAGTAGTAACGGTCGCAGTACCGCAGGTAGCAGATCCAGCCGGCCGCGGTCGTGTGCGAGCAGACGACCGCCGGTGCGGCCTGGGACGACGCGGCGTGGGCGCCGGTCGCGGGAAGTACGCCGAGCAGGCCGGCACCGGCCAGAACCGCCCCTGCCAGGCCGATGCGGGCACTGCGGATGAAGGTGTTCATGATCCTCCTCGGTTACCTACGGAACACGACAACACCAAAGGTAATCAAGTGAACACATGGAGTCACGTAGCTGATCGCTCCGTGTCGGGACGTTCGGCGCCACCTTCCGGAACGCCGGTTACGGCTCGGCCCCCTGGGGGACCCCCGCCGAGCGCCGGGCGATGGAGCGCACGATCTCTCCGGTGCGGACGGCCGTCATGGACAGCAGCGAGGAGGCGATCCCGTGGGTGTCCTCGGTGGCCCCCTGGAGGTAGACGCCCCAGGTCCGGCCGGGGGCGGTGGCGACCCGGTAGTCGCGCTCCACCAGCAGCTCGCCCGTCTCACCCGTGAGGCAGTGCTCGCCCGCCTCGCCGAGCAGGTCTCGCGGGTCGCGCTCGCGGTAGCCGGTCGCGCAGACGACCGCGTCGGCCTCGATCGTGCTCACCTCGCCCGTGGGCAGGAAGCACATCCTGACCCGGGCGCTGTCGCCGTCGTCGTCCACGCCGAGCAGACGGGAGACGTTCAGCATGCGCAGCCGCTCGACGCCGGCGACCTTCTCCGCGTAGGAACGCCGGTAGAGCTCGTCGATGAGGTCGAGGTCCACCACCGAGTAGTTGGTGTTTCTGGAGTAGGCGAGCAGCATGCGCTTCACTTCCTCTGGGGCGGAGAAGAAGTGGTCGACGGCCTGCGGGTCGAAGATGCGGTTGGCGAAGGGGCTGTCGTCGGCCGGCGAGTAACCGTACCTGGTGAAGACGGCGCAGACCTCCGCGGACGGGTAGGTGCGGTGCAGGTGCTCGGCGGCCTCGGCCGCGCTCTGCCCGGCGCCGACCACGACGAACCGTCCCGGGACGCGCTCGCCGAGGGATTCGAGCCGGGCCAGCAGTTCCTCGGTGTGCCAGATCCGCTCACCCTGCCGCACACCGTCGGGCAGCACGGGTTCCAGCCCGGCCGCGATCACGAGGTTGCGCGTCAGGCAGGTGTGCAGCTCGTCACCGCGCTCCACGACGACCTCGAGGGTGTCGTCGTCGTACGGACGCACCGCGACGACCTCGGAGTCGTAGCGCACCAGGCCGGCGAAGGAGGCGGCGACCCATTCCAGGTAGTCGTGGAACTCCAGCCGGGTGGGAAACATGGTCTTGTGGTTGATGAAGTCGACCAGCCTCCCCCTGTCCTGGAGGTAGGACAGAAAGGAGTAGGGGCTTGCGGGGTTGCGCAGGGTGACCAGGTCCTTGAGGAAGTGCACCTGCATCGTGGCGCCCTCGATGAGCATGTTGCGGTGCCAGCCGAACCTGGGTTGCCTCTCGAAGAAGACCGCGTTCACGCCGGAGCCGTGCTCCTCTTCCAGTGCCACCGCGAGCGCGAGGTTGGAAGGACCGAAACCGATGCCCACGACGTCATAGACCGGGCTCGACATGTTCGCCTCTCACATATTGAGGAGATGGTCCCCCGCCACCGAGGCGGCGGGAGGGGAAGGGGTGGGCGGGGTGTGTCAGGACGCGCCGACGGCCTTGGCCGCCTCGGCTACCCGTGGCACGACCTGGTCGATCACGTGGGGGACCGCCAGCGGCGTCGGCGTGCGCAGCGGCCAGAACGCGGTGAGGTCCAGTGGCACGTAGGAACCCCGCCTGACCACGTCGAGGCCGGCGAAGAGCTTGTTGGCCTCGATCTTCTTCTGCGTGGCGGCGTCGTCGTTGTAGTGGCTGAGCAGCAGGTCGACGTCGAGGACCTTGACCTTCTCCATGCTCAGCTCGGCCGCGAAGCCGTCGCCGGGAAGCGTCCTGATCTCCTCGGGCAGCACCAGCCCGAACTGCTCGAAGAGCTGGACGCTGATGTCGGTGTCGGACTTCAGCACGCCGATGTTCCCCGAGGGGAAGACGCTGGTCAGCGCGAATTTCTTGCCGGCCAGCTCGGGATAGGTGGTCTTGACCGAGTCGATTCTCGCTTCGACGTCGGTGACGAGCTTCTCGCCCTCGTCGGCCTTGCCGACCGCCTTGGCGACCTGGCGGGCCACCGTCTGCCAGGAGTCCTCGGCGGGGCCGGTCTCGTAGGCGGTGGTCGGCGCGAGCTGGGAGAGGTTGGCGTACTCCTTGTCGATGTAGTAGTCGCCGCCCGCGAGGATCAGGTCGGGCTTGAGCGCGGCGATCTGCTCCAGTGAGAAACCCGACTCACCGGCCTTCAGCAGCGTCGGCTTGGCCCCGGAGATCCTGGGCGCGGTCCAGGGGGCGAGCCCGTCGGCCTGGATGCCGGTCAGTTCGGCCATGGCGATCGGCTGCACACCCAGGGCGAGCAGGGTGTCCTGGTCGATCTCGCCGAGGGCGACGATGCGCTGGGGGGCGGATTCGATCGTGGTGGTGCCGAGCTTGTGCGTGATGGTGACCGGGAATCCGGAGGCGGCCTGGGTCGCGGGGGCGCTCGCGGCGGGCTGTTCGCCGCCGTCACCGGCGCACGCGCCCACCAGGCCGAGGCCCAGCAGCAGCGTTCCTGTCGCGGCCAGGCGGCGCATCGTGTCGCGCATGGGTATGGGTGTCCTTCCAGAGCCGGCAAGGGCTCTAAAGATTAGGTAAGGCTAACCTAACTTAGCAATCTTTGAAGGCCGTGTGAAGCGCCTTATTCCAGCCGGTTCACGAGTTCGGCGACGGTCTGGGCGGTCATGAGCGTCGCGATCTTCATTCCGGCGCAGCCCGGCTCCCTGCGGATCCGGCGCACCAGTTCCATGGCGAGCAGCGAGTGACCGCCCAGTTCGAAGAAGTTGTCGTGCGGCCCGACCGCGTCCACCTCCAGGACCTCGGCGAACGCCCGGCACAGCAGCGCCTCGCGGTCGTCGTCGCGCCGGACGGCGTGCCCGGCGCCGGCCTGGGTGACCGTACGGGCCTCGAGTGCCACCGGCAGGTCGCTCAGCCGCGTCTCCGGGTCGTCCGCGACGGTCTCCAGCACGTCGAGGAGCGCGCGGAGCATCGTGTCGATCGTGGCCGGTTCGAACAGGTCGGCCGAGTAGTCGACGACGAGATGGAGCTCCTCGGCCCGCTCCCTGAAGATGAAGTCCAGGTCGAACTTGGCCGCGGGCGGGCTGAAGAGCGCCTCCCGCTGCCGCAGCCCGGGGAAGCGCACCTCGCCCATGGCCTGGTTCTCGTAGCCGACCATCACCTGGAAGAGCGGGTTGCGGCCGGGCACCCGGGGTGGCCGCAGCGCCTCGACGAGCGCCTCGAACGGCAGGTCCTGGTTGGCCAGACCGGCCAGGTCGGTGTCGCGGACGCGAGCGAGCAGTTCGGCGAAGGAGGGGTCGCCCGAGGCGTCGGCGCGGAGCACGAGCGTGTTGACGAAGAAGCCGACCAGGTCACCGGCCGCCTCGTCGGTGCGGCCCGCGACGGGACTGCCCAGCGGGATGTCATCCCCCGCGCCCGCGCGGTGCAGCAGCGCGGCGACCGCGCTCTGGCAGACCATGAACATGCTCCCCTGGGTCCCGCGCGCGAGCCCGCGGAGCCGCTCGACCAGCGCCTGGGGCAGTTGCCTGGTCACGGTCGCGCCGCGCTGGCCGACGGTGGCCGGCCTGGGCCGGTCCACCGGCAGCGGGATCTCCGCCGGCATGCCCGACAGCGCCTTCGCCCAGTAGGCGAGCTGGCGGGCGTGCGGGCTGCCCGGGTCGACCGGATCGCCGAGCAGCTCACGCTGCCAGAGCGTGTAGTCGGCGTACTGCACCGCAGGAGGCTCCCCCACGGGCGCCGCTCCGTCCAGCCGCGCGGCGTAGGCCCGCGCCACGTCCCTGGCGAACGGCCCGAAGGACCACTCGTCGAACGCGATGTGGTGAAAGACCGCGAGCAGTAGGTGCTCGTTCTCCCCCTCCGGGATGAGCGCGACCCGCAGCGGGATCTGGGTGGCCAGGTCGAACGGGCGCGCGATCACCTCCTCCGGCGAGCAGGTCGTGATCTCCAGGGCGGGGCGTGCCGACTCCGGCGGCAGGACCCGCTGGTATGGCACGCCCTCGTGCTCGGCGAAGACGGTCCGCAGGCTCTCGTGCCTGGCCGTCACGTCGCCGAGCGCGGCCTCCAGCGCGGCCACGTCGATCTCGCCGCTCAGGTGCACGGCCAGCGGCAGGTGGTACGCCTCGCGGGGCCCCTCGTCCTCGCGCAGGATCTGGTCGAGCAGCCAGAGCCGGCGCTGCGCGTACGACAGCGGGATGCGTTCGGGACGCCGCCGGGGAGTCAGCGGGGGCCTGAGCGCGACACCGGCCCTGTCGTGCAACCGGGTGGCGAGCTCGGCGACGTTCGGCGCCTCGAACAGGTCCCGGATCGCGAGCTCGGCGCGGAGCACCGCGCGGACCCTGCCGACCAGCCGGGTCGCCAGCAGCGAGTGCCCGCCCAGCTCGAAGAAGTTGTCGTCGATCCCGACGCCGGCGACGTCGAGCACCTCGCCGAAGAGCGTGCACAGCAGCTGTTCCACGGCGGTCCTGGCGGCGCGGCCACTACCGCGCGGCCCCTGCCGGTCGGGGGCGGGCAGCGCCCGCCGGTCCAGCTTGCCGTTGACGGTCAGCGGGAGCGCGTCCAGCGTCATGACCGCGCTCGGCACCATGTAGCCGGGCAGCCGCCGCCTGAGCCCCTCGCGCACCCGGGCGGCGAGCGCCCCGTGGTCGCGGGCCGCCGCCGGGTTGTTCGCGTACGACGCGGGCCTGCGCTCCGGATCGGCCGGCAGGAAGGCGGCCCCGCCGCCGAAGACCGCGTCGTAGTGACCGATCTCGGCCGAGGGGGTGGTCACCACGCCTGGGTCGAGCGCGTACAGCAGTTCGGGTTCGACGCCCCGCGGGGATGCCCGCAGCAGCTCGCGCGCCTCCCCCGCGAAGGCCCCGCCCTCGATCGCGCGTAGCGCGGCGAGCTCGGCGGAGAGCCTGGGATCGGGGATGGCACGCACCCTGAGCGGCCCGGGAAGACCGCCGGACAGCCGGGTGGCCAGGTCGTCGAGGCCCGCCCAGTCCACGACGGAGGCCTCGGTGGGGGGCACGGCGGGTGGCTCGGCGGGTGACTTCCAGAGTGTCACGTCGTAGCGGTGCCTGCTGAGCTCGTTGTGGTGGACGCCGCGCTTGGTACGGACCTCCACCCGCGCGGCCAGGTCGAGGGCGGCGAAGAACGCGGGGTCGAGGAGGAGTTCCTTCTCCATCCGCACCGCCCGGTCGATCGCCGCCGCACCGATGTCGGCGCCGCCGGCGCCGCCCTCCCTGCCGAGCTGGATCGCCGCGTGCAGGCAGCGCACCGACCGCAGGTCGCGCACGTCGCCGATGAACAGCGCACCACCGGGGGCGAGCAGGTCCATCGCGGCGGCGATCACGTCGGCGAGGTATCCGGCACCCGGGAAGTACTGGACCACGGAGTTGACGACCACCGTGTCGAAGTGACCGGCGGGCAACCCCGCGGTGTCGTGAGCGGGCCGGCAGCTCAGGCGTACCGGCGAGTCGGGGCCGAGGTCCGCCTGGAGCTTGGCGATGACGGGGGCCGCGAAGTCGGTACCCCAGTACTCCTCGCAACCGGGGGCGAGCCGCGACAGCAGCAGGCCGGTGCCGACGCCGATCTCCAGGACCCGCCGGGGGTTGAGGTCCTGGATGCGGGCCACCGTGGTGTCGCGCCACTCGCGCATGTGCTCCAGCGGGATGGGCAGCCCGTCGTAGCTGCTGTCCCAGCCCGCGAAGTCCTCGGTGTGGACCGCCGTGCCGATCTCGGTGTACTCGGCGTCGTAGATCTGCCGCCACTCCGCCAGGTGCTCGCGCTCGGCGTCGGGCCGCGCGGCGCCGTCGGGCACCACGTAGCCGATGAGGCGCTTGACACCGGGCACGTCGGTGCCCACCGCGATGACGGCCGCCTGCCCGACGCCGGGCTCGGCCGCCAGCACGCTCTCGACCTCCTCAAGCTCGACCCGGTAGCCGCGGATCTTCACCTGCTCGTCGGTACGGCCCAGGAAGTCGATGTTGCCGTCCTGGCGCACCCGTACGAGGTCGCCGGTCCGGTACATCCGGCCGCCGCCGAAGGGATCGGCCACGAACCGTTCGGCGGTCAGGCCAGGCCGGTCGAGGTAGCCTCGGGCCAGGCCCGCGCCCGCGATGTAGAGCTCTCCCGGCGCGCCCGACGGTACCGGCCGCAGCCAGCCGTCGAGCACGTAGCCGCGGGTGTTCCAGATCGGCCTGCCGACCGTGGGCGTGGCGCTGTCCTCGGTGCCGCCGCCCAGCGTGTTGATCGTGTACTCGGTCGGGCCGTAGAGGTTGTAGCCGAGCACCCCCTCGGCCTGCGCGAGCCGGTCCCAGACCGCCACGGGGACGGCCTCGCCGCCCAGCAGCACGAGCGGCGGGCGGTGCTCCCCTTCCAGCAGCCCCTCCTCCAGGAGCTGCTGCGCGTAGGTCGGCGTCACGTTGATCACGTCGATCCGGTGACGCCGCAGGTATTCGGTGAGCGCCTCGGCGTCGCGCCGCAGCTCCTCGTCGCAGACGTGCACCTCGTGGCCCTCGATGAGCCAGAGCAGTTCCTCCCACGACATGTCGAAGGAGAACGACACGGTGTGCGCGATCCGCAGCCGGCGCCCGGCCGAGGCCACCACCGGGTCGAAGATGTTGGCCCGGTGGTTGAACTGCATGTTGGTCAGACCCCGATAGGGGGTGACCACACCCTTGGGGCGCCCGGTGGAGCCGGAGGTGTAGATCACGTACGCCGGATGGTCCAGCCGGCCCGGCACGGCCCGGCCGAAATCGGGCAGTTCCTCCCCGGTCAGCCCGGTGCCGGGCAGCGTGGCCAGCCTCGCCCGTACGGCCGGGTCGTCGAGCAGGATCGAGTCACCCGGGCAGGTCAGTCCGGCGGCGATGTCGCGGTGCGAGACCAGGCAGACCGGGGCGGCGTCGGTCAGCATGAAGTCGAGCCGCTCGGCCGGGTAGTCCAGCTCCAGGGGCAGGTAGGCGGCGCCCGTCTTGAGCACCGCGAACAGCGCGACGACCATCTCCGCCGACCGGGGCAGTGCCAGGGCGACCACCCGCTCGGGGCCCGCTCCGTGCGCCCTGAGCAGCCTGGCCAGGCGGTTGACGGCGGCGTCCAGCTCGGCGTAGGTGAGCCGCACGCCGGGCTGGGAGACCAGGGCGAGCTCGTGCGGGGTGCGCTCGGCCTGCTCGGCGAGCAGCTCGGCGATGGTGAGGTCGGGCACGGGCCGTTCGGCCTCGGCCCAGTCCCGGCGCAGCCGGTCGTGCTCTTCGGGCAGGAGCAGGTCTAGCCGGTGGCAGGGGGTCTCGGGCGCGGCGGCGAGCGTCTCCAGGACCCGCACGTACCGGTCGGTGAGCCGTTCGGTCTCGGCCTCGGTGAAGGCGTCGCCCCGGTACATGACGCGCAGGCCCGCACCGGGCTCGACGACCATGGTGATCGGGTAGTGGGTCGCGTCGCGGACCTGGCGGCCGAGCACCCGCACGTCGCCTCCGGGGCCGAAGCCGCGGTCGGTGGGCATGCCGGGGAAGTTCTGGAACACGAAGAGGGTGTCGAAGAGGGTCCCGAGGCCCGTCACCCGCTGCACGTCGGCGAGCGCGACGTAGGAGTGGTCGAACAGCTCCGACTGGAAGGTCTGCGTCCGTTCCAGCACGGCGCGCAGCGGGTCCGCCGCGCCGGCCCGCACCCGGACGGGGACCGTGTTGAACAGCAGCCCGACGACGGACTCGACGCCGTCGACGTCGGGGTGGCGACCGGACACCGAGACGCCGAAGACCACGTCGTCACGGCCGGTGAGGCCCGCCAGCAGCAGTCCCCAGGCACTCTCGTACAGGGCGGCGAGGGTGAGCCCGGACTCTCGGGCGAGGGCACCGAGCCGGGCGGTGAGGCCCTCGGGCAGCGCGCGGTGGACCTCCCCGGCACCGGCGAGGTCGGCGGGGCGGTCGGCCGACTCGGGCCTGAGCAGAGTCGGCTCGTCGAGCCCGTCCAGAGCGCGGCCCCAGGACTTGATCGCGGCCTGCCGGTCCTGCCCGTTCACCCAGTCGAGGTAGGCGTGGAAACCGACCACGGGGCGGTCCCGCTCGGCGTCGGCGTCGGTGTAGAACTCCAGCAGCGAGGTGACCAGCAGGCCACCCGACCAGCCGTCCAGCAGGATCAGCTCGGAGGTGAGCACCAGCCGGAAGTCGTCCTCGCCCACCCTGGCCAGCGCGAAGCGGATCAGCGGCGGGGAGTCGGGGACGAACGGCCGGGCGCGCTGTGCCTCGACGAACGCCTCCAGCGCCTCCGCCTCGCCGGTCTCGGCATAGGTCCAGTCGACCTCGAACCGCTCCGGGACGAACTGCACGGCCCGGCCGCCGTCGGTGCGGAACCCGGCCCGCAGGTTGGGGAACTTCAGCAGCACCTGGCGCGCGGCCCCGGCAAGGCGGCCGGGGTCGACGGGCCCTGACAGGGTCACCACGGCCTGCTGGACGTAGACGTCGCGGTCCTCACCGGCCAGCATCAGGTGGAACAGCAGTCCTTCCTGCAGCGGCGAGAGCGGCAGCTCGGCCCGCGACTCGGACGACCCGCCCGAGGGTGCCGTCACGGTCCCGCCGGGGGCGCCGAGCGGGGGTGCGGTGCCGGCCGTCACGCCCTCGGGGTGAGCCCGTGCGGCGTCGGCGGGCACATCACCGGGCACGTCACCGGGCAGGGCCACCGCGATCCGGGCCAGGGCCTCGACGGTACGCGACCGGAAGACGTCGCGGACCGTGAAGGAGAGACCCGCGCGGCGGGCGCGTCCCACGAGCAGGGCCGCGCTGATGCTGTCGCCGCCGGTGCGGAAGAAGTCGTCGTCGGCGTTGACGCCGTCCCGCCCGAGGGTCTCGGCGACGAGCCCGGCGAGGCCGCGCTCGGCGTCGGTCCGCGGCGCCCTGCCCTCGCGGGCCGCGGGCTCGGGCAGCGCCCGCCGATCCAGCTTGCCGTTGGGAGTGAGCGGTAGCCGGTCGAGGCCGACGAGCACGGAGGGGACCAGGTAGTCCGGCAGGATCTCGCCGAGCCCGGCGTGCAGCGCGTCGAGGTCGAGGCCGGTCTCACCCACGACGTAGCCGACCAGGCGCGGACCCGAGCGGGCCGCCACGGCCGCCTGCCGTACGCCGGGCCGGGCGGCGAGCACCGCCTCGACCTCACCGGGTTCGACGCGGAAGCCACGGATCTTGATCTGGTCGTCGGCCCTGCCCAGGAAGTCCAGGGTGCCGTCGCGGCGGCGGCGCACCCGGTCGCCGGTGCGGTAGAGCCGCGAGCCCGGCGGGCCGAAGGGGTTGGCCACGAACCTCTCGGCGGTGCGGGCCGGGTCACCGAGATATCCGCGCGCCAGGCCGTCTCCGGCCAGGTAGAGCTCGCCGACCGGCATCTCGCGGAGCCCGGCGTCCAGCACGTACGCGACGGTGTTGGCGATCGGGGCCAGCCCGCCACCGCCCTCGGCGATCAGGCTGTCCCCGGCCGCCTCCGAGCAGCCGTACAGGTTGACCAGCCGGGCGGGGACCCGCTCGGCCAGGGCGGCGGGCAGGGCCTCGCCGCTGCTCACCCACGTGGTCACGGAGCCGAGCTCCCCGGTCTCCAGGAGCGCGGCCAGCAGGCTCGGCACGACGGTCACCAGGTTCACCCCGTGGCCGCGGATCAACTCGGCCAGGGCGAGCGCGTCGGTGGCGGTCTCGTCGTCCGCGACGACGACGGTGTCACCGGCGATGAGGCCGCCGAGCAGTTCGGTGCTGCCGTCGATGAAGGCCGGGGAGCTCTTGGCCACCCGCACGCCGACCGCGGCGAGATCGGCGCCCCAGGCGAGCCGGTTGGCCAGTGCCCGCTGGGTCCCGACGACGGCCTTGGGCGTCCCGGTGGACCCCGAGGTGAAGATCACGTACGCGGGGTGGTCGGGGTGGGGCCGGGGCCGGGCGCGGGGCGGCGCGTCCAGGGGCGGCTCGTCGGCGCCGACCACCAGCAGGGGCCGGGCGACTCCGAGCATCATCTCGATCCGGGAGCGGGGATAGGTCGTGTCGATGGGCAGGTAGGCCGCACCGGTCTTGAGCACGGCGAGCAGCGCCACGACGAACTCGGCCGAGCGGGGCAGCGCGATCGCGACGATCTTCTCGGGGCCCGCTCCCGCGGCGGCGAGCCGGTCGGCGAGGGCCTCGGCCCGCTCGTCCAGTTCGGCGTAGCCGAGCGCGGTGTCGCCGCAGACGACGGCCGTGGCGTGCGGGGTGCGCGCCACCTGTGCCTCGATCCGCTCGGCGACGGTGAGCGGGGGGAACTCGCGGACGGTGTCGGGCCTGGTGACCGGGGCGCCGAGCGACGACAGGCGCCGCGCCGGGTCCTCGGTGACCCGATCGAGCAGTTCGCCGAGGTCGGTTAGCAGGCCGGTGACGGTCCCGGCGTCGAAGAGGTCGGTGGCGTAGGCGACGAACCCCTCGATCCGCTCCTCGCCCTCGGCGAAGTAGATGTCCAGGTCGAACTTGACGCCACCGGTCTCGGGCAGGAACGGCTCGGCGTGCACGCCGGGCAGCCGCAGCCGCACGTCCTCCAGCCGCTGGTGGACGATCATCACCTGGAACAGAGGGCTGCGGGCGAGCGAGCGCTCCGGCGCGAGCCGCTCCACGACCTGCTCGAACGGCACGTCGGAGTTGGAGAACGCGGCCAGGTCGGTGTGCCGGACCCGCTCAAGCAGTTCGGTGAAGGTCGGGTCGCCCGACAGGTCGGTGCGGAGCACGACGAGGTTGACGAACACCCCGACCAGGTCCGCGAGGTCCGCGTCCGCCCGGCCCGCGATGGGCGAGCCGAGCGCCACGTCGTCGCCCGCGCCCGCCCGGTGCAGGAGCGCGGCCACGGCGGCGTGCAGGACCATGAACACGCTGGTTCCGGTCTCCAGGGCCAGCCTGCGCGCACCGGCCAGCGGCAGCTCGAACGAGGCCAGCCCGCCCCGGTGGCTCGCCTCGGCGGGCCGGGGCCGGTCGGCCGGCGGCGTGCTCTCCTCGGGCGGCTCATGGAGCGTCCGCTCCCAGAAGGCGAGCTGGTCGGCGAACTCGGCGGTCCGGCTCTGCCAGACGGCGTAGTCGGCGTACTGCACGGGCAGCGGGGCCCAGTCCGGCGCGGTGCCCGCGCCGCGGGCGGTGTAGGCGCGAGACAGGTCGGCGAGCAGCGGCGTGAACGACCACTCGTCGGCGGCGGCGTGGTGCTGGAGCACGACCAGGACGGACTCCTCGGCGGAGACACGCAGCAGGGTCGCCCGGATCGGCAGGTCGGCACCGAGGTCGAAGACGTGCGAGGCGGCCCGCGCCTCGGCGGCGCGCAGCCGCTCCTCGGTCCAGCCGCGTGCGTCCACCACGTCGAACGCGACCCCGCCGGCCTGCAGGACACGCTGGACCGGCAACCCGTCGGGGCCCTCCACCAGCAGGGTGCGCAGCGCCTCGTGCCGTGCCACGACGTCGCCGAACGCGGCGCGCAGCGCGTCGACGTCGACCGGGCCGCGCAGGCGCAGGCCGAGCGGGAGCGCGTCGGCGGCCGAGGGGCCGCGCAGCCGCTCCTCGAACCAGAAGCCGCGCTGGGCCGCCGAGGCGGGGACGACCTCGGGTCTGGTCACGTCGCGCACCCTCGGCCGGGTGCCCCGCACCAGCCTGGGCGCCAGCGTGGCGACGGTGGGCGCCTCGAAGACGTCGGCGATGGTGAGCTCGGCGTCGAGCGTGGCGCGCACCCGGCCGGCGAGGCGGGTGGCCAGCAGGGAGTGGCCGCCCAGCGCGAAGAAGTCGTCGTCGATTCCCACCTCGATCCCCAGCGTGTCCAGGCCGAGCGTCTCGGCGAAGACCGCGCAGAGCGCCGCCTCGCGGTCGTCGCGCGGCCCCCGGCTCGACACCTGGACCCCGGGTGCGGGCAGCGCGGCCCGGTCGAGCTTGCCGTTGACGGTCCGCGGCAGTTCCTCAAGGGTGACCACCGCACCGGGCAGCATGTATTCGGGCAGCACTCTGGCCGCGGCGGCCCGCAGGTCCGCCTCCCGGAAGCCGGGGCGCGGCACGACGTAGGCGACGAGTCTCCGCTCGCCCGGGCTGTCCTCGCGGACCACGACGGCGGCCCGCGCGACACCGGGGTGGGCGGCGAGCACGGCCTGCACCTCGTCGGGCTCGATCCGGAATCCGCGGATCTTCACCTGGTCGTCGCCGCGCCCCAGGTACTCCAGCGACCCGTCGCGGCTCCAGCGGGCCAGGTCCCCGGTGCGGTACATGCGCTCGCCCGGCGGGCCGAAGGGGTCGGCGACGAAGCGTTCCGCGGTCAGCCCCGGGCGGCCGGCGTAGCCGCGGGCCAGCTGCTCGCCCGCGAGATAGAGCTCCCCGGGGACGCCGACCGGCGCCGGGCGCAGCGCGGGATCCAGGACGTACGCGCGGGTGTTGGGGAACGGGCGGCCGATCCCCGTCGCCGGCAGGTCGGCGGAGGTCGCCCAGACCGTCGCCTCGGTCGGTCCGTACACGTTGACCGCCGACGCCGCCACCGAGTGCAGGGTCCCGGCGAGCGCGGCCGGCAGGGCCTCGCCGCCGACGAGCACCCGCAGCCCGGCGAGGGCGGCCGGCTCCAGCGAGCCCAGCAGCGACGGGGTGCCCTGGACGATGGTCGCCCCGGCGAGCAGGCCGCCCAGCGCCGCGGGGTCGCGCACGGTCGCGCGTCCGGCCAGCACGACGGTCGCGCCGCTGATCAGCGGTATGTACAGCTCCAGCGCCGCGATGTCGAAGGCGATCGTGGTCACCGCGACGAGCCGGTCGGCGGCGCCCAGGGCCAGGCGCTCCCGCATCGTGAGCAGGAATGCGGTGAGCGCGGAGTGCGGGATGGCCACCCCCTTGGGGCGGCCGGTCGAGCCCGAGGTGTAGATGACGTACGCCAGGTCGCCGCCTCGGGCCGGGTGTGACGGCTCCGGCTCGGGCAGCGACCCGGACGGTGTCAGCACGGCGGTTCCCTCCGGGAGGAGGGCGGCGGTCTCCGGAGTCGCGATCACGCAGAGCGGGCCCGCGTCCTGGATCATGTAGGCCAGCCGGTCGGCCGGGTGGTCGGTGTCCAGCGGCAGGTAGGCGGCACCGGACTTCAGCACGGCCAGCAGCGCGACCACCAGGTCCGGGGTACGGGGCAGGGCCAGCGCGACGACCCGGTCAGGTCCCGCGCCACGCTCGCGCAGCAGCCGGGCGAGGCCCGAGGCCCGCCGGTCCAGCTCCGCGTAGGTGAGCGTGCCCGACTCACCGTCGACCCCACCGTCGACCCCACCGCCGACCCCACCTTCGACGGCGACCGCGTCCGGGGTGCGTGCGACCTGCTCCTCGAACAGGGAGGTCACCGTCGTGTCCTGGACGGGACACGCGGTGTCGTTCCACTCCGCCAGCAGGGCCAGCTCGTCCGCGCCGAGCAGCTCCAGGTCGGCGATCCGCAGGTCCGGATGGCTCAGCGCGCTCTCAAGCAGCGTCTCCAGGTGGACCAGGAGCGCGTCGACGCGCTCGTCGTCGAACAGCTCGCGCCGGAAGGTGGCCTCGACGGTCATGCCCTGTGGCCTGACGAATGCCTCAAGCGACAGGTCGAAGTGGGTGGTGCCGTTGTGGATGTGCGTCCAGCTCGTGGTGACGCCCGGCAGGTCCAGGTCGCCGATCTCCTGGGTGAGGAAGAGCAGCATGGTGTCGAAGAACGGTGACCTGCCGCGCTGCCGGGCGGGCCGCAGCTCCTGGACGATCGTGTCGTACGGCAGCGTCCGGTGGGCGAACCCCTCGGTGCAGGTGTCACGGACCCGGTGCAGGACCTCGCGGAAGGTGGGCGCGCCGGACAGGTCGGTGCGGAGCACGAGGGTGTTGCCGAAGTTGCCGGCCAGCCGCTCGATCTCGGTGTGCTCGCGGTTCATGACCGCCGAGCCGATCGCGATGTCGGTGGCGCCGGTGTAGCGGTGCAGCAGCACCGCGTGGGCGGCGAGCATCACCATGTACGGGGTGACGTTCTCAGCGGCGGCCAGCTTCCGCATCCCCTCGGTGACCGCGTCGTCGAAACGGCGGGCCCGGCGCCCGCCCAGCTCGGAGACGGTCGCGCCCCGCGGGCGGTCGGCGGGCAGGTCGAGGGGCGCGGGCGGCGGGTCGAGGCGCCGCCGCCAGTAGTCCATCTCCTCTGGAGAGGGCGGGCGGCCCTGTTCCCAGGCGGCGAAGTCCGGATACTGGACGGTCAGCGTGGGAAGACCGTCGGGCTCCCCCAGGACGGCGGCCCGGTACATCGCCGACAGGTCGCGTGAGAGCGAACCCCAGGTCATGCCGTCCCAGGCGATGTGGTGCACGACCAGGACGAGGGCGTACCTCCGCGCGCCGAGCCGGAGCAGTTCCAGCCGGATCGGCCTCTCGACGCGCAGGTCGAAGGGGAGCGCCGCGAGTCGCCCGGCGCGCGCCTCGGCGTCGGCGCAGTCGCGCACCGGAAGGTCGAGGGAGTCGTCGGCGAGGACGTGCTGCACCGGCCCGTTCTCGTCATGGTCGTCGTAGACGGTGCGCAGCACCGCGTGGCGGCGGATGAGGGCGCGCAGCGCCTCGCGCAGCGCCTCCGGGTCGAGCTCACCCGACATGTGCACCAGCAGGCAGACGTTGTAGGCCGGGCTGGTGGGAAACGTCCGATGGTGCAGCCACATGCTCTGCTGCGCGTAGGACAGCGGTGCGGGGTCGCCGGACCGGCGTGGGACGATCCGGTCCCTGCCGGGGCTGAGCCCCGCCTCGGCCATCATCCGCCGCATCAGTTCGCGCCGCCGTGCGACGTCCTGCTGTTCCCGCACGCTCAACTCTTTCTTTGTGGGTCCGGGGCCGGACAGCCGCCCCGCCTGAAGGTTAGGTTAGCCTTGCCTATTAAATCGGCACAAGGTTAGCCTTACCTAAATTGATCGGATTTTCCGGTCCCTCAGAGGGGTGGATCTTGTGTCGTTTGGCATCAGTACAGATGAGATGCGCACGGAGGTGGTCGTCGACAGCCCGGTCGATCCGCTGCACCTGGTCGCCCGTCTGGCCGGCTCAGGGCTGTTCGACGACTACACCGTGTACGAAAGACCGGGCCTGTGGACCTTCGCGGGCGGGGTGTCCGGCGAGGTGATCCTCGAACCCGGAGTCGTGCGCAGCCGCTGGCTGGACGGGCCTTCCGTGGACGAGGCCTGGTCGGGCCGGCCGGCCGCGGCACTGGAGGCGGTGTTCGGCGCGGCCCCCTGGCCGGCCTGGAACGCCTACGGCTGGATCGCGTTCGAGTTCGCCGCGAGCGACCCGGCGGGCCGGCTCGCCCATCTGATCGTGCCTCGCACCGAGGTGCGCATCGAGGCGGGACGCGCGCTGGTGGTGAGCGCCGACGCCGGCGAGGCCGAGCGGGTCGCCAAGCTGCTGTCCGCCCCCGGCGCGTCCCGGATCGCGGCACCGTCGCCGGTCGACGTGCGCTCCGACGGCGACCACTACCGGTCGCGGGTCGCCCAGGCGATCTCCGAGATCGCCGCCGGGCTCTACCAGAAGGTCATCGTCTCCCGCCGGCTGCCGATCCCGTTCCCCGTCGACGTCGTCGCGACGTACGTGTGCGGCCGTGCCGCCAACACCCCGGCCCGCTCGTTCCTCCTCGACCTGGACGGCTTCCAGGCCACCGGGTTCAGCCCCGAGGTGCTGGCGAGTGTCGACGGGCACGGCACGGTCACGACCCAGCCACTGGCCGGCACGCGAGCCTTCGGCCGGGGGGAGAGCACGGACTCACTGACCCGCCACGAGCTGGAGAGCGACCCCAAGGAGATCTTCGAGCACGCGGTCTCGGTGCGCACCTCGCAGCAGGAGCTGTATCGGGTGTGCGCGCCCGACACGGTCCGGGTCACCGGCTTCATGGCGGTGAAGGAGCGCGGCAGCGTGCAGCATCTGGGCTCCAGTGTCAGCGGCGAACTGGCCCCCGGCCGCACCTGCTGGGACGCGCTCGACGCGCTGTTTCCCGGCGTGACCGCCTCCGGCATCCCCAAGCCGGAGGCGATCGACGCGATCACCCGGCTGGAGGAGCGCCGCGAGCTCTACTCCGGTGCCGTCCTGACCGTCTCGCGGGACGGGTCGATGGACGCCGCCCTGGTGCTGCGTGCCCTCTACGCCGAGAACGGCCGGGCATGGCTGCGGGCCGGCGCCGGCATCGTGTCCGCTTCGACGCCCGAGCGCGAGTACGAGGAGACCTGCGAGAAGCTCTCCAGCATCGCCCCGTACGTGGTCGCGCGCGCATGAGCGCCCGCCCTCGCGCGGGTGAGGGTGCTTTCCTCAGGTCGTGAAAACAGGAGCGCCGCACGCACGAGCCGCCCGGGGGACCGGGCGGCTCGTGCGTGCGGGCGCTCAGCGCAGGCCGGCGGCGAGCTCCTTCTTGCTGACCTTGCCGACCGGGGTGCGGGGGAAGGCGTCGACCAGCTCGACACGATCGGGCCACTTGTATCCCGCCACGCCGCGTTCCTTCAGGAACCGCTTGATCTCCCGCAGCGTCGGCGCCTGGTCCCGCACGATCAGGAAGGCGCAGGTGCGCTCCCCCATCACCGGATCCGGCGCACCGACCACGGCGGCGTCGTGCACCGCGGGATGGGCCAGCAGGTGGTTCTCCAGTTCCTCGGCCGAGATCTTGTCACCGCCCCGGTTGATCTGGTCCTTGACCCTGCCCTCCACGACGAGATGGCCGGAGGGGAGTATCCGCACCAGGTCTCCGCTCCGGTAGAAACCGTCGGGGGTGAAGGAGCGCGCGTTGTGCTCGGGCGCGCGGTAGTAGCCGCGCAGGGTGTAGGGACCGCGGGTGAGCAGCTCGCCGACCTCGCCGGGGGCGACCTCCACGTCGTCGGAGTCGACCACCAGGATCTCGTCGGCCGGCGACAGCGGCCTGCCCTGCGTGGTGTCGACCAGCTCCCGGGGATCGTCCAGGCGGGTGAAGTTGAGCAGTCCCTCGGCCATCCCCAGCACCTGCTGCACCGCACAGCCCAGCACGCCGGGGACCTGCGCGGCCCGCTCGGCCGCGAACTTGGCGCCGCCCACCTGCAGCAGCTCCAGCGACGACAGGTTCTCCTTCGACCAGGACGCCGCCTCCAGCCAGAGCAGCGCGATGGGCGGCACCACCGCGCACACCGTCGCCCTCTCGCGCTCGATGAGGGGGAACGCCTCGTCGGGCGCCCCGGAGGGCGCCAGCACGACCGTGCCGCCCTTGGCGAACACCCCGAGGATGCCCGGGCAGGCGAGCGCGAAGTTGTGCGCGACCGGGAGCACCACGAGGTAGACGGTCTCCCGGGTGAAGCCGCAGACCTCGGCGCTGGCCTCCAGGTTGTAGACGTAGTCGCGGTGAGTGCGCGGGATGAGCTTCGGAAGCCCGGTGGTGCCACCGGAGAGCAGGAACACCCCCACGTCTGCGGGGTCGGGCCGCTCGTAGGACACGTCCGCCCCCGCGCCGGTGCCGAGGTCGGCCAGCGCGCGGAACTCCTGGGCGTCCCCGTCCACCACGACATGTTCCACCGCCAGCGAGCGGGCCAGGTCGCGGTAGTCGAACCCGCCGTGAGTGTCGGGGATGACGTACGCCCTGGCCTCGCTCAGCTCGCACAGGTAGCCGATCTCGCTCCCCCGGTGCGCGGGCAGGGCCAGCACCGGGGCGGCGCCGATCCTGACCAGGGCGAGGAAGACGACGACGAAGGAGGCGGTGTTGGGCAGCTGCACCACGACGCGGTCACCCTGCCGGATGCCCAGCCGCGCGAAGCCGGCGGCGGTGCGTTCGGCGCGGCGATCCAGCTCCGCGTAGGTCAGCCGCTCCTCCCCGGCCACGAGCGCGGTCCGCTCCTTCTCGCCCCCGCTCAGCACGTCGCCGAGCAGCCGGTCGCCCCAGTAGCCCTCGGCCTGGTAGCGCGCCGCGAACTCCTCGGGCCACGAGGTGAACCCCTCCACCGGTCACCGCCCCGCGATCTGGGCCGCCGCGCCGGCGACCGGCTCGGCCGGATCGGAGCCGAGCGCGACGACACGGTTGGCGCCGTCCACGTGGACGACACTGGGCCGGTGCGCCTTCGCCTCCGCGGCGTCGAAGTTGCCGTACGAGATGATGATGACCAGGTGCCCCGGGTGGACCAGGTGGGCGGCCGCGCCGTTGACGCCGATGATCCCGGTGCCGGCCTCACCGGTGATCGCGTAGGTGACGAGACGGGCGCCGTTGTCGATGTCGACGACGTGGACCTGCTCACCCTCGACGATGTCGGCGGCGGCCATCAGCTCGGCGTCGATCGTCAGGGAACCCACGTAGTGCAGGTCCGCCTGGGTCACGGTGGCGCGGTGGATTTTTCCATTCATCAGGACCCGCTGCACTGCTCTGTCCTCTTTCCTTAAGGTCAACTAAGGTTAGCCTCACCTTACTGATTCTGCCTGTCGAGGAGAACCCCGAAGATGTTGCGTCGTCTGGCCATGGACATCAGCCCGCTGAGAACCAGCAGGGCCTTCCGCGACGTGTTCATCGCACGCACCGTGTCGGTCTTCGGCATCGGCATGCTCCTGGTCGCGGTGCCCGTACAGGTCTATGCGATGACCGGATCGACGGTACACGTCGGCGCCGTCTCCTCCGCCGAGGGGTTCGCCCTACTCGCCGGGTTCCTGTGGGGCGGGGTGCTGGCCGACCGGCAGGACCGGCGCCGGTTGATGCTCCTGGCGCGCGGCGCGGCCGGTCTGGGCTTCGCACTGCTGGCACTGAACGCCTTCCTGCCCTCCCCCTCGCTGGCCGCGATCTACCTGCTCGCGGCCTGGGACGGGCTGGCGACCGGTGTCAGCGTCACCGCGCTGCTGGCCGCGACCCCCGCCCTGGTCACCCCGGACAAACTCGTCGCGGCGGGCGCGCTCAACGCGCTGACCGTACGGCTCGGCTCGATGATCTCTCCCGCTCTCGGCGGCCTGACCATCTCGGCGTTCGGCGTCGGCTGGAACTACGCGGCCGCAGCCTTCGGCACCCTGGTCACCCTCGGCCTGCTGACGAGGCTCCCCGCCCTGAGACCGGCCGTCGTGGTCACCGAGAACCCGTTGAGGGCGATCGGCTCCGGACTGCGGTTCGTGGCCACCCACCGCGTCGTCGGCTCGCTCATGCTGCTCGGCCTGCTGTTCATGGTGGCGGGCGGCATCCCGGTGCTCATGCCCGCGTTCGCGACCCTGCAGCTGGGCGGTGGCCCGGCCACTATCGGCCTGCTCTACACCGCGCCGGCCTGCGGCGCGGTGCTCGGCTCGCTCACCAGCGGGTGGGTCGTGCACTCGCGCGCACCGGGCAGGGCGCTGCTCGCCGCCTCGGTCTGCGGCTTCGTGCTCCTGGCCTGCCTCGGACTGGCCGGGCATCCCGCGCTCGCCGTCGCGATCCTCTTCGGGTACGGCTTCGTCGCGTCCATCGAGGAGATCATCCGCTACGGCCTCATCCAGGCGCACACCCCCGACGGCTACCTCGGCCGGGTGAACGCCCTGTGGGCCGCCCAGGAGACCGGCGGCGAGGCCGTCGGCGCGCTCGGCGCGGGCGCGCTCGGCCGTTACCTGGCCCCCGGTACCGCGATCGTCGTGTACGGAGCGGCCAGCGCCGCGCTGGCGCTGGCCCTGGCCCTCACGCTCACCGGCCTGCGCGGTGCGACCCTGGAGAGCGAACCTCAGGACGCCTAGCCGCGCCACCCCGCGGTGACGACCGGTCAGTCGCCTCCGCCGCCCGTGCCCAGGCGCTCGGCGAGCTCGTCCTCGGACATGCCCTCCACCATGAGCCAGATCTCCGCGACCGCCTCCAGCCTGCCGGAGGTCTCCTCCACCTCGGCGAACCGGCGGGCGACACGCGAGACGGTCCGCTCGGTGAACAGCGCCCTCAGCGGCAGGGACGAGGCGTCGAGCGCCTCGCGCAGCCGCGCGATGATGGTGGTGGCCAGCACCGAGTCGCCACCGAGCGCGAAGATGTCGTCGTGCGCGCCGACCCGCGGCACGCCGAGCACCTGGCCGACCACCCGGGCGAGCACCCGCTCCAGCGCCGTGGCCGGGGCGGTGTACGGCGTGCCCGTCTCCCCCGCCTCGGCGGCGACCAGGGCGGCGAGCGCCTTGCGGTCCACCTTGTTGTTGGCCGTGAGCGGCAGCGCGGCCAGGGGCACCAGCAGGTCCGGGACCATGTGCGAGGGCAGCAGCTCCCGTACGTGGGCGAGCAGCTCCGGCGTTCCGGTCTCCATTTCGGGCTCCTCCGCGAGCACGACCGCGGCGGCCAGCCGTGAGCCGGCGAGCAGGCCGACGGCCCTGCGTACCCGGGGGTGGCCCTCCAGCGCGGTCTCGACCTCGCCGAGCTCGATCCGGAACCCGCGCACCTTCACCTGGTGGTCGCGCCGCCCGAGGAACTCCAGCGTGCCGTCCGGCCGGTATCTGGCCATGTCCCCGGTCCGGTACCAGCGGGTGCCCTCGTGCACGACGAAACGGTCGGCGGTGCGCTCGGCGTCGCCGGTGTAGCCGTCCGCGACGCCGGCGCCGCCGATCCACAGCTCGCCCCGCACCCAGTCGGGGCGGTCGCGCCCGATCTCGTCCACGACCCGGCAGGCCACTCCCCGCAACGGCACGCCGTAGGGGACCGCCGTCCAGTCTGCGGGCACCTCGCCGTCGACCTCCAGCACCGTCGAGTGGATGGCCGTCTCCGTCGTACCGCCGAGCGCGACGAACCGGCACCTCGGCGAACGGTCACGCAGCAGCGCGGGCAGGTGGGTGCCGACCCAGTCGCCGCCGAGCAGGACCAGCCGCAGGCTCGGTACGGGGCCGATCCGCAGCAGCATCTCCAGCACCGAGGGCACGCAGTTCAGCACGGTCACCGACCACCGCTCGACCAGCTCGGCCCAGCGGGTGGCGTCGCGCCGCTCGTCCTCTTCCGGGATCACCACGGCGCCACCGCTGGACCAGGGCGCGAACAGGTCGAACACCGACAGGTCGAAGTCGAGGGCCGACACCGCGAGCGAGACGTCCGCCTCACCGAGCGAGAACCGCTCGACCAGGTCCCCGATCGTGTTCATCGCGGCCAGGTGCGAGACCTCCACCCCCTTGGGCTCCCCGGTGGAGCCCGAGGTGAACAGCACGTAGCCGACCTGCCCGGGAGGAACGGGAACCGGTCCTTCCAGCGGCGCGGGGTGCGTCACGGCCGAGGTGAGCGAGACCACGACCCCCGCCGCCTTCAGGATCCTCTCCCGGCGGGCGGCGGGCTGTCCGGACCCGACGGGTACGTACGCGGCACCGGCGGCCAGCGTGCCGAGCACCGCGACGGCCTGGTCGGGTCCCTTGGGCAGTTCGACCGAGACGCGGTCGCCGGGCCGCACCCCCCGCTCGGCGAGGTGGGCGGCGACGCGCAGGGCGCGGTCGGCCAGCTCGCCGTAGGTGAGCGTGCCGTCGGTGCCCCAGTGCAGCGCCGCCAGGTCCGGAGTACGCCGGGCCCGCGCGAAGAACCCCTCGTGCAGCGTCCGCGCGGGTGGCGGCGGCTGGGCGTTGAGCTCGTGCCGCCGGCGCAGCTGGTCCGGCGGGGCACCGATCCCCAGCGGCTCGCTCCAGTCGGCGCCCGGCGCGCCCAGGCGGGTGATCGCGCCCGTGTAGGCGGCGAACATCGCGTCGGCGACGCCGTCGGGGAAAGCCGGATCGCGCACGTCCCAGTTCAGCAGCAGGCCATCGGAGACCTCGGTGACCTGGGCGTCCAGCAGCACCTGCGGCCCCTGAGAGATGATCCATTCCGGCTCGCCGAAGCTGCGCCGCGCCCGCTCCCCGAACAGCTCGCCGAGGTTGAGAGCGCTGGTGTAGACGATCGGGGCCAGCACCTGCTCACCCCGCGCCCGCGACAGGTCTCTCAGCACCTCCACCCCGGAGTAGTCGCTGTGCTCACCGGCCGTGTGCAGCAGCGCCTGCAGCTCGCGGGCGCGCTCGACGAACGGCAGTTCCCGCGACAGGTCCGCCTCCAGCAGGATGGAGCCGGTGAAGTCGCCGACCAGGGCGTCCACGTCGGGGTGGATGGGCTCACGGTGGAAGAGCGGCAGGTTCAGCAGGAAGCGCGGGGTCGCCGACCAGGCCCCCATCACCTCGGCGAAGACCGCGGCGAGCGCCATCGCCGGCGTGACCCCCTCGCGGTGCGCGCGGGCGATCAGCCGCTGCCGGCCCTCGGGGGGCAACCAGTGGTGTTTGCGCACGACCTTCTCCCCCGGGCGCGGCACGATCGGCAGCTCTGGCGGCCCGGACAGCTCGCCGAGCCGCTCGCCCCACCACCTGCGGTCCCGGTCGCGGGCCTTCGCGCGGGGGTCGGCGGCGAGATAGCGCGCGTAGCTGTAGTCGATCGGCGGCAGGTTCTCGCCCTCGTACAGCGCGGCGAGGTCGGCCAGCAGCGTGCGGTAGCTCATCGCGTCGGCGGCGACCATGTCGACGTCCAGGTGCAGCCGCGCGGCCCCGGAGGGCAGCAGGCTCAGCCGCGCGTCGAAGACCCGGCCCGTCTCGATGGGAAGCCGTTGGGTGGACATCTGGGCGCGCAGCCGTTCCAGCTCCTGTTCGGGATCCGGCGCGGCGCGCAGGTCGTGCACCGTGACCGCGGGTCCCGGCCGCTCCGGCAGGACGCGCTGGGTGCCGTCGTCGCAGACGGCGACCCGCAGCATCGGATGCCGCTCGACGAGTGCCAGGACCGCCCTCTCAAGGCGGCCGGGGTCGATCTCGCGGCCGTCGAGCTCCACGTAGAGGTGTGCGGCGACGGAGCCGAGTGACTGGCCTGAGTCGCGGCCGATCCAGTAGGCGTGCTGCATGAGCGCGAGAGGGAACGACTCGCCCGGCTCCGTGGCCTCCCGCTCGGGATCGGGAACGCGGTCCTGGCCTGAACTCGGAACCGGGGTGAGGGCACCGCGTTCGGCGAGTAGCTCCCACCACTCGGCCAGCGTGGGCCGCCGCGCGAGTTCGGCGAAACCGATCTCGACGCCGAGGCGGCGCAGGCGGCCGGTCAATCCCATCAGCTGGATCGAATCCATGCCCAGTTCGATGAGATTGTCGTCCGCCTCCACCGGCTCTCCGAGCAGTTCTGTCAGCGAATCGTGCAGTTCTTCCCTGGTCAGCACAGAGCTCTCCCTAAGTTAGGTAAGGCTAACCTAATTTAAGGATGTTCGGGCGTCAACGCTCGCCTCCGGCCAACCGTGCGACCCGCTCACGCCCGCCCCCGCATCCCCTCGGTCGACAGCAGCCAGATCAGGTAGACGCCGCCCAGCACACCGGTGACCACACCGACCGGCGGCGTGACCGGCAGGTGCAGCGTCGCCAGGTCACTGAGGACGAGCAGCGCCGCGCCCATCAGCGCGGCCGGCACGAGCTGCGTGCCGGGCCGATGGGTGAGCCTCCGCACCAGCTGCGGTGCGGCCAGCGCGACGAACGGGACCGGTCCCACCGCCGCGGTCGCCACCGCCACCAGCCCCACGCCCGTCACCACCAGCGCGGCCCGCGTCCGCTGGACCGGCACACCGAGCGCCTGGGCCGCGTCGTCTCCGAGCTCCCCCATCCGCAGCCGGTGCCCGAACGCCATCGTGACCGGAACGAGCACGGCCATGGCCAGGGCCAGCGGCCACGCGTGCGGCCAGCCCCTGCCGGTCAGGCTGCCGGTGAGCCAGAACGCCGCCTCGTACGCCTCGCGCAGTTCGGCCCGGGTGACGAGGTAGGCGTTGAACGACTCCAGCATCGCGGCTGCGGCGACCCCGACCAGTACCAGCCGGTAGCCGTGCACCCCGCCGCGGTAGGCGACCAGGTAGACGGCGAGCGCGGTCAGCACCGCACCGAGGACGGAGCTGGCCGCGATGGCGGCGGTGCCGCCGCCGACGACCAGGATCTGCAGCAGCGCGCCGGTGGCCGAACCCGTGGTGAACCCGATGAGGTCGGGACTGCCCAGCGGGTTGCGCGTGATGCTCTGGAAGATCGCACCGCTCAGGCCCAGGGCCGCCCCGGCGAGCAGGCCGGTGACGGCCCTGGGCAGGCGCAACGTGAGCACGATGAACTCCGTCGCGCGCTCTCCCCGCCCGGCCAGCGCCTCCACCACCTCGGTGACGGAGACGGGGAAGTCTCCACTGCCGACCACGAGCACCGCCGCCCCCAGCGCGACGCCCGCCAGCACGGCACACACGGCGACGGCCCGCGGCCGCCACCGCACGGACATGCTCCCGACGCGCAGGACACGATTCATGCTCACAGCTGGGGAACCCTTCCGCGACGGACCATCAGTGCCAGCAGGGGGGCGCCCAGGAACGCGGTGACGATGCCCGTCTCCAGCTCGCCGGGCGCCGCGACCACGCGACCGACGATGTCCGCGCCGAGCAGCAGCACCGGCGCCAGCAGCAGCGAGTACGGCAGCACCCAGCGCTGGTCCGGGCCGACCAGCGCCCGGGCCACGAAGGGCACCGCCAGCCCGACGAAGGCGATCGGCCCCACCGCCGCCGTGGCGGCGCCGCACAGCACCACGACCGCCAGCGCCCCCAGCGCGCGGGTCCGGCCCGCGCGTACGCCCAGTGCCTGTCCCGTGTCCTCCCCCAGCGCCAGCGCGTTGAGCGGGCGCGCCAGGCAGAGCGCCAGCACCGTCCCCGCCAGCAGGAACGGGCCGATCTGCGCGAAGACACCGAGGTCGCGTCCGGACAGCGAGCCCACCTGCCAGAACCGGAAGCCGTTGAAACCACGCGGGCTGAGCAGCATCACTCCCGCCGTCAGCGAGCTGAACACCGCGTTGATCCCGGCTCCCGCCAGGACCAGCCGCGCGGGGGTGGCGCCGGAACGGCCGCGCGACCCGATCACGTAGACCAGCAGCGCGGCCCCGGCGGCCCCGAGGAACGCCGCCCACACGTAGACGAGGACCTCGTCCACCCGGAACAGGCCGACCACCGTCACGACCGCCATCGCCGCGCCGCCGTTGACGCCGAGCAGACCGGGTTCGGCCAGGGGGTTACGGGTCAGCGCCTGCATCAGCGCGCCCGCCAGGCCGAGCGCCGCCCCCACGGCCACCCCCAGCAGCGTGCGCGGCAGCCGCAGCTCCTGGATGATCAGCGCGTTCTCCGAGCCGTCGGGAGCGAACATGCCCGAAAGGACCTGGTCCAGCGGGATCTGCTTGGCGCCGATCGCGATGCCTGCCAGCACGGTGAGCAGCAACAGGCCACCGAGCAGACACAGGCCGGTCAGCCGTCTCCGGATATACGCGCTCTTCGCGGGGGGAGCCACAGAGATTAAGTTAGCCTAACCTAACAATAATGGCGACGTACGGCCCCGAGCCTGCTCTTCGGCCTACGCCGCGAGCCGATTGCCGCGGCGCCCCCTTGCCACTTGCCCGGAGCTTGGCGGCGACCCGAGAAGGCGGCCGAGGTCAGGAGACCTTTGCGAAGGTCATGTCCATCCAGTGCCGCCAATCCGAGCCATTGTCGACGCGTTCCCACCTGGCCGTCATGGTGTTGCGATCTTCAGCGATCACCAGTGTGGCCCGTTCTGTTTCGCCGGTGAACGTCCAGACGCCGTCGTCGTTCACGCTCGCCCGCATCGTGACGAAGTTGCCCTGGTTGTCGAAGGAGCGCATGGGATAGGTCCGGGTCGCCGGATCGTAGGGGCCTATCATTTCGATGACTTCGACCTTGTCATCGTTGATGCGCACGTCCACACGGTGGATGAGGAAGAACCCACCCCTCAGCCACTCGTATGTGTCGAATCCGGCGATCTGGATCGCGGGTTCGACCGGAGTGGCGACCGTCCGCCCCTGTGAACGCCACCGGCCGACCAGCGCGTTCAGGCGCTCGTTCTCTGACGTCGAGACTCGATTCTTGTCAGTCATGACGTGTTTCCCCTGATCCGAAAAGTATGTAAGATATTGCTTAAATACTTACAATAGCTCCGGTGGATGCCGCAAGCGGACCTGAGGGAAGGCGGTGGATGGTGGACGAGGCGTTGCGAGCGGTCGCCGACCCGACCCGTCGCACGATCCTCATGCTGGTACGCGACCGCGAAGTATCGGCGGGCGACATCGCCCGGCATTTTTCCGATATCAGCCGCCCGGCGGTCTCCCAGCACCTGCGGATCCTGGTCACAGCCGGGCTCCTCGACATCCGTCGCGCCGGTAACCGGCGTTTCTATCGGCTACGCCCCGAAGGGCTCGCCGAGGCGGCGACGTTCCTGGAGACGATGTGGTCGGCCCCGCTTGGCCGACTCAAGGACGCGGCCGAGCGAGAGGAACGCGTGCGCACCGGTGAGGACGACGTGAAGGGATCATGATGAGCGCCAGGGAGAGCAGGACGATCGAGCAGACGTTGCGCATCCAGGCCCGGCCCGAGACGATCTGGCCGTTCTTCACCGATCCGGCCCGCTTGGCCCAATGGTGGGGTGCGGCAGAACTGGACGCCCGCTCCGGCGGCGCCTTGCGCGTGTACATGCAGGAAGGCCCGCGCCCGGTGATGTGCGGTCAGTTCGTCGAACTCGTGCCCTACGAACGGATCGTCTTCACCTTCGGATGGAAAGCCGCTCCCGGAGTGCCCGACATCCCGCCCGGCAGCTCCCGCGTCGAAATCACCCTCGTCCGGGATGGCGGCGGCACCGAGCTCACCCTACGACACAGCGGCCTGCCACCCCTGCTCGAACACGAGACCGGCCACGGCTGGACGCACCTACTCCACCGTCTCGGCGAAACGGCGGAACGCCAGTACTGCTGACCATCGCAATGCGCACCACCACGCCGAGGCTTGTCTTCGCGCGGCGGGGCTCACCGTCAACGGCGATGTGCCGCTCAGCCTCGGGTACGTCGCGCAGCACACCGACGAGTACGAGGGCGCGTGGTGGTCGGTTGATACACCGCCGTCTCATCCACGGGAAGACGCGCCGCCGCCACAGCCGATCCTGGCCGGCCCGGTATGCCCTCCGCAGAGTCTTGCCGGCGCCTTCGTGTTCGCCACCCTGCTTGCCGGAGGTGCTCTGGCAGCGACCCGGCCGCCCCACCCGGTGTGGCGACTCCCGACACCGAGGGCCGGAACGGGCCCGTCACGACCGGCTCCGTCCCCGCTCGACGCGACGAGCGGGGAGAGATCCGGCCCCGCGGGCGATCAGCCGGCCGCCGCCCCGCGCGAAGCGCCGAGGTGCGCCGGAATCGCGGGAGTCACCACCTCACGCCACGTCGAGCCGGGTGGCGTCTCCATCCGCAAGCAGACCCCCACGGTTTCGAGCGCCCGGCGATAGGCGTTCGTCTGCCTCTCCGGTGATCCGGCCCGCCCCCAGAGGTCGCCGATCTCGCGCCAGAGCCTGGCCGACTGCCTGTCGATGAGGGAGGCCGACGTGGTGGCCGGATCGGCGAGTGCCTCCTGCGCCTCCACCAGCGCCGGGCCGCCGTCTTTGGAGCGTGCCAAGGCGAGCTCGGCCAGGACCACGTACGCCATGGCCGGCACCGCCCCGCGCACACCGACGAGCAGGCCGAGAGCCCGGTCCGACAGGTCGGCGGCGGCGTCCACGTCGCCGGCGCGCAGCCGCACGCGGGAGAGCACGATCAGGCTCCGGGCGTGTTCGACCGCCCCGGGTGACAGGCGCGTGAGGACCTCGGCCGCGGAGGCGGCGAACTCGCCCGCCCGGTCAAGGCCGGCGTCCTCGGGGCTCGCGGCGGTGATCCACGCCCAGCACATCGCGCTCCGGGCGTAGTCGGAGGCCATCTGGGTGGACCGGCCGGCGGCGATGGCGTCCTCCGCGAGCCGCAGGGCCAGCGCGGAGTCCTTCTCCGCCGCGGCCGCGCTGGCCTGCCACAGGCCGAGAACCTCCGGACCGCGGTCGACGGCCTCGGGCATGCCGGACGCCGACAGCACGCGCTCGGCATATGCCAGGTCGATCTCCGTCTCGGCGAGCACCACGGCGAGGTCGAGAGCCAGGGCGCCCTGGTCGAGCCCGAGCCGAACGGCCTGTGCCAGAGCGTTCAGCCCGAGATCCCGGGCGCGTAGCGCGTCACCGGCTCGGTGGTAGCAGCGGCAGAGCGCCACGACGACCGGCAGGTCGGCAAGGCGCTCGGGATGCGCCGCGGCCTCGCGGCGAAGCCGCTCATAGGCCTCGACCGCCTGCGCCGTGTACCCCTGGGCCTCCAGCGCACGAGCCTGGCCGAACCTCGCCTGCGCGGCGAGAGCGGCGTTGTCGTCGCCCGCGGCCCTGACCGTTTCCGCGAAACGATCGGCCGCCACGGCCGGATCCCCGTGACACAACTCCAGCTCGGCGTGGCGCAGGGCGAGCCCGGTGTCGACGCGCTGGTGCGGCTCGATCCCGTGGAGCAGGAACTCGATGCCGCAGCCGAGCCGCTCGGCGAGCAGGCGCGTGACGTTCGGAGTGGGATTCCGCTTCCCTGACTCGATGAGCGAAACATAACTGTCAGACAGGTCTGGCCCGGCCAGCTGCGCCTGGGACATGTGCTTGCTCAACCGCAATCTGCGGATGCGGTCACCGATGCTTGCTTGACTGGCCATCAGCACACCCGTTCCGCCGGCGGCACGATGAGATCCACGCCCCACTCCTTACGCACGGTTTATTGTCAATTACAGTAGATCGTACTGCCCTTTGTGGCCAGCATTGTCGCGGTCCAAATGAGATCACGAACAGCTCACGACCTCGCCCGGCCCCGCCATGAGATCGCAGCCGTGCGCGCGACCACGACGGTCGCGGCCCGTCTCTGACCCCGTCGCGAGATCCCCGGTACAGGTGAGCGGTCATGACCGTTCCCGTCCGCTTTCCGGTGCCACCTCGGTGAGGGCGGCCAGCCGGGACGACGGGAACTCCCGGTCCGCCCCGGTGTCACGGTCATGACCGGGTGACTGGCCTGGGACCTCAGGCAGGTGTGAGGATCACCACCGGGATGTCGCGGTCGGTCTTGCGCTGGTAGCCGGCGTACTCGGCGTGGATGCCGACCATCTGCCGCCACAGCGCGGGCTTCTCCTCGGCGGTCGCGGTCCGCGCGAGTGCCGTGAACGTCTCGGCTTCCACCTGCACCTCGACCTGGGGCAGGACCAGCAGGTTGTGGTACCACAGCGGGTGGCCGGTGGCCCCTCCGTTGGAGGCGACGACCACGTAGGCGTCACCGTCACGGCCGTAGATCAGCGGGGTGCGCCGGCGCACCCCGGACCTGCGGCCGACCGTCGTCAGCAGCAGTGTCGGCCGGCCGTGATAGAGGTGGCCCTCCGCGCCGTTCGACTCGACGTACCTGCGGGCGTGCTTGGCGACCCAACCGGTGGGGGAGTCGGTGATCTCATCGCTCATGCCGCGCACGCTATCGGCCACCGGCGACATTTCTTGATCCGGTCCTTCCTGCCCGCACCCGCGAGGGCGGTCGCCCGGGGGCGGCCGAACACCGGGAAGCGTCACGGATCCCGATACGGGTGTCATCCGGCCCGCTCTCCGGGAGCACATCGGGCGCGGCCGTCGTGCCAGGACGCCCGGACCAGTGCCCGTTCCGTGGCCGTGAGATGGACGGCGGCGGCGAGCCACGTCCAGGCGTACCGGTCGCCGCCGGAGTCGGCCAGGCGGCCGAACACGTCGCGGGTGCGGCGGTCGGCCTCCGCGGTGAGCGCGTCGACGAGGTCGGCGGCGGTCTCGAAGCCCGCGCGGCGGAGCGCGGCCCGCTGGGCGAGGGAATCACCCCGCGCGGACTCCGCGACCGCCCGCCGCCCGCCGGAGACGGCCAGCTCCACCAGGCGGCGCGCCCGCCACAGGGGTGCGGCCGCCACCGGGTCCGTACCGGCCTCGGCCGCCTCCTCCCGGAGCCGGCAGTCCTCGCGAGACGGGAGGTGGGAACCTCGCAGGCGGTCGTATCCGAGATCGGCGCGGTCCATCCACTCGGCGGGCAGGCGCAACGTCGGACCGGCTCCGGGAACCGGCCCGATCGCGAGCGGGCGCAGGGTGGCGGCCCTGTCGGGGTCCAACCTGCCGATCACCCGTACCCTCAGCCCCGGCCTGGACGCGAGCTGCCGCAGGTTGGCGACATGGGCCAGATCGGGATGGGAGTCAGCCGGCGCGAGCCGGACCAGCGGTCCCCGGAGGGAGCCGTCGGCGCCGGAACGTCCGGCGGACACGGGGAACGCATCCGCTCCGTCCCCCGGCTCCGCACAGGGCGGCAGCTCGCGGGCGAGCACCCGGTCTCCCTCGGCGCCGACGATCACCAGGTCACATCCGACCGGCTGCCCCGCTCCCCCACCCTCCTGCGGATCGCCCCAGGGGTCCCCGGAGAATGTCACGCCGGCGGTCTCGGCGAGCGGCCTGGCGAACAGGGCCGCCAGCGGCGAGGCCGACCAGGACAGACCCGCGACGGGGTTGGCCCGCACGCCGCGACCCGCGCCGAGACGGCCCTCGGGTGAGATCGTCGCGCCGGAGATCAGCAGTCCCCCTCTGGCCAGCCGTGCGTGGTCGAGAGCCGCGGCGCCGAGCGCGACCGTGGCAGTGGCGGCACCGCGGGCACGCGCCGATCCTCCGGGCCTGACGTCGGCGACGGAGAACCAGCGGCCGTCCTCGGCGACGAGGTGGGTGACCACCCCTCCGTAGCCGGTGACGCTGATCACCGGTTCCCGGCAGACCCCGTACACCTTCAGTGCCTCGCCCTGCCGGTAGGCGCGGCGCGCGGTTCCCACCAGGGCTGGATCGGGGTCGGCCGCGGCGAGCCTGCCCGCGGTCAGCAGGAGTTCCCTGAGCGCGGAGACCAGGTCGGCCAGGCGGTGGCCGTCATGGCGTGCGCGAGCGGCACGCAGGCCGCGCACGACGCGCAGGGCAGCGGCCTCGGCCCTGTGCAGGCCCGCCAGCCTGGCGGTGTGGGCGGCGCGGAGCAGCTCCGCCTGGGGTACCGCCCCGGCACCGGGCACCCCGCCTACGAGCACCGCGGCGGCGGCGTCCCACAACCCGGCCGCGGCGGCCACCTGCCTGGACCCGGGACCGGCCTCCGTGGTGGCTCTCCCGGTCGTGTTCTGTGCAGTTTCCTGGGTCGTTTTCCGGCCGGTAGCCAGGGCGGGGGTCGCGCCCGGGTCCGCGTCCGAACCGGGTGATGCGTCGGCGACCGGCTCGGAGGTCTCGGGTAGGCCGGCCTCCGCGACCGGGCAGGCGCTCAGTACGGCGGCGCGGTGCAGGCAGCGGGGCGCGAGCAGGCAGCCGCACCGGGCCGCGCCGGGGTCGGTGATCGTCCCCGAAGGGCCCGGAGTGAGGGTGACCACCGCGTCCTCGCCCCAGCTGATGGAGACGACCTGCCCTGAGGCGGTGGCGGCGAGCCCGGCGCAGCGCTCGATCGCCGCGTCGAGCTTCTTCCGCAGCCTGGGCGTGAGGTCCTCTACCGCCGAGGCGACCACATGCGGCTCCACCGGTGGCAGTTGCCCGGCCGGGGAGGCGGAGGCTGGCAGGTTCAACGGGTCTCTCCTCGAAGGCGGTCGCCCACCCAGCGGGCGAGGGCGAGCGGGCTGAGTGCGGCGACGGGCATCCCGGCCGCGACGAGCTGACGCGCGACGGGCACCGAGTAGCGCGGGGCCCCGGTGTCGTCCAGGGCGGCGCAGCCCAGCAGGTGCACGCCGGAGGAGACGAGGGAGCGGACCTCGCCGAGAAGCCCTCCGAGCGGGTAGCCCTCCTCGAAGTCGCTGACCACCACGACGAGCGTGCGACTCGGCACGGTGACCAGGGAGCGCGCGTGGGCGAGTCCGGCGGCGATGTGGGTACCGCCGCCGACCCGCACGTCAAGCAGCAGGGACAGCGGATCGGCGACCCGGTCGGTCAGGTCGATCACCTGGGTGGAGAAGGCCAGAAAATGGGTGGAGAGGGTGGGAACGCCTCCCAGCACGGCCGCGGTCAGCGCGGACCAGACCACCGAGGCCTCCATCGAGCCCGAGACGTCGACCACGAAGACCAGCCGCCAGTCGGCCTCGTTGCGTACCCGCGTGCTGAAGACCGGCCGCTCCGGGACGACGAGAACCCTGCCGTCGCCGGTCCTGCGGGTGTGCGCCAGGTTGGCCCGGAGCGTGGCGGGCAGGTTGAGCCGGCCGCCGGGACGGCGGGTGGGACGTGGCGTCGCCAGGCCGGCGAGCGCCGGGCGCATCCGGGTGGCCAGCTCCCTGGCCAGCTCGGCGACCAGGCGGCGGACCAGCGGACGGAGCCGGGCCAGCCGCTGCTCGGGCAGCCCGCCCGCCAGGGACAGGACAGAGGTCAGCAGCTCGATCGACGGGCGTACCGTGTCGGGGTCGAGCTCGGACAGTACGTCGGTCCGCCCGCCGTCGGCCGCACGGGCCAGCACCTCCTCCCGCACCTCGGTTCCGAACAGGGCGTCGAGTTCCACTGCCCACTCGCGCGCGGACGGGAAGGACACGCCCTGCCCGCCACCGTCGCCGCCGGGCCCGAAGTCGGCCGCTCCCTCTCCCCTCCCCATCCCGTACAGCTCGTCCAGGGCGTCCGCGTAACGCCTGGCGTCGGCGGGCAGTCGCCCGGTCTCCCTGCCGAGGAGCAGCCGCCACCGGTCGGCCGGAGCGAGTCGCCGCGAGGCGGCCTCCCCGCCCGCCGCGGGTACGGCCGGGAGCACCGGCTCCGTCCTTCCCGCGGGCACGGCCGGGGAGGCCGGCTCCCCGGCGACCGTGATCGCCTCGGCCGGCGGAGGGGAGAGACCGGGCACGCGGAGTCGCAGGGCGTTCAGCGCGGCCAGCCCGGCGACGTCCGCTGCGGTCCAAAGGGCCAGGCTCTCGGGCGGGGCGCTCAGTGCCAGGTCGAGCCGGTCGCCGAGACGGTCGGTCACGACTCGCAGCAACCGGTCCCGTGCCGCCGGGGTGAGCGTGTCGAAACCACCGCGCAGTGCGGGAAGGCGATCCAGGAAGCCCTGGTCGCCGAGGCCGTCGACACGGTCGAGCAGCGGGTCGAGGGCCTCGGCGGCCGACTGCAGGAGCGGGCCCGCGGCGACCAGCAGGCCGGCGAGCGCGCGGGACAGGCGATGGCGCCCCTCCGGGCCCGTGGCGCCGTCGACCCATCCCGCGATTCGGGCCCCGAGGGTGCCGGGCGCGTCCAGGTCGAGCAGGACCCGGGCGGCGAGCGCGGCCCCCTGGACGAGCGGTGAGCCGGTGCGCGCGAGCGTGCCCAGCGCGTCGTCGAGACGCAGGCCGAGCCGGTGCTCGGCGGAGCGGGTGGCGAGCGCCGTCAGGGCGATCGCGTCCTCGGGCCGGTCACTGCCGGCCAGACCTGGCAGGGACCGTACGGCGGCCTCCAGCAGGGTGCCGAACAGCCCCGCGGCCCGCTCCCGGCTCTCCGGCGTGGTTCCTGGAAGGTGCTCGCGGCGCAGCGCCTCCAGCAGGTCGAGGGCCTCGAGCAGGTCGGGCAGCCCCGCGGTGGCGGGGAGCACGGCGGCGGCGTCCTCGATGCGGTCCGCGACCAGGTCCCGCAGATCGCAGGCGGCCGCGGCCCGCAGTCCGGTGAGAATCGCCGCGCAGGTGGGGCCGCCCTCGGCGGACTCCGCGCGGAAGGTCTCGCGCAGCGTCCCCGCGGCGGCCAGAGCCGCGGTGACACCCCGGATGCCCGCCAGGTCCAGCAGCGCGGCGACCGAGGGGGTCCAGGAGAGCGACCAGCGGGTGGTGAGTGCCGTCGCGTCACCCGTGCCCGCCACCTCGGTCGGCCGGCCGTATCCGGTTCCGCACACCAGCAGGCGTTGCAGCAGGATCTCACGGCGGCGGTCCAGGTCAGAGCGGAGCGGGTCGAGGCGGACCTCGCGGGGACCTGGATCACCGGGGTGGGGCAGCCGCAGCTCCGCCACTTCGGCCTCGACCGCGGGGCCGAGCCCGGACCGGGGCGTGCCCGGCGCGATCCTGCCGCGCTCGGTGCCGACCAGGACCGTCTCGAGGGCGTGGGCGAGCGCCCGGCCTCGCCCGAGGGGTTCGCCCTGGCCGAGCACCGTCGTCACCGCCTCCAGCAGCTCGCCGCGCCCCGGCGCGGGCAGGCCGCGCAACCGGGCCAGGTCGCAGGCCAGCCGGAGCGTCTCCACGGCCTCGCCGGTGCCCGCCGTGTGCCCGGCGGCGCGCAGCTCGCGGCAGAGCTCGGTGATCGTACGGGCGGCGGCGTCCCTGATCTTCCCGGGATCGCCGCACGCGGCGAGGACCGCCTGCTGCCAGCGCGGGTCACGGATGCCCGCCGGGTAGCCGGATCTGAAGTCGAGCAGGTCGAAGGCGTACGGGACGAGTGATGTGGCGGGCGAGGCGTCCTTGGCCGCCGGCGTGCCGGGGGCGCCGGTGTCGCCCCCATGGACCACCTGATCGGGAGCGACCAGGGCGGGGGCGTGGAAAGCGCCGATCACGGCGGCGACCCGCCGGCCGCCGGCGACTGCCCTCGCGAGCACTCCGCGCATGTGCGCCTCGCGGACCAGGTCACCGGCCGACACTCCGCCCGAGGCCTCCGCGTCCTGCCGCAGCGCCCAGCCGACGCCCAGCGCCGCTCGGCGTACCGCCTCGGGCGGGCACCCGGGGGCGAGCACCTCGACGGCGCGGTCCCACATGTCGTCCCCCTCCCTGCCCGTGGCCGAGGCGGTGAGGGCATCGGCGAAGGCCCTGACCGGTGGCACCTCCGCCGAGCTCGGCCGGGCGTCCGGCCGAGCCCGGCCGCTCTCCGACCAGCCGGGGTCGGAGAGCGGAAGGTCGCAGCAGAGCACCTCGGCCCCGTGTTCGCGCGCCCAGCGGATGGCGGCCAGCTCCGGCGAGAAGTCGGCGAACGGGTAGAACCCGAGCCGCCCGTCGCCACCCGTCCCGGCGAGGGCGACCGGCGCGAGGGTGGCCGGATCCGCCAGGTGGACCAGCCACGGCTGGAAGTCGGCGGGCAACTCGACGCAGACCACCTCCGCTCCGGCGGCGTCGAGCAGCGCCGGAACCGCCGTCGCCAGCGCGGGGCTGTGGTGGCGCACGCCGAGCAGGTAGGGCCGCGCGGCCCCGGCCAGCGCGTCGACCGCCTCCCGGGGGTGGGGACCGGCCGGCCCCCCGGCGCCGCCCTTCCGTGGGGCCGGGTCCGAGACCTCGGAGCCCTGACCTGTCGTTCCCCGGGCATGCGCGCTCGTCTGCCGATCGCCGGTCAACGCAGGTTCTCCCGCAGGTCCCAGAGGCGGCGCCACATCGCGGAACCGTCCTCGGCGCGGCGTCGCACCGGGCCGTCCCAGTAGCCGAGCAGCCGCGCGTGGTCGGCCGGGTCGTCCTTGCGGACCACGCCGAGCAGGTGGCCGGGCACCAGGTCGAGGACGTCCCCACCGGGGAGGTAGGCCGCCGCCACCCCGAGGGAGGCCGCCACCTGCACCGCCTCGGCGGTGGACATCACGGTTCCCGGCCGTTCCACGTCCCAGCCCTCGGCCGAGCGGCCGGAGCGCAGGTCCCGGAAGACGGTGACCAGGGCGTCCAGCACGGCGTCGTCGACGCCGAAGGCCGCGCCGGCCCGTCGCACCACGGCGGTGGCCTGTCCGCGCACCAGGGCAGCCTCGGCGGCGGGGTCGGCGATGGGGGCGACCGTCTCGAAGTTGAACCGGCGCTTGAGCGCCGCCGACATCTCCGAGACCCCCCGGTCGCGCAGGTTGGCCGTGGCGATCACGGTGAAGCCCGGGGCCGCCGGCGTCAGCGCGTCGGGCGTGCCGGCGAGTTCGGGCACGCTGAGGCGACGGTCGGACAGGATCGACACCAGGGCGTCCTGCACCTCCGGCAGGCAGCGGGTGATCTCCTCGATCCGGGCGACCCGCCCGGATCGCATGGCGGACAGCACCGGGGAGTCGACCAGCGCCTGGCGGCTGGGCCCCTGGGCCAGGAGCAGGGCGTAGTTCCAGCCGTAGCGGAAGGCGTCCTCGGTGGTGCCCGCGGTGCCCTGCACGGTGAGCGCGCTCGTGCCGCAGACGGCGGCCGCGAGAAGCTCGGAGAGCATCGACTTGGCGGTGCCGGGCTCGCCGACCAGCAGCAGGCCGCGCTCACCGGCGAGGGTCACCACGCAGCGTTCCACCAGGGAGCGCTCGCCGACGAACTTGGGAGCGATGACGAGCCGGGTGGGCGAATCGGGGCCTTCGCCCACGCTCGCCTGCCGGGATCCGGGCAGTTCGAGGGTCTGTCCCTCGCTGCCGCAGACGAACGTGACGACCGCGCGCGGGGTCAGCGACCAGCCGGGGGGCCGGGGGCCGTCGTCGTGGGCGGCGAGGAAGGCGAGCTCGGCGGCGTGCCGTTCCTCGGCCGGCAGCGTCTGCCGGTCGGAAGGCGCCGGGGGGACCGTCTGTTCGGTCATGGTCATCGAGAGAGATCCTTCTGTCTGTCGTACTGCCCGGCCGGCCGGAACACGCGGGGCGGGCCCGTGCGCGGTCCGGCCGACCGGGCCGTTGAGAACTGGTGGTTCCTGGTGAGCGGGTCGCGGGGGGCGGAGCCCGCCCCTCCTCAGCGGCGCCTGCCGCGCCGCACGCGGAGCTCCTCGAATCGGGGGATGTCGCCGTCGCGGACCCGCTGCCATGCCCTGGCGTAGAGATCGGCGGCGGGTTCGATGGGAACGGCCACGCCGAGCGGCGCGCCCTCCGCGCCGAGCAGGTCGAACATGGGGAGCTTCCACTGTTCGAGCGGGAGGTTCGGAGCCTTGAGGTCCGTCCAGGCTCCCGGCAGGAAGAGCGAGCGACCGGCTCGGGCGCGGCCGGCCTCGACCACCAGGTCGGTGGCGGCCAGCTCGGCGCGGGCCGCCTTGAACCGCGCGGGCTTCCATCCGGTCCACCGGGTGACGTTCTTGTCCGTGGGGTCCGGCATCGCGAGCAGCGCCAGGTAGAGCGTGGCGGCGTCCTGGCCCAGCCCGTACCGCTCCGCGGCCTCGGAGAGCAGCGCGGGCACCGAACGGGAGGGATCCTGCGGCCACCAGGTGCCGTCGGCCGCGCGCTCCCCCGCCCCGGGGTCTCCGGGATCGGCGAGGAGCGCTTCGAAACGCGGGTCGCGGGCGGTGCGCAGTGCCGTCTCGACCGGGAACGGCTGCCCCTGGTCACCGGTCAGGGCCCGCAGGGCGGGCAGGTAGGGATCGCTCCCCGACGCGTCGAGCAGGGCGATGCGCAGGCCTGGTGCGGGCTGGTCGTCATGGGTGGCCATGATCACCGCGCCGTAGCGTTCCCAGCCCTCGGCGACCTCGGTGGGGGCTCCGGCGACCTTCCTGAATCCGGGGAGGTCGACGTAGCGGCCCAGGTCGAGCAGGAGCTCGGGGTTCGCCAGCCGGTCGGAGACCGCGGCCAGCGCCGCGGGCAGTGCGGCCCGCACGGCATCGCCCGAGGGCAGCCGGTGGGCCAGCCACGCGGCCAGCGCGACCGTGGAGACCAGCGTGGACTCGGTGAACCCGGTGCCGGCGCCGTCGACCGGGGAGACACGGTCGCCCTTCACCCGCCAGCGCAGGTCCGTGCTGAGCTCCGGTGCCAAGGCCGGTTCGAGCAGGGCGGGCAGTGCCCGGCCGGGCTCCCATCCGGTGCGCACCGCGCGGGTCGCCTCCCCGAGGAGCCACTCCGGGACGGCGGCGCGCCGTCCCACCCTGCCGTTCCACACCCGTGCGGCGGCGGCCACGTCCGGGCCGTCGGTCCACAGCGCGGCCGGGTTCGCGGGCAGCAGCGCGGCGACGACCTCGCGCCGGACGTCGTCGTCCAGCCGGTGCAGCTCGTCCTTGGCGACGGCGGCCTCCGCCGCCTTCAGGCCGAGCGCGGTCCGCACGTCGGAGGGCAGGAAGTTGCGCTGGTAGGTGTCCACGTACGGCAGCCCTGCCACGACCAGCCGGGCCGTCGTCGCGGTGACCCCGGTGAGCCGTGCGAACTCCTCGGCACCCTCCGGCCGCCAGGGCACGGGACCGCGTCCGGCGAGCTCCCCGAGGAACTCCCCGAGCCAGCCCGCGTGCCTGACCTCGCCGACCGGGCCCAGGGAGCGCACGGTGTAGGGGCGGGGGACGTCGAAGCGACCGGCAGGGTCGTGGAAGAGTGCCGTGAAACCGCAGCCGTCGTCCTCCGGGACGGCCTCCAGGAAGGCGATGAAGGCGCCTTTCCCCAGCGGGAGCACCCCGCGCCAGTAGCTGTCGGACCACTTGTCCCGGGCACCGTCGAGCCAGCCGTGCTCCAGGTGCGCCACGAGGCGGCGCCACGAGGCGGGCTCGGCCGCGGAGGCCAGTCCGAGCTCGTCGAGCTCGAAGAGCAGCCTCCGCAGCGCCTCCGCCTGCTCGGGTTCGAACGCCGACGCCGCCCGGTAGGCGATCGCGGCCGAACGGTCGAGCAGCGGCTCCCAGCTCAGCAGGGACTGCGCGAGCGCCGGGCCGTCCAGATGGAGGCGGACGATCGGGCCTGAGGGGTCCTGCTTCTCCTGGCCGATCGTCCGGAGTTGCCGGAGGACCCCGCGAGACGGCACGCGCCGCGACCAGAAGCTGCCCGATACACCGAGGCCGTTGAGCGCCTCGATGAGCGATTGGTCATCGGGGCCGTCCGGCTCCTGCTCCGCCTGCTCGCCCGCGAGGGCACCGGCGAGCCTGGCCGACGCCGCGTCCAGGGTCGCCTGCTGGGCGGCGGCGAACGCCACCACTCCGGCGACCCCGGAGACCAGTGCGTCGTGGGTGAGCCGCGGCAGCAGTGTGCGGACCAGCTCGCGCAGTTCCTCCCGCGCGGAGCGCACGGGCGGCGGCGCCTGCCCCGGCTGGGCGGAGTCCGCGAGCCGCGCGGAGTCGAGGGAAGTCGCGGCCTTCAGCAGGGCCGCCGCCGTCTCCCTGTCGATCCCGCGCAGGGCCAGTGAGCCCTCCGGGTCACGGGCCCGCATGAGGTGCCAGTAACGCGGGGGCGGCAGCAGCACGGTGCCCTCCGCGAAGGGCCCGGGCTCCCTCTCCGTGAAGGCCGTCGTGACGACGGCGCCCTCAGGGTCGACCAGCTTGATCTCGCGGTAGTCCTCGACGAGGGCACGCGGCCGGTCGTCGCCGGGGAAGGTCACCGCGCGCGACGGTTGCCCGGGGCCGTCCTGGCCGCCGCGCAGGGTGACGGCGCGACCGGCCAGGTCCTCACCGCGTAGCGACCCGTCGGGCAGCCGGACCATCCGCCAGCCGAGCAGGCCGCCCACCGGGACGCCGGCCGGGGTCGCCTCTCCTTCGAAGGGCAGCACCCAGCCTCCGTGGAAGGTGCTGCCCGCCGGTGCCGAGCGCAGCGCGTCGGCGAGGAACCCGGGCATGCTCAGCCTGCCGTCCGCCATGCCGGACGGGTCGTGCTCGCGCCAGTGCTCGACGTCGCCGTCCCATGTCCAGAACGAGGTCCCGTCCCCGATCAGCCGGCGCCTGCGGGGCACCGCGGTGTCACCCGGGTACAGCACACCGGCGCCCGTGGCCCTCCCGCCGCCGGGCAGCGGCAGGGTGACCGTGTCGGTGCCCAGCATCCACCTGTTGTCCGTCCCCTCCAGCGTCAGGATCGTGCCCGCCGAGGAGTGCCAGTATCCGCGCAGTTCGTCGCCCGCGCCGTAGGTGTGCCAGTAGACGAGGAACTCGCCGTCGACGTGGTGGAAGCCGGGATCTCCCCAGGTGCCGTCCGGGGCGGGGCGCAGGTCGTGGGTGAGCACGGTCCCTTCCGGGCCGATCACCCTGGCCTGGGAGGGACCCGAGACGATCAGGTTCGGCCAGGCGTCGGCGACCTCGATCCGGTTCAGGTTGTTCGGATCGACGAGGGCGGCGACCGCCTCGTCCCAGGCGGGCCAGCCCAGCTCGTCGAGGAGCCCACCGCGCAGCGTCCTGGCGAGCTCGGCGGCGAGGTCGGCGCGGGCCGCCTCGGCGACCTCCTCCCCCGCGAGGGCCAGCGTCTCACCGGACAGCCAGGTCAGCCGCCTGAACGCTTCGGGCAGCTGCGGCAGGCCGGCGGCGACCGAGCGCCGGGCGACCCCGCCCACCCAGTCGGCCAGCATCGTCCGGCCGCCGGGCGATGCCGTCAGGCGGCGCACCGCCCGCTGTCCGTCGGTGTCGTCGTGGAACCTGTCGGCCGCGCGGTGGAACGCGGGCCTGAACCGGGGATCCGCGGCCAGCGCGAGCAGGTCGCGTCCCTCCTCCTCGCGGGCCCAGGACTCCAGCGACAGGAGCGCGTCGTCACCGGGATCGGCGGCCGGGACCTCCAGCGACAGCAGCAGGTCGAGCAGGTCGGGGTCGGGTTTGAACCGGACGGCCCCGCCCGTCGCGGCGAGGTCGGCGCGCAGCCGTACCGCCACGCGCTCGACCAGCGCGTAAAGGCCCGGCAGCCGCGCCCCGGACCGCCAGCCGGGATTCCAGACCCCCAGGAAACGATCGAGCCAGCCCGCCGTGCCGTCGGCGGGACGCTCGGGCTCGGGCACCTCCTCGCCTCCCACCAGACCCTCGGCGGCGCCCGACGCCTCCAGCACCTCCAGCCAGAGGGCGGGCATCTCGTCGTCGCCGTTGGCGGGCATCATGTTCAGCAGCGTCCCGCGGATCGCGGGCTCCCTCCGGGCGAGGGCCACCAGGGCGGGGCGATGCGTCTTCCACCAGCCCGTCGGCGCCCCGGAGGTGGCGGACAGGCCGAGCAGGTCCGCCAGGTACGCCTGCTCCTCGGTGTCCGCGTCGCGCCCGGCGGCCCTGGCCAGGCGGCGTAGCTCGGTGGCCATCTGCGCGGACGGCGACAGTCCGCCCGCCGTGCGGCGCACGCACAGCCGGTGGACCCTGCGCAGGGCCTCGTCGGCCGGCACCCGGCCCGCCAGCTCCTTCGCGTACGCCGACAGGGCCTTGACCGGCAGGGCTCCCGCGAGCGCGAACTCCAGGAACACCGCGTCGAGGCGGTCCTCGTCGACGGGCAGGCCGTGCTCGGTCTCGGCCCTGCGCGCCTGGGTGAACAACTGCGCCGCATAGGCGGTGTTCTCCACCGAGAGGAACACCCGGCCCGCCTGTTCGAGGAACGTCGGCAGGAAGTGCGGGACGGCCCCGGCCAGCTGTGTGGCGAGCCGCTGGTAGGCGTCGAGGGCGGCCTTCGGCTTGGACTTCGCCTGCCTGCCCGCGCGGTCCAGCTCCGGCACCAGGGCGAGCGCGTGGTGGCCGTCCCGTGGGTGATGCACGAGCACCCACTCGGGGAATCCGAGCGAGCGCCGCAGGCCCACCCCGACGACGACCGGCTCGCCGTCCGGCTCCAGCCCGAGGAAGCGGGCCGCGGCATCCTCCGCGGCGCCCAGTTCCTCGGCGACCAGGCGCACCACCACCCGGTCCGCCAGCCCGGGGTGCCGGTAGGCGCGCGCGGTCAGCGGCACCGCCCGCTCGCCGCCCCCGCTCGTGCCGGACGGCAGGACCGCCCCGGCCTCCAGCAACTCCCGGGCCATGGCCGCGCCCGTGACTTCGGCCCGCTCCGGCTCCCCGGACGGCTGAATCGCCGGGGTGCCCGGCGACGACGTGGTACGGCTCACGCGTTCGTTCCCTTCTCGACGTCGCGGCCGGCGTACAGCGCCGCGGCCATGCGCATTCCCTCCGACCAGGCCACCGGGCCGACCTCCCGTGACGGCAGCCGTCTGCCCTCCCGGTCGTGCCAGGTCAGGTTGCCCGTCTCGGTCTCGCCGTCCCAGTAGGGCTCCCCGATCCAGACGGCGGCCTCGGCGCTCCGCCCCGCGTCGCGCACCACACAGGTGGCGTAGCCACCGGAAACGCGGTAGCCGAGCGAGGTCGCGCGGGCGGCGAGGCCGAACCGGGAGGCGAACCTTCCCCCGGCGAACTCCTTCACCTCCGCGGCCTTCTCCCCGGGCTTTCCCGGCTCCGCGGGATCGACCGGCCTGCCCCAGGTCGCCCGGTGGATCTGCTCGACGCGCTGGGTCACGCCCAGCTCCGCGGCGAACTCCCTCAGCTCCTCCAGGTCCGGCAGCAGCACCGGATGCGGCAGGGTCACCGTCTCCGGGGACAGCCGGACGGTCTCGCCGTCCAGGTTCACGATCCGCAGCTCGCCGGAGTCCGTGACGTCCCGCAGGAAACCCACCCCGTCGTCGCCGACCACCACCAGGTCGCGCAGCACCGACCGCCACGCCTCGTCCGGCCACACCCGGACCACCAGCTCGGTGGGAACGGGCAGGGATGACACCATCCAGGCGTCCACCCGCGCCACGCAGGCGGCCTCGTGCCGGTCGAGCCACTCGGCCAGGCGGCGCAGCCGCTCGACCTCGGGATGCTCGCGCACCTGTTTGGGCAGCGACTTCAGCCGCCGTCCCGCCGCACGGCCGGAGGTGGCCCTCGCCGCCACCCGGCCCTCCACAAGAGCGACCTCATATCCGTCGCCCGCCGCCAGCCAGCCCAAGGGATCCCGCCTCTCACCACGCACGGATTGCCGACGTTCGCGGGGATCTCCGCACCCGCGACCGTGATGCGCGGAACGCTAACGCCCCTGACCGACAAACCCGTAACCCGGCGGGCATGGTCCGGGCCAGAACGGCTCCGGCGCCGGACGGCCCATGCCGAAGACGGCCGGGCAGGCGGGGTCCGGGCCGGGTACCGCTCATTCGCCCCGGAGGCGAGGGGCCGCGCCACGACCACGGTCTGTGCGCCACCGGGGGATTCACCCGCTAGAGCGGCCGGAAGTTCCGCCCCCACCAGGCGCTCCAGCGAGACTCCAGATCGGCGAACGCCGCGTCGTCGAGGCCGTAGGCGGTGAGCACCATCGTCGCGGCGCCGCCCGGGTTGACGTGCGAGGGCGGGCTCTGGGCCGCGACCAGCAGGCCGTCGCCCCAGCCCTCGACGGTGAGACCGACCTGGTTGGCCGAGCGGAACCGGACCTCACCGCGCAGCGTCTCGCCGGTGGGCCCCGACAGCTCGTACGGGCTCGCGGGGGGCAGCTCGGCCACGGCTGCGAGACCGGCGGCCTCAAGCACCGGCGTGGCCGCCGCGCCGGAGAGGAAGACGGTGCGCCGGTCGGCGCCCGGGTGCCGCTCCAGGGCGAAGGCGAGCTGGTGGGCGAAGGTGATCCAGCCCTCGGTGACGTCGTCGTAGTAGGCGTCCCAGTCCGGGTCGCCACCGCGCGGGGCCCGGGTGATCCGCAGGCGCGTCCGGCCGCCGAGGTCGGTCAGCTCGAACAGGTCACCGCCCTGGACCTCCAGCCGGTGCTCGGCCGCCGACTCGACGACATCCTGGTGGTAGATGACCTCGATCTCCTTGTCGAGGCCGTCGAAGTGCCAGCCATGCCAGCGCCGGATCCGCTCGGGATCGCGCAGCGCGTCCCAAACGTCCTCGACCGGAGCGGCGATGGTGACCTCGACGAAGAACGGCTTCTCTGTCATCGAATACCTCCAGCGGGGGAACGAACCTTGGTCACGGCGAGAGGATCAGCCGCCGGTTCCTCTCGGGCCGGGGGCCGGGTGCCCGCCGACGACGAGACGGTAGGGCCGCCCTCCGGGGGCGTCGAAGCGGGCGGCGACCTGGGAGACGGCCTCGGCGAGCATGTCGGTGAAGTCGTGCACGTCGCCGGGCTCGGCGAAGCGCACCCGCGCCTCGACGGTGAACGTCAGCAGCCGGACGCCCTGCCGGTCGGCGGCGGCCGCCATGCGGGTGACCTCGCGCACGGTGCCTGCGGCCACCTCGACGAGATGCTCGGCGGCGTACCTGTCGGCGACGCGGCGGAACCCCTCGTCGAACTCGGCGGTCTCGGCGACCTCGGTGGCCGGGGCGAGCACGCCGGGGTCGACGAGGAAGGCGTTGGCGGTGACGCGCATGACGCGCTCGACGAAGCCGCGCCGCGGACGCTCCTCCACCAACTCGACCAGCCCGGCTTCCTCCAGCACCTTGATGTGATAGCCGACCCGCTGGCGCGGCAGGTCGAACTCGGCCGCGAGCTGGACCGCCGAGGCGGGCTCGCGCAGGCGGTCGAGGAGCCGGCGGCGGATCGGGGTGAGCGCCACGCGCAGGCGGTCGGGCTCGTCCATGAGCGTCATCTCGGTCGCGGACATGCCCCGATGAAACCATTAGACAAATTAATCTGTCAATTTCAGCACGGCCGACCGGCCCCTGCGAAAGGACCATCCGGGCACTCGCCCGCGAGCGGCCGGGGCGACTCCCGCGAGCCCTCTCACACGAGTCACCCGAGCCGGGACGGGAGCACGTTCAGCCCTCCCGTACGGGACCTGCCAGCCTCAGCGTCCAGCGGCGCGAGGGGTGGGCGTCGCAGTCGTACTGCAACGCCGTCACGTTGTTGTCGGTGCTCACCCCACCGGCGATGGTCAGACACTTCCCCGTCTGCACATTCCTGACCTGGTACTGCCCCGTACCGGTCACATCGGCCAACCTCCAGCGACGCGAGGGGTGCGCGTCGCAGTCGTACTGCAACGCCGTCACGTTGTTGTCGGTGCTCACCCCACCGGCGATGGTCAGACACTTCCCCGTCTGCACATTCCTGACCTGGTACTGCCCCGTACCGGTCACATCGATCAACCTCCAGCGACGCGAGGGGTGCGCGTCGCAGTCGTACTGCAACGCCGTCACGTTGTTGTCGGTGCTCACCCCGCCCGCGATGGTCAGACACTTCCCCGTCTGCACGTTCGTCAGCATCAGGGTGTTGGCGGCCGCGGCGCTCACCGGGAGCGGAGGCCTCTCGGCATTCGCCGCGGCGCGGGCGCCGGATGCCGCCCCGGGCCCGCCTCCGACGGCGGGCAGCGCCGCGGAGGCGAGAAGTGTGATCGCCCAGGCGCACACCCTGGTCACGGTATGTCTGCGGGACATGAGGCCCTCCTCGATCTCGAACCTTTCGACCGCGAGGGGAGAACGCCCCTGACCACTGAATGATCATTTGACCTGGGCAACGCCACCATAGGCGGTCGTCGCCGGCCGGAGCCACCCGCCACGCGGGACGCCGTCCACGGGCCTTTCCCGCGGTTGACACCGCCTCGGGCGAGCCTGCCCGCCCGAACCCGGCGGATGGCTCGGCCGTCGCGCGGGCCCCTGCGGCGCTTCGTCGATGGCGAACACGCGCTCCGGGGGCGGCGTCCGCTCGGTAGGTTGCCGGGGTGGCGACGATTCGACGAGACGGCGTGGAACTCGCGTACGACGAGGCGGGCTCCGGTCCCGCGGTGCTGTTCGCGCGCGCGGGAATAGCCGACCGGCGGATGTGGGAGCACCGGTTCCTGGCGCTGTCGGCGCGCCACCGGGTGATCCGCTACGACTGGCGCGGGTACGGCGAGTCCGGCGACGCGGCCGATGGGTTCGCGCACCACGAGGACCTGCTGGCGGTGCTCGACGCGCTCGGGGTGGAGCGGCCCGCCCTCCGCCGAACGGCAGCTCGATCCACCGGCGAAGGGGCGGCTGGGCGAGATCGGGGTGCCCACGCTGGTGGTCAACGGACTCGCGGACGTGCCGCAGATCCAGGCCGTGTCCGGCCTGCTGGCCGACGGCATCGCGGGGGCACGCCGGCTGGACCTGCCCCGGACGGGTCACCTACCACCACTGGAGCGGCCGGTGGAGACGACCTCCGCGCTGGCGGAGTTCCTTGGCGCGCTTCATCGGCCCGCCGGACGGCCGGGCCGGGGTGACGCGCGATGACGCCGGCCGTGAACGGCCACGCGCCGCGGATCTCCGCCTGGCTGCGCGCCCGCCCCGCCAGGGCGGGGCGCACCCGTGTCCTGGCCGTCGAGGGGCGGTCGGGGTCGGGGAAGTCCACCCTCGCCACCGCCGTGGCCGCGGAGCCGGCCGCTCCCGTCATACGGATGGACGACCTCTACCCGGGGTGGGACGGCCTGCTGAGCGGGGTCGACGCGCTGGTCGAGTGGATCCTGCTGCCGCTGAGCCTGGACCGGCCCGCACGATGGCGACGCTACGACTGGGCGGACGGCGCGTACGCCGAGTGGCACGAGGTTCCGGCCGCCGGGACCCTGGTCGTCGACGGCACCGGCTCCGGCGCGCTGGCCGCCGCGCCGTACCTGAGCGGCCTGCTCTGGCTGGAGGCGGCCGACGAGGTACGCAAGGACCGCGCGCTGGGGCGCGACGGCGATCTCTACGCCCCGCACTGGGAGCGCTGGGCGGCCCAGGAGGAGAGTTTCCACATCCGCGACGACGTCCGTGCCCGCGCCGACCTGACGATCGTCACCGGCTGAGGCGCCGAACCGCGACCGCCCAGGAAATCTGAGACTTCCGATCCGGAAGTGCCTCTCCACCCCGGCGCGCCGGGCAGTCTGGAGAGGCGCCGGGCACGCCGGTGCCGGCCCACAACGAGGAGAGCCCGTGACCACATGGATGCTGCTTGACTACGGCGAGGTCATCTCCATGCCACAACCCGCCGGCGAGATAGCGGTCATGGCGGAGCTCGCCGACCAGGATCTCGCGACCTTCGGTGACCGCTACTGGCGCCACCGCGACGCCTACGACCTCGGCCAGGCCCCCCACGCGTACTGGAGCGAGGTCCTCGGCCGGACGCTCGACGACGGCGATCCCCTCGTGGCCAGGCTCGACGCGGCCGACACCGCGAGCTGGTCCCACCTCAACCCCGAGACCCTGCGCGCGATCGAGGGGTTCGCCGGGCGCCACCGGCTCGCCCTGCTGTCCAACGCCCCCGAGTCGCTGGCGGCGGCCATCGACGACGCGCCGTGGTCCGCGGCGTTCACCCATCGCTTCTACAGCTGCCGGCTGGCCCTGGCCAAGCCGGATGCCGCCGTCTTCGAGCAGGTCCTGCGCCGGCTCGACGCCGCCCCCGGTGACGTCACCTTTCTCGACGACCGGGCGGTCAACGTCCGCGCCGCGGCGGCGCTCGGTATCAACGCCGTCCTCCATCCGGCGCGACCGTCCTCGTGGCACCGAGGCTGAGGTCAGGCCGAGAAGCGCGCCACCCACTCGCGGGCGCCGGGAAGGATCTCCTCCACCGGCGCCACCTGCGGGTACCAGGTGCGTTCCCATTCCAGGCAGACCCAGCCACCGAAGCCGCGCAGCAGATCGCCGCACCCGTCGAGGGGAACCCCGCCCGCCCACATCGGCACCGGAGTGGTGTCGGTCGCCGAGACCGCGTCCTTGATCTGCACGTACGCGAGGTGATCGCCCAGCGCCGCCAGGGTGTCGGCGGGCGCCTCGCCGTGGCGCCACGGGTGCAGCACGTCCCACAGCGCGCCCGCGGTCTCGGGCACGCCCGCGGCGTCCAGCAGCCGCCCGACCGCGGCACCGGTCGGCATGGCGTCGTGGGTCTCCACCAGCACCCGTACCCCGGACTCGGCGCACAGGTCCGCGACCGCGCGCAGCCGCCGCGCCCCCGCCTCGAGGTCCTGCCCGCCGGGAAAGACCCGCACGGCGGGAGCGCCCAGGTCCGTGGCGAGGACCAGGTCCTCGCGAAGTTCCCGTACCACGGGCTCGTCCGGGCCGGTCACGGCGATCCCGACATATCCCGCGAGGGCGGAGATCTCCAGCCGGGCCGCCCCGACGGCCGCGCGGACCTCCGCCCGCCGCGCCGGGGAGAGCCCGGCGTGGACCCCGGTATCGGGGTGGAGGCGGAGTTCGAGCCCGGCGCACCCGTACGCCACGGCCGTCTCGACGGCCCGCGCGAGGCCCTGCCCCGGCATGCCGAGCGTGCTGAACGCCAACCGCATCGAGCCCCCTTGGAAAACGTTCATCGTAGACGCTAGGCCGCGTGGGCGCCTCCGTGGTCGGTGCGGGTCAGACGGCGGCGGAAGACCCAGTAGGTCCAGCCCTGGTAGGCGAGGACCAGCGGGGTGAAGACGACGGCGACCCACGTCATCACCGTGAGCGTGTACGGGCTGGAGGCGGCGTTGTCGACGTTCAGGCTGTTGGCCGGGTCCAGCGCGGGCATCACGTCGGGCCAGAGGTTACCGAAGAGGGTGACCGTGATGGCGATGACGGCCACCGCGTTGGCGGTGAAGGCCCAGCCGTCGCGGCCGCGCAGGGTGGCGAGCAGCGCACCCGCGATCCCGGCGGCGGCCAGCGCGGCGCTCGCCCAGGTGGCGGGCCTGCCCCCGATGAGCTGGGTGGCGGTCAGGAAGGCTCCGCCCACGACCAGCGTGACCACGGCGAGCCTCTTCGCCATGACGGCCGAGCGGGTGCGCAGGTCGCCGTCGGTGCGCAGGGTCAGGAAGAGCGCGCCGTGCAGCACGAACAGCGAGAGCGTGGCCAGGCCACCCAGCAGCGCGTACGGGTTGAGCAGGGTGAGCAGCGTCCCGGTGTACTCGTGGTCGGCGTCCAGCGGGACGCCCCGGACGATGTTGGCGAAGGCCACGCCCCACAGGAAGGCGGGGAGCAGCGATCCGATGAACAGCGTGCGGTCCCAGCCTCGGGAGCTTTCGCTCTTGTTGCGGTACTCGATGGCCACGCCGCGCAGGATGAGCGCGACGAGGATGAGGAACAGCGGCAGGTAGAACCCGCTGAACAGGGTCGCGTACCACTCGGGGAAGGCGGCGAACGTGGCGCCTCCGGCGACCAGCAGCCAGACCTCGTTGCCGTCCCAGACCGGCCCGATGGTGGCCAGGACGGTCCTGCGGTCGGCCTCGTCCCTGCCCAGCAGCGGCAGCAGGATGCCGACGCCGAAGTCGAATCCCTCCAGGACGAAGTAGCCGGTCCACAGCACGGCGATGAGCACGAACCAGACGGTGGTGAGTTCCATGGGGGTTCCTTGGTGGGTGCCTCAGTAGGAGAGCGCGGGGGTGGTGTCTTCGGACGGCTTCTCGGTCTCGTCCTCGGGGCCGAGGCGGATGAACTTGAGGAGCAGCCGGACTTCGATCGCCGCGAGCACCGCGTAGAGAAGGGTGAAGCCGACCAGGGTGATCGCGACCTCGGTGACGTCGACGCCCGGTGAGACGGCGGCCGCGGTACGCATCAGCCCGAAGACGGTCCAGGGCTGGCGGCCCATCTCGGTGAAGATCCATCCCAGCGAGTTGGCCAGGAAGGGCAGCGCGATCCCGGCGATGGCGATCCGGTGGAACCACGGCCCGGCGGGGAGTCTGCGGCGCCGGGTGAGCCAGAGCCCGGCCAGGGCCAGCAGCGCGGCCAGCACGCCGAAGCCGATCATCAGCCGGAAGGACCAGTAGGCGAGACCGACCACCGGCCGGTAGTCACCGGGGCCGTAGATGGCCTCGTAGCGGGCCTGGATGTCGTTGATGCCCTCCACCCGGCCGTCCAGCGTGTTGGTGGACAGCAGGCTGAGCCCGTAGGGGATCTGCAGGTTGATGTGGTTTCGACCGTTTTCGACATCGCCGACGGCGAACAGCGAGAAGCCGGCGGAGGTCTCGTCCTCCCACAGCGCCTCGGCGGCGGCCATCTTCATCGGCTGCTGCTCGGTCATGATCTGCGCCTGCCAGTGCCCGGAGGCGGCCACCCCGACCGAGGCGACCAGGGTAACGGCCATGGCCACCCGCGCCGAGGTGCGGAAGAGCTCCACATGCCTCTTTCTGAGCAACTGCCAGGCGCTCACCCCGGCGACGAACGTCCCGGCGGCGATGAACGCGCCGAACAGCACGTGCGGGAAGGTGACCAGGGTGGTGGAGTTGGTGAGCACCGCCCAGATGTCGGTGAGCTCCGCGCGGCCGGTCTGCGGGTTGAGGCGGTAGCCGACCGGGTGCTGCATCCAGGAGTTGGCGGCGAGGATGAAGTAGGCCGACAGGTTGGTGCCGATCGCGGCGATCCAGATCGTGGCCAGGTGGACCCTGGGCGACAGTCTCTCCCAACCGAAGATCCACAGTCCGAGGAAGGTGGACTCCAGGAAGAAGGCCATCAGTCCCTCCATCGCCAGCGGCGCGCCGAACACGTCACCGACGAAGCGGGAGTAGTCACTCCAGTTCATCCCGAACTGGAACTCCTGCACGATGCCGGTGACCACCCCCATCGCAAAGTTGATCAGAAACAGGCGGCCCCAGAACTTCGTCATCCGCAGGTAGGTGGGATTGCCCGTACGGTGCCAGGCGGTCTGGAATCCCGCGACGAGTACCGACAGACCGATCGTCAGCGGCACGAACAGGAAGTGGTAGACCGTCGTAATCCCGAACTGCCAGCGCGACAGATCCAAGACGTCCATCAATGCTCCGTCTCACGAGTGATATCTCCGCAAGGATTCCGATTAGGGGTGTTTGCCACGTAGGGCCGCCGGGCCCTGATCGGAAGGACCTTGGTCCCGCCCCCTCGTCCCGGTATCCGGGACTTACGGCCCTCGCTGTGGAAGATCACGGACGGCGGCGAGGTTTCCGCAGGTGAGGCGGCGGGTTAGGGGTGTGTGGCTGCGGGGGAGGCCTCAGGTGATGCCGATCGGGGGACGCGGAGCCGGAGGAGCCCCGGACTCGCAGCGACATCGATCTTCGCAGTGGGAGAAACCCATGACCGGACGCAGATCGGCGCCGGGCGACCTTGGCCGCCGGATCGCCAGACGACGCGAGGATCTCGGCCTCAGCCGGGAGGAGTTGGCGAGGCGGGCCGGAATCGATCCCGGTTATCTCGCCTACCTGGAGGAGTCCGTGGCCTCACCGAACACCGGCACCGTGAACCGCGTGGCCACCGCCCTGGACACCAGGCCCGAGGAGCTGCTCGGCAAGTACACCGACCTGCCGCCCGGCCACGGCCGGGCAACGGGTCACCCCGTACTGGAGAAGCTCGACCGGGACGAGTGCCTGCGGCTCATCACCCCCGGAGGGGTGGGCAGGATCGCCTTCGAGGAGGCCGACGGGCCGGTGATCCTTCCGGTCGACTACGCCCTGCTCGGTGACTCGGTGATCTTCCGCACCGCCTTCGGCGGCCCGCTCGACGGCCCCCTGCGCACCGGGGTCCAGGGGGTCGAGTGCAAGGTCGCCTTCGAGGTCGACCGGATCGACGACGCCTGCCACGAGGGCTGGAGCGTGCTGGTGCGCGGCGGGATCCAGCACGTCTCCTCCGAGGAGGACCGGGCCACCCTGGCGGCGCTGGGCGTCCGGCCGTGGGCGGGAGGCGAACGGGAGCTGTACGTGAAGATCACCGCCGCCGAGGTCAGCGGCCGGCGCATCCGGCGCGGCCTGTGATCCCCGCGGAGATGGACGCCTGGGTCGTCACCCACCCGGGGCCGATCCTCTCGCGTCCCCTGCGTCGGGTCCGCGTCCCGGTCCCCTCCCCCGGGCCCGGTGAGGTGCTGGTCCGCGTCGAGGTCTGCGCGGTCTGCCGGACCGACCTGCATCTCGCCGAGGGCGACCTGCGGCCACGCCGTCCGAGGACCACACCCGGCCACGAGGCCGTGGGCCGGGTGGTGGCCGCCGGTCCCGGCGCCGGGCGGCTGTCGCCGGGCACCCGGGTGGGCGCGGCCTGGCTCCGCTCGGCCTGCGGTCACTGCCGCTACTGCCTGCGGGGCTCGGAGAACCTCTGTCCCCGCTCGACCTACACCGGCTGGGACGCCGACGGCGGCTACGCCGAATACCTGACCGTTCCCGAGGACTTCGCCTACCCGCTGCCGCCGGAGGCGCCGGCGGAGAAGCTGGCACCGCTGCTGTGCGCCGGGATCATCGGCTACCGCGCGCTGCTCCGCAGTGACCTTCCTCCCGGCGGGCGCCTGGGCATCTACGGCTTCGGCGCCTCGGCGCATCTGACCGCGCAGATCGCCATCGCCCAGGGCGCGACGGTGCACGTGCTGACCCGCTCGGCCAGAGCCAGGGAACTGGCCATGACGCTGGGCGCGGCCTCGGCGGGCGACGCCGCGGACGCCCCGCCCGAGCCGCTGGACTCGGCGATCCTGTTCGCCCCGGTGGGCGAGCTGGTACCGGTCGCGCTGGCCGCGCTGGACCGGGGCGGCACCCTCGCGGTGGCGGGCATCCATCTCAGCGACATCCCGCCTCTGACCTACCAGCGCCACCTGTTCCAGGAGCGCACCCTGCGCAGCGTCACCGCCAACACCCGGGCCGACGGCCGGGCCTACCTGGAACTCGCCATGGCCCACCCGCCCCAGGTGACCACGGTGCCCTACCCCCTGGCCGAGGCCGACCGGGCCCTGGCCGACCTGGCCGCCGACCGGGTCGAGGGCGCCGCCGTCCTGACGATCTCCTCCCCCTGACCGGTTCCGGCCAAAGGAGCTCAGACCTCCCTGAGGACGCGGTGCAGGATGGCCGTCGTCGCGGCCGGCTGCTCGGCCTCGATGCCCAGGCGGTTCAAGATGTGCCAGTAACGCTCGACGTCGGCGGCCTTGTCCAGGTAGAGGGCGCCGGTGAGCTGTTCGAGGTAGACCACATCGGGCAGTTGCCCCTCGGGGAAGCGCAGGATGGTGGCGGGGCCGGTCACCGCGGCGGCGGCTCCGACGCTGAAAGGCATGACCTGGAACGTGACATGGCCGAGCTCGACGATCTCCATGAGGTGCCTGAGCTGGGCGCGCAGCACCTCGGGGCCTCCGACGGGGCGGCGCAGCGCCGCCTCGTCGACGATCGCCCAGAGCGTGGGGGGCTCTGGACGCCACAGGAGTCGCCGGCGTTCCATGCGCAGGGCGACGCGGCGCTCGATCTCGGACGTGGAGGCATCGGCGCAGGCGGACCGGATGAGAGCACGGGCGTAGTCCTCGGTCTGCAACAGCTCCGGGACGGACTGGACGTCGTAGGCACGGATGAGGGACGCGGCCTGCTCCAGCCCGAGATAGGCGTCGAACCAGGCGGGAACCACATCACTGTAGGCCTGCCACCAGCCGGGCCTGTTGGCCTCCGCGGCCAGGGCGAGCAGCGGGGCGCGTTCGTCGTCGTCGACGACCCCGTAGAGGGTGAGGAGATCGGCCACGTCGCGCTGCTTGAAACCGGTCCGCCCCAGCTCCAGGCGACTGATCTTGGAGTGCGACCCGCGGATCGCCTCCCCGGCCTCCTCACGTGTGATGTGACCGGCCTCGCGCAGCCGCCGCAGCTGCGCGCCCACCAGCATGCGCACCACGGTGGGTCCGGCCTGCCGGTGATCCGGGCTGTGACCATCGGTTTGCGCACTTACCGCCCGAACAATGCGCAAATCTGCTCCTCTGAATCGCAGCCGCTTGATCCGTGACTCTTCAAGACTTTCACGCCGAGGTTGCTTTTCGCAGCGGGACGAAGACTCTCCGCGAGAAATTCGTACCATCTCCACACGTAATGGCAAGATCGTGGCAGCCTCGGCGATCCGGCGAGTCAGCCGGCCGGAGCGCACGCCGGGTCCTTACGGCTGCCGGAAACCGGCCCGGCCCCGATCCGACCCCAAGGAGAACGCGTGGACGGCGAGCGACCCCCCTCCGGATCCAACGAGCTCAACCCGCATGTCGCCCACAACGCCAGGGTCTGGAACTACTGGCTGGGCGGCAAGGACCACTATTCCGCCGACCGTGAGGTCGGTGACCGTGTTTTCGCGATGTTCCCGAACATCGTCCATGTGGCCCGCGCCGACCGGGCGTTCCTGGGGCGGGTGGTCCGCCATCTGACCGGCGAGGTGGGGATCCGGCAGTTCCTCGACATCGGCACCGGGCTGCCCACCGTGGACAACACCCACCAGGTGGCGCAGCGGGTGAACCCGCGGGCGCGCGTCGTGTACGTCGACAACGACCCCCTCGTACTCGTACACGCCCGCGCGCTGCTGTCCGGCACGCCGGAGGGCGCCACCGACTACGTCGACGCCGACGCCCGCGACCCCGAGACGATACTGCGGGCCGCGGCGAAGACACTGGATTTCGGCCGTCCGGTGGCGGTCATGCTCCTGGGCATCCTGAACTTCGTCCTCGACACCGCGGAGGCCCGGTCGGTGGTGCGCCGGCTCATGGACGCCGTGCCCTCCGGTAGCCATCTGGTGCTCACCCACCCGACCCTGGAACTCGGCGGCGAGGGCAACGTCGAGGCGATGCGTTTCTGGAACGAGCACGCCAAGCCCCCGATCGTCGCCCGCAACGGCCAGGAGATCGCCGCCTTCCTCGACAGCCTGGAACTGCTCGAACCCGGCCTGGTCTCGTGCTCGCTCTGGCGTCCCGAGCTGGCCGGCGTCGGCGGCGAGCCCACCCGGATCGCCCAGTACGGCGCCGTCGGCCGCAAGCCGTAGGCCGGATGCCGTGGGCCAGGCGCCGCTCCCGGCTCCCCCCGGAGCCTGGAACGGCGTCCGGCTCCGGGCGGAGGTGATCGCCGGCCCACCCCCGTTGCTAGCATCGATCCATGCCACGCCCGCGAACCGTCAGCGACGAGGCGATCTTCGCCGCGGTCACGGAGGTCGTCAGCCGGGTCGGTCCCGCCAGGCTCACCCTGGCGGCCGTCGCCAAGGAGGCGGGGCTCTCGCCCGCCACCCTGGTGCAGCGCTTCGGTTCCAAGCGCGCGCTGCTGCTGGGCCTTCACCAGGGCGACACCGAGTACGTCCGCCGGCGGCTGCGCGCGGCGGGCCCCCGGAACGGGATCCTTGAGACGCTGCTGGACAACCTGACGGACCTGGCCGGGCCGGTCTCCGACCCCGTGGCCTTCTCCAACCACCTCGCCGTCCTCCACCAGGATCTCAGCGACCCCGAGTTCCACACCCAGGCGCGGGCGCACGCCCGCGCCATGCGTGAGGAGATCCACGACCTGCTCGTCAGGGCCACGGAGGCCGGCGAGCTCCTGCCCACCGACCTCGCACAGCTGGCCCGCTCCGTGCAGTCGACCTACAACGGCGCGCTGGTCACCTGGGCGATCCATCGCGAGGCGCCGCTGGAGACCTGGCTCCGCCGTGAACTCGACGCGGTTCTCGCCCCCTGGCGCGCCACCGGGAAAGCACGGGAGCGGCAGGCACCCTAGGGCGGGCCCCTACGGCCCCGCCCGCCGGGGCGGCAGCCACCGAAGGCAGGACATGTCCGAAAAGGCTACGCCTGGGCGAATAATACCCAAATAGGCCCTACATCAATGAATATCCGCTACAGATGAGGATATTTCGATGAGTAGCATTAGAAAGGCGATATACAGGCAGGATATGCCTGAGTGACCGGGCGCACGGGAACGGCATCCGAAGAAGATTCAATCTCTTATTACCGGCTTTCCACTTCGTACTATTGAATCCTCATAATTAGTGATCTCAACGTAGATGCCCCGGAGAGGAAGCCAGACCATGCCTGACGTCGGCCCCATCCAGGTGGGGGATCCCGAACGTGTGGACGAGTACCGGATAACGGGGCGACTGAGGGAGAACGTCCACCGAACCGCGGGCCAGTGCTCCGGCGTTCACGACTCCGTTGCCCAATTCGTTTTCAATCTCCGCGACCTGCGCGTCCGGTACCGGATAACGACGCCGGACGTCGACCGGCGGCAATTGGGCAACAGCGTCGTTCACGCCGGGGGCGAAGGCCCGCGCGGGCGTGCCCTGGCCTTCGGTGCCCGTGAGCAGGTCAGCTCACACGGGTCGCTTCTGCTGTTCGATGTAGTGCTTGAGGACCGCAAGCGGTGCGCCGCCCACGCTCGCGGCGAAGGAGGAGCAGGACCACAAATGCCCGCCCCACGGGTACCGGCGGACGTGAGCGCTGTATTCCTTGCGCAGCATCCGCGCCCAGACACCCTTCAGTGAGTTGACGAGCTTGGAGGGGGCGACCTTCGGCGGGTAGTGGACCAGCAGGTGGACGTGGTCGTGGTCGCCGCCAGGGCCGGTTCGCGACGTTGAAGGACTGCGACGCGGCGATCCGGCAGGCTCGCCGCGAGATCGACTGGATGGGACAACTGCCCGCCCAGGCCGCGCAGGCGGTGCTGAAAACGTATCGGCAGGCGTGGGCGAATTTCCTCAACCCCGACCATCTCGCCACACGGCCCACGTTCAAGGGCCGCCTGCGGACCCGGTTGGCCGTGGACGTCCCCCAGGCCCGCGATTTGCAGATCAAGCGGGTCAACCGGCGCTGGGGCGCGGTCAATCTGCCCAAGGTCGGGCGGGTGCGGTTTCGGTGGACCAAGGACCTGCCCGGCCTCACCAGGGGCGGACCTGCCGGGCGGATCACCGGAGCCCGCCTGGTCAAGGATGCCCACGGCTGGCAGATCGTGTTCCGCACCCAAACCCTCATCGCGCCGAGGTCAGCCGTGCACCCAGGCCACACGGTAGGGATCGACCGGGGAATCACCGTCGCCTTGGCCCTGTCGGACGGCACCATGCGCGAACACCGCCCCTGGCTCACCGGCGGCGAGCGCGAGCACCTGCGCCGGTTGGAGAAGACGTCGGCCCGCCGACGGGCGTTCCGGCCGAAGAAGACCCGCCCCTCGGGGCGGGAGCGGCGTACCTACGACCAGATCGCCCGGCTGCGCGCGAAAGCCAAGCGCCGAGCCGTCGACTGGCAGCACCGAACCACCACCGAACTCGCCGGCACCTTCGCTGTGATCAAGGTGGAGAACCTGTCCATCGCGAACATGGTCCGCTCGGCCAAGGGCACGATCGAAGCCCCGGGCAGGAACGTCGCCCAGAAGGCGGGGCTGAACCGGTCGATCAGCGGCGAGGCGTGGGGCCGGACCGTCACCCTGCTCGAATACAAGAGCGCCGGCCGGGGCGGACAGGTCGTCAAGGTTCCCGCCGCGGGCACCTCGCAGACGTGCCACCGGTGCGGCCACCGCGAGGCCACTAATCGCGACGGAACAAAGTTCGCGTGCCGCAACCCTGATTGCGGGTGGGTCGGCCACGCCGACACCAACGCCGCGATCAATATCAAGAACGCCGTCGGAACGCCGGTGTCAGGACGTGGAGACCTCGGGGTTACCCGGTCTGCGAAGCGTCAACCCCCGCGCGCCGCTTGACCGCGACGCGACGGGAGAGCCTCCGGCCCCCAGGCCGGGGAGGAGTCCAACTTGCCACGGCCCCCTTGGAAGACCGGGTGGTCGTGCGGCCACTGCCCGCGGACGTGGAGCGCGAGCGGTTCAGGGAGGCGATGGAGCCGCTGCGGAAGATGCCCGCCCTCTGCACCGCGCAGGTTCCGCACAGCGGGGTGGACGGCGACAGGCCGTAGATCGTCGGCGAGTACGTCGACGGCCCCAGCCTCGCCCCGGTCATCGGCGAGCGTGGCCCGCTGCGCGGTGGGGACGTTCCCGACCGCTGCGGTCGCCCCGGGCGGGGCACGCGCCGCCGCCAACCCGGACGACAAGTTCCTGGCCGGGGAATTCGATCTGGTCCGGGTCGTGGATCCGGCGGGAGGCCAGGACAACCAGGTCAGGACCATCGACACGTCACTGAAGACCCTCCCCCACCGGGGCGGGAACAGGACGAGGATCCTGCTGACGATCTACGAGGGCCTGGGGAGGAACAGCGGTCCAGGGATCGTGGACGTGGCCCCGCCACGGAGCTGGAGAAGGTCACACGCCCAGGTGACCGGCCGCGGGGTGCGCGTCACGGCCCGGTGACCTGGCCGTCCTCTCTCCCATCGGCCGCCCCGAGTACGGGATCGGCGCAGGAGGCGCCTGGCAGCCCGCGAAAAACGACACCCGTCTGGAACGATCCAGGATTTCACCTCCCCGCGATCACCGCCAGGGCATGCGGTACGGGCACCTCAAGCGCTCTCTTGCTCGCTAAAGGTTCCGATACCTTCGCAAAACAGCCGAAAAGCCGCGGCAGACACAAATGACTTTGACCTGCCACCGAGGATTGGTCATATTTGCGCAATGGTCAATCTACGCCCCCTCGCGGGAGCGATCCTCACGTCCGCTTTGCTGATCGGCTACACCGCCGCCACCCCTGCGGCCGCCTCGACCGCGGAGACCGTCACGGTCTCCGTCACGGAGGCTGCGGCACGGCCGAGTAACGGAAAGATCCTCTACTCCCGCTACAGCCGTGGGGAGGGCACCCTGAAGGTCAAGAACGGCAACCGGACGGACGCCGTCATCACCCTGGTCCGCGGCAGGTCCAAGGCGCTCAGCGTCTACGTCCGCGCGCGGTCCACCGCCACCGTCAGAGTGGTCAGGGACGGCACCTACACCATCTTCTACACCTCCGGCTACAGGTTCAGCACCTCCACCGGCAGGTTCACCCGCAACCCCTCCTACCAGCGCTTCGACGACCGGCTGAGGTTCGTCACGACCTCCACCAGCTCGACCATCTGGACCCTCACCCTCACCCCCACCAGGGGAGGCAACGCCCGTACCCGCGGCGTCTCTCCGGGCGACTTCCCAGCCTGATCCCCCGAGGTCCCGCCCGCCCGACCGCCATCGCGACGCCCGCAGCGTCACCGAAGGGCGACCGGGCCGCCTTCCCGCCGAGCGGGCGGCCCGGCCGCCCGCTCGGCGGCAGAACCCGACGACCGCACCCCATGAGAGTCCCGGCGGCGGAGGCTCTCCACTCCCAGCGAAGGACACGACGGCGAGCCAGGCGCCGCAGCACACCTTCGCGGGACGTACCTTGAACTGCACGGGTTGTTGTATCTGACCAGACCCAGGGAAGGTGTGAACGCCATGGAAGCCGCCACCGTGGAAGGCACCGTTGAGGAAGACGAACTCGTCCTGACCGACGACGACGAGATGCCCGCCGCCCTGGAGGCGAGTGTCGGAGCGAGCACCGACCCGGTCAAGGACTATCTCAAGCAGATCGGCAGGATCCCCCTGCTCAACGCCGAGCAGGAGGTCGAGCTCGCCAGACGCATCGAGGCCGGCCTGTTCGCCACCGAGCGGCTCAACGACAGCGATCTGCTCCAGCCCGACGTGCGCGCGGAGCTCGAATGGCTCGCCGAGGACGGCCACCGGGCCAAGAACCATCTGCTGGAGGCGAACCTGCGCCTGGTGGTGTCGCTGGCCAAGCGCCACACCGGCCGGGGCATGCTGTTCCTGGACCTGATCCAGGAGGGCAATCTGGGCTTGATCCGCGCCGTGGAGAAGTTCGACTACACCAAGGGGTTCAAGTTCTCCACGTACGCCACCTGGTGGATCAAGCAGGCGATCACCCGGGCGCTCGCCGACCAGGCCCGCACCATCCGCATCCCCGTGCACATGGTCGAAGTGATCAACAAACTGGCACGCGTGCACCGGCAGATGACGACGGACCTGGGCCGCGAGCCCACCCCCGAGGAACTGGCCGTGGAGCTGGAGATGACCCCGGAGCGGGTCGTCGAGGTCCAGGGCTACGGCCGAGAGCCGATCTCCCTGCACAGCCCGCTGGGCACCGAGGGCGACAGCGAGTTCGGCGACCTCATCGAGGACTCCGAGGCGATCACCCCCGAGGACGCGGTGGCCTCCGCGCTGCTCCAGGAGCAGTTGCACACGATCCTGGAGGCGCTGTCGGAGCGTGAGGCCGGGGTGGTGGCGATGCGGTTCGGGCTTGGCGACGGGCGACCGAAGACCCTGGAGGAGATCGGCCGCGCCTACGGGGTGACCCGCGAGCGCATCCGGCAGATCGAGTCCAAGACCATGACGAAGCTGCGCCACCCCTCGCGCTCACGGGCCCTGCGCGACTATCTGACCTGACCGGCCACCGGAGCTCAGCCGCCCATGCGCGCGGCGAGGGCGGCGGCCGTCTCCTCCAGGCCGGCGGCCGGCCGGCCGAGCAGGCGCGCGAGGTCGGGGCCGGTCGCCGCCAGGGCACCCGCGCGCACCGCGGGGAACAGACTGCCCAGCCAGCCGGCCTCCGCGTCGGTGATCTCCCGGTAGCCGACGGGGCTGCCCAGGACGCGTGTGAGGGCCACGGCAAGCTCCGGATAGGTCCAGAGCGGGCCGTGCAGCTCGTAGGTCGCGTTCTCGTGCCCGGCGCCGGTCAGGGCGGCACTCGCCGCCAGCGCCAGGTCGCGGAGCCGCGCGGTGTTGAGCGGCCGGCCGCCGGTGGAGGAGGTGATCTCGCCGGTCTGCCTCGCCTGGGCCAGTGCGGTCCCCAGGAACGCCTCGGAGTAGAGCGCGTTGCGCAACACGGTGTAGGCCGTCCCCGACTCGCGAAGCGCCCTTTCCGTGGCCGTGTGGTCGGCGGCCGGGCCCTGGCCGTTCTCCGCGCCGGCGGCACTGGTGTAGACGATCCGGCGCACCCCCGCCCGGACGGCGCGGTCGATGACCGTGCGGTGCTGCCGCACGCGGACCCCGGGCGTCATGTCCGGGCCGGACACCAGGAGCAGGACCTCGATCCCCTGGAGAGCGGCGTCCAGACAGGCGGCGTCGTCGTGGTCTCCCCGACGCACCTCGACACCGCGTCCCGGCAGGTCGGCCGCCTTCTCCGGGGTGCGGGCGAGGGCGACGAGGTCGCCGGGAGGGACTTTGGCGAGCAGGTCCTCAACGACGAGGCGTCCTAGATTTCCCGTTACACCGGTCACAGCGATCCTGGTCAACTACGGCTCTTCTTTTCCGGCCCCCCGCGGGCGGCCTGTTCGGTGACAGCATGGGGATGCCGAGGGAGCGTACCGGCGACGGGTCTTCGCCCGCCTCCGATTTAACTCCCGTCACGCTCCGGGCCGTCACCGCCGCCCGGGCGGGGGCCGGGCCGCCCACCGGGCTCTCCAGGCACGCGACGGTGTCGCGCGCCGTCGTCTCCCAGGCGATCGGACCGCCGGCGTCCGGATCCCCGGTGTCGGCGGTCCCCGGCCACCGGCGAGGCCCCGGGGGACCTCGCCGCCGGCACGGCTAGTACTTCCGATCGGGCAGGGCCGCCTTGGCCTGCTCGGGGGTGAAGGTGGTCTCCTCGGTGAGGACCCGCTGCGGGATCTGCTCGCCCTTGACCGCCTTCTTGACCAGGTCCATCAGTTGCGGGCCGAGGAGCGGGCTGCACTCCGCGATGAAGTTGATCTTCCCGTCGGCCAGGGCCTGCATGCCGTCCTTGACCGCGTCGATGGTAATGATCTTAATGTCGGCGCCCGGCTTGAGCCCCGCGCCCTCGATCGCCTCGATCGCCCCCAGACCCATGTCGTCGTTGTGCGCGAACAGGACGTCGATGTCCTTGTGCGCCTTGAGGAAGGCCTCCATGACCTCCTTGCCCTTGGCGCGGGTGAAGTCACCGGTCTGCGAGGCGATGATCTTGAACTTGGGGTCGGCCGCGATGGCGTCCCCGAAGCCCTTCTTCCTGTCGTTGGCGGGCGCGGAGCCCGTGGTGCCCTGAAGCTCGACGATGTTGACCGGGCCCGGCTCGCCCTCGTACTCCTTGACCAGCCACTCGCCGGACTTCTGGCCCTCGATGACGAAGTCGGAGCCGATGAAGGTCCGGTAGAGCGAGGTGTCGGCGGAGTCGACGGCCCTGTCGGTCAGGATGACCGGGATGCCGGCGTCCTTGACCTCCTTCAGCACGGTGTCCCAGCCCGACTCGACCACCGGCGAGAAGGCGATCGCGTCGACCTTCTGCTGGATGAACGAGCGGATGGCCTTGATCTGGTTCTCCTGCTTCTGCTGGGCGTCGGAGAACTTCAGGTCGATGCCGGCCTCCTTGGCCGCCTCCTGGACGGACTTGGTGTTCGCGGTCCGCCAGCCGCTCTCCGCGCCGACCTGCGAGAAGCCGAGCGTGATCTGGTCGGATCCGACACCGGCCTCGGTGTCACCTCCGCCGCAGGCGGTGAGCACGAGGGTCAGAAGCCCGGCGGCCAGCGCCGCGGGCACTTTCTTGAACATGGTTTCTCTCTTTCAGTGGGGGGCGGGACCGCTGCTCTCCCTGACCACCAGTTCGGGTTCCACGATGCGCGGGCCTTCTTGCTCGGTGCCCTGGATACGGTCGAGCAGCAGCCGGAAAGCGTGCCGGCCGACCTCGCCGAAGTTCTGCCTGACCGTCGTCAGCGGCGGCCAGAAGTAGGCGGCCTCGGGCACGTCGTCGAAGCCCACCACGCTCACGTCCTCGGGGACGCGCCGGCCGGCCTCGCGCAGGGCCCGCAGCACCCCCAGGGTCATCTGGTCGTTGGCCACGAAGACCGCCGTGACCGACGGATCGCCGGCCAGCCGCTTGCCGAGCCGGTAGCCGGAGTAGGCGCTCCAGTCACCGGCCGCCGCCTCGGGCACCGGCCGCCCCTCGGTCTCCAGAACGGACCGCCACCCCTCGACCCGTCCCCTGGCGTCGATCCAGTTGGGAGGGCCGGACAGGTGCCAGACCGTCTCGTGGCCGAGGCTCAGCAGATGTCGCGTCGCCCGTACGGCGCCACCGCGCTGGTCGACCATGACGACGGGGACCGGGATGTCCTCCCCGGCGTCCACCGCGACCACCGGGAGACCGGGGGAGAGGTGGCGCAGGCCGTCGGCGGCCGACTCGTGGGGGGCGACGATGACGATGCCGTCGACCGACTGCGCGCGCAGCCGCTCGACCCCCTCACCGATCGACCTGCGGTTCAGCGCGCCGAGGCTGGCGATGTTGACCACGTAGTCGTTCTGCCTGGCCGCCTGCTCGATCGCGTAGAGCGTGGAGGCGGGCCCGTACAGGGTGGTGTCGAAGCTGACCACGCCGAGCACACCCGAGCGGCCCGTGACGAGCTGGCGCGCGGCCGGGTTGGGCCGGTAGCCGAGCTTGTTCACCGCCGCCATGACGCGCGCCCGGGTCTCGGGGCGCACCCTGTCGGGCGCGTTCAGCGCTCGCGACACGGTCATGGCGGAGACCCCGGCGAGCTCGGCGACGTCGTCGAGCACCGCCGGTCTGGTCCGCGCCCTGCCGTCGTCGGAGCTCGGTGTCATGGGTTCCTCGCCATGTTTCGCTGGGGTTACCAGAGTGTTTGCGATAACACAGAACCTGTCAATACCGAGGAAGACACCTTTTCTCCACTCTGCCCGGCGAGCTGGATTTCCCTTCCCAGCCGGAGTTTCTTCCCGAATCGTGACACCGGATACTCTTGACGCCCTAGCTGATAGCGCTAACAATCAGAGCCCGATAACCGCCCCTTCCGCCCCGCACACAAGGGCGCCGGACAGGACCTGAGAGAGGTGGACATCGTGGAAGAGCGCCAGGCGTCCTGGAGTACGAGTGGCACCAGGACGGCGAGCCCGCGGGGCGGGTGCGCTGGGAGCTGGCGCACGACCCCGGCCGGGGCACCAGGGTCGTGCTGACGCAGACGGTTCCCGCGCGGCTGGCCGGCCTGCGCACGACGGCGCTCGCCGCCTGGCAGACGCACCTGGAGTTGCTCTTCGCGGCCGTCCAGGGCGAGCCCCGGTGCCGGCCCGAGGGCCGTGTCGAGGAACTGCGGAAGCTGTACGAGGAGCGTCTGGGCTGACGGCGGACGGGCCCACCGGTTCAGCCGGCCTTGCCGTCCACCCTCGCCTCCTCCAGGAGCACCAGGGCCAGCGCGTCGGCGGCGTCGACACGGCCGAGGGAGCCCGCGGCGCCGGCCATGGCGGCACGGGCGCCCGGATCCCGCAGGAGCGCGTCCAGCTCGGCCAGGAGCGCCTCGGCGGTGGGACCGTTCTCCAGCAGCGCCCGGGCGGCACCCGCCTCGGCGAGGTAGCGGGCGTTCTGACGCTGCTCGTCGGCGGCGGAGGGCACCAGGGGGATGAGGACGGACGCCTTGCCCACGGCGGTCAGCTCGGCGACGGTGCCCGCGCCACTGCGGGAGACCACGACATCGGCCGCGGCGAACACGTCGGCCAGCTCCGCACCGACGTACGGCACGGGATGGTAACGATCACGCAGCCGCTCGGGGAGCCCCGCGGCGGTACGGGTGAGCTGGCCGATCCAGTCGGGGCCGCACTGGTGGAGCACCTGCGCCCTGGCGAGCAGTTCGGGCAGGATCGTCTCGACCATGGTGTTGATCTGACGGCTGCCCTGCGCGCCGCCGGTCACGTAGACCACCGGTAGGTCGGGTGAGAGCCCGAAGTGGCGCCGTCCGGCGTCGACGTTGCCGCGCAGCAGATGGGGACGGACCGGGTTGCCGGTGACCACGGCCCGGTCGCGCACCCCGGCGGGCAGGTGCTCGATCGAGGAGGGGTGGGTCAGCGCGATCCGCCGGGCGAAGCGCGACAGGATGCGGTTGGCCAGACCCAGCGAGGTGATCTGCTCGTGCATGACCAGCGGGCGGCCCAGCACCCGGGAGGCGACGCCCAGCGGCACGCAGACGTACCCGCCGGTCGACAGCACCACGTCGGGGCGGTAGCGGGCGGCGATGCCGAAGGCCTGGAGCACGCCGACGGGGATCCGGAACATGTCCACGAGGTTGGTGACCAGCTCACGCGGGTTGGGCGAGCGCCTGAGCTTCCCGGCCTTGATGGCCCGGAACGGGATGCCGTGCTCCGCCGCGATGCGGGCCTCCAGGCCGGTCGCCGTACCGACCCAGAGCACGTCCAGGCTGAGCCCCCGCGCGCCGGCATGGTCGCGCAGGGCCGCGACTGTGGTCAGCGCGGGGTAGGTGTGGCCACCGGTTCCACCTCCGGTGACGAGCAACCGCAGGGTCCGGTGATTGCCGGCGTCCATGTCTGTCCATCCTTCCGATATCACGACGGTCCATGTTCGCGGTGTGCCGGACTGCTCCTGAGCCCCGGGCACGCCACCCGGGCCTCCGACGAAGATCCACTGACGAGCGACCGCAGGGTCCGGTGAATGCCGGCCTCCATATGTCGGTTCATCCTTCCGATGTCACAATGGTTCGTGTTCGCGGGGCGCACCGGAGTTCTCCGGGGCCCCGGGCACGGTACCCGAGGTCTCAGCGAAGATCCACATTGCCCTTCGTCGCCGGGCGGTCGCGCCCGGTGGTTTCTCCGACACGCCCGGCATCCGGGAGCGTCACTCGAACGGCGCACGGCATTCGTTGCGGTGAGTACCGTATGTGACATGGATTTGACGGAAGAGCATTTCGCCGGGGCGTCGGAGCGTCTTGGTGACGCGCTGACGGTGCTCCGGCAGCGAGCCGGGGCCGGCGCGGAGGCGCTGGACTATTTCGGTGACATCGCCGAAGAGCTGCATCCGATCGGATCCTGGCTACGGCGACCGGCTCAGGCCGGGGAGTGGCCGCACCACATCATGCCTCCCGTCTACGGCCTGCTGTTCGCCCAGGCGTGGTCGCTGGCCTTTCCCGGCGAGGCACCTTCGGTCTTCCCCCACGGCGCGGAGCGGACCGAGTCCGGATGGACCGTGCAGCGGGCCACCATCTGGTTCGGCGACACCTACGTTCCCGGGTGGCTGGATGTGAAGGCGCCGCTGATCGTGATCGGTTCGCTGGTGGTGGAAGGGCTTCTCGACGACGGCGACGTCTCGGAGAGCTATCTCGCGGTGACCGGTGACCTGCGGGCCCGCGCGATCCACAGCGCGGCGGACCACCTGGTGCTCGGCACCGTCGCCGCGGGAGTGATCTTCTGTTCCGGCAACGACGGCTCCCTCGTCGCGGGCGGGGACATCATGGCGGACCTGTTCGTACCCGCCGATCACGCGTACGAGCACTACGGCCTGCTGCGGGCCGGTGTCGTCGGCGTCGGCGACCGCGCCGACATCGTGGCCGAGCGGCTGGCTCCGTGGCTGCCCTCGGGCTACGTCCGCCTCGGCGGGCTGGGCGAGCCGGTGGACCGCTGGCGCGTCCTGCAGGAGGCCGCCGCCGGGCGGTCACCGGTGCTCGCCCAGCCCCGGCCGGTGATGCTCCCGCCGCCGGCGCTCCTGCTCTCGGCCCTCGCCGCACCGGCCGGGGTGACGGAGCTCGACCTGTCCGGCAGCCGCCTGCACCGCGTCCCCGAGGACATCTCGGCCCTCACCTCGCTGACCCGGCTGGACCTGGAGCACACACCGCTGACCGGCCTGGACGGCATCGAGGGTCTGCGCACGCTGGAGCACCTGTCGATCAGGAACACGCCCGTGCGGTCGCTGGCCCCGCTCCAGGCGCTGAAGGATCTCCATCACCTCGACGTCTCCTACTGCGAGGACGTCCAGGACTGGGCCGTGCTCCTCGACCTGCCCTCGCTCGACACGCTCGTCGCGCACGGCTGCGCCCTTCCGGCGCACGTACGCGCGCAGCTCGTCGCCAGGCTCGGCGACCGGATCATCGGGCAGGGCTAGGCGAGGAGGACGGCCGGGCCCCGGCAGGGGCACCGGCCGGAGAGCTCTCACAGGCCGTAACGGCTCTTGAGATGGCGCCACCAGTCGCGGAACATCCACTTGTCGAACTCGGTGATCTGACTGGCGCTTCCCGCCTTCATGAGGAAGCCTCCGACGCCGGTGGGCGTCCAGTCGTAGAAGTCGTCGAGACCGAAGCTGTGTCCCATCTCATGGAGCAGTATGTGTATGTTGTCGGCGTTGAGGTTGTTCACGTAGTACTCGCTGCCGATGCGCTGGCCCCAGTCGCCGCCCGCGCCGCCGCTCATACCCGCGGTGAGCCACAGGGACATGTCGTAGTGGCGCGCGAGGCCGCCGGGGCAGTTGGGATACTGGCCGTTCTGGTTGAAGAACCGGCCGCAGGGCTGGGCGCACTGGGGGGCGTTCTCACGGATGTCGTTGACGTACACGTCCACGGAGCTGTCGCTCCACTGCAGGGTGGCGCGGTCGCGCACGGCCCAGCCGACCACCTTGACCGGGACGTTCGCGTACGGCCAGCCGTTGTGGCCGGCCATCACGTCCATCCACTTCTTGAACTGCCGGGCGAGCGAGGCGTGGATCTGGTCGCGCAGGGTGGCCGAGACCGGTGCCGAGGAGTCCCACCGCACGCAGTAGTTGATGCTCCCGCCGTTGGCCATGACCTGGTCCCAGCCGTAGTTGCGGAAGGCGGAGGGCCCGGGGTTGTAGGTGCTCTCGACGTGCTGCCAGACCTGGTTGAGCGGGGTGACGAGGTTGGCCGGCGGGCTCCAGCCGGTGCCGCCGCCTCCCTCGCCAGGTGACTCGGTGGCGTAGACCTTCACCTCCAGCAGGCCGACCGAGCCCGCGCCGCTCTGCAGCAGCACGCGCAGCCTGGTCGTGGTGACGCCGGTGAAGGTGACCCTGTTGTAGGCGTTGACCGCCGTCGGGTAGCCACTCGCGCCGGTGACGTCGGCGTAGGCGCTCCCGTTCCAGTACTGCAGCCTCCACGACGCGGGCACGCGCACCCCGCCGTTGTCGTCAAAGAAGTACACCTGTGCCGAGCGCAGTGCCTGCGGCTGCGCCCAGGTCAGCTCGGCCCACTGCGCACCGGTCTGCGGCCAGGTGCCCCAGCGGGGGTTGACCGTGTCGTTGGACTGCGCGGGGTCGATGTCGTCCTTGATCGCCGCGACGCTCTCCCAGGGAGAGGTGTAGGAGGCGGTCGCGGTCGCGTTGACCGCCAGGTTGCCGTCTCCGGGCGCGGCCGCCGCCGCGTCGGCCGGAGACATCAGTAAGCCGAGTATCAGGGCGGGAACGGCCGCCATCCACCAACGTCTCATGCGCGAACCTCCGTAAGGGGTCAGGTCTCGAACGGTGGGCGTGCTTGCGGGGCCTTCCTCCCGGGCCTGGGCCCGGGAGGAAGGTGGGACACCGGTGCCTAGCCGGATGAGGCGGCGCCTCCCACGGTGACGGTCGCCTGAGCGGTGAGCGAGGTGCCCGGCACGGTGCCGGTGACGGTGAAGGTCCCGGCCGAGGCGTACTGGGAGGCGGGGATCGACGCCCAGTTCACCGTCGTGGTGACGTTGTCCTTCGAACCGTCGTTGAAGGTGGCGGTGACCGTCGGGGGCAGGGACGGGGCCACCCCCACCGGGGTGAAGACGGCCTCCGGCTCGATGAAGGTGATGCTGACCGCGCCGGTCGTCCGCACCCACACCGTGGCCGAGGCGGTCGCGGTCACCCCCTCGACGATCCCCGCCACGGTGAAGCCGGCGCCGCCGTTCGCCACCTGGGCGGGGGTGATCTGCGCCCAGGTGACCGGGGAGTTCACCCGGGAGCCGTTGGCGTAGACCTTCGTGACCGTGGCGGGCAGCGTGGGAATCTGCCCCGCCGGCGTCGCCTGGTGGACCGGGCGGATCGACTGCGGGACCTCCGCGTAGGCCCGCCACTCCAGGAGGCCGACGGATCCGGCACCGCTGGTCAGCGACACCCGTAGCCGGGTCGTGGTCACCGAAGTGAAGTCGACCTTGTTGAAGGCGTTCAGTGCCCTGTTGTACGCGCCCGCGCCGGGCACGTCGGCGTAGGCGCTCCCGTTCCAGTACTGCAGCTTCCAGGACGCGGGCACGCGCACCCCGCCGTTGTCGTCGAAGAAGTACAGTTCGGCGGAGTTGAGCCGCTGCGGCCCGCTCCAGGTCAGCTCGGCCCACTGGGTGCCGGTCTCGGGCCAGGTTCCCCAGCGCGGGTTGGCGGAGTCGTTGGAACTCGCCGGGGTGAACCCGTCGTTGATCGCGTTCACCGACTCCCAGGGGGAGGTGTAGGACGCCGACGCGGTGGCCGAGCCCGCCACGTTGGCCGCGCCGCCCCCACCGCCGGAGCCCTGGGTGACGGTGACCGTCACATCCGAGGTGGCCGAGGAGGCGCCGTCACTCGCGGTGAGCCGCACCGTGTAGGTGCCCGCGACGGTGAACGAGGCCAGCGTGACGGCCGCGGTCGGCGCGGTGAAGACGGCCGTCCCCGGGCCGCCGACCAGCGACCAGGCGGTGCTCAGGGTGCCGTTCGGCAGCGCGTCGTCCTTGACGGTGCCGAGCAGCCGCACCTGTGAGGGCTGGTTGTAGGCGGGATCCTTTCTGGCGAGGACGTACGGGGCCTGGTTGGTCGCGGCGGGCGGGCTGCCCGCGGAGTTGTAGATCTTGACCTCGGTGAGGCCCGTCCTGAGGCCCGCCCTGTGGGTCATCAGCACCCGGACCCGCTGGGCGCCGATCGCGGGGAAGCGGACCCGGTTGTAGTTGGACACCGGCGCCGCCGGGCTCTTGGCCTGGTTGGGGACGGTGACCCAGGTGCTGCCGTCGTGATACTGGATCTGGTACATCGCGGGTTCGGCGTAGCCTCCCGCCGCGCGGTCGTTGCGGAAGTGCAGCCGCACGTCGTTGAAGGTCTGCGACGAGCCGAGGTTGATCTCGTACCAGTCCTGGGCGTTGGCCGAGCCCTTGGCACCCCAGATCGGGTCGTTGATGGTGTAGCCGTCCACCGCCGCGGCCGTGGTGGTTCCGGACGCGGTGTAGGAGGCCGTGGCGGCCCGGCCCTGGGCGAGGTTGGCCGGGGCGGCGCCGGTGGTGAGGTTGACCCCGGCCTTGGCGAACATGTCGACCACCCGGGCGTCGGTCTGCACCACCTGGGTGGGCGCCTGCATGCCGGGCATCGCGACGTTGTAGCCGACGGTGCCGGCGGTGCCGGGGAAGGTCACCGCGCCGGTGGCTGGGTCGTAGACGAGCCGGGTGAGGCGGTCGACGGTGAGGGCACGGGTGCCGTTGACGTACACCGAGTAGCCCTGCGGGACACCGGCGTAGCGGACGACGCCGTCGGCGGGGTCGTCCCAGACGACGGTCAGGTCGCTGTTGCGGTAGCGCAGGTTGTTGACCGTGAAGTGCGACCAGCCGATGTCGATCGGCGACAGTTCGACCTTGCCGTCGTCGCGTGGGCGCAGCCCCGCCACGTCCTCGACGACCGTCCAGTTGCTGCTGCCCAGGATCGTGTGGTGGATCCAGGAGCGGTAGTCGATGGTCTTCGTCCCGGGGTTCCAGTTGGCCCAGAACTCGTTGGAGTCGGGCCAGGCGGTGTTGCCGCCGACGTACTGCGCCCAGGCGTTCCAGTACAGCAGCTTCTTGTAGTGGTCGGCTGTGATGTAGGAGGTCGGGTAGTTGCGCAGTGCCGAGGAGAGCAGCCGGAACTGCACGGTCGAGTTGATCTGCGAGAAGTTGTTGGAACCCGGGTTGCCCGCGGCCGCCGCGGCGGCCTTGTCCTTCTGGTTGGCGGTGTAGAACGGGAAGATCGGATACTCGGTCTCGTCGTCGAACAGCCGCAGCGCCTCGCGGTAGGTCGCGGTGTTGGGCATCAGGCCCACCGAGTACGGATAGAAGTTGTTGATCTCCTTCCAGGGCACCAGCGCGTTGGTCGACACGTGCCGGTGCTGCAGAACCTTCGCCGTGGGGTTCCAGAGCACGTTGACGACCGCGTTCTTGACGTTGGTGGCGATGGTGCGCATCTCGTTGGCCTTGGCGGTGTCGCCGACCGCGTCGTAGGCGGAGGCCGAGGCCATGGCGTTGCTGTAGACGTAGGCCGACTCGGTGCGGTCCAGGCGCCCGGCACGCCAGTGGAAGGAGACGGCGTCGGCGTCGTTGCCGGTCAGCGCTCCCCAGTCGTACTCGATGAGGTTGTTGTGGTCCTGGTCGTAGAAGGCGAGCTGGCCCTTGACGTCCTGCTCGGCGTAGCGGGCGAGGTTGGCCGCGATGCCGGGCTGGCCGCCGTGGATCTGGTAGCTGCGCCAGGCCGCCTCGGAGATGTACTGGGTGTAGCTGTTGGACCAGTTCTCCGGATCACCCGGGTTGTCCATGTAGCGGCCGTTCTTCGACACCTCCCCCGCCGACACCCACGGCCCGTAGGAGTACATCGGGTTGCGCAGGTACTTGAGCTCGTCGACGAACATCGGCACGGTCAGCGCGATGGCGTTGTTGTACCCCAGTGCCCCCTCGACCGAGGTCGGCCACTGGTAGTCCTGGCCGGGGATGTCGGCGTCCAGGTGGTTGAAGCGCATCAGCCACCAGCGGTAGTAGACGCTCTTCTTGATGGCGGGCTCGGGCACGTCGATGTAGGGGACGTTCTGCGCCCACCACTGGTTGTAGGCCCGCACGTGCGTCGCGAACGCGGCGGCGGGGGTGGCCGAGCGGTACGACTGGTACTCGGTGAGCGAGGCCGGGAGCTCGTCGGTCACGAAGCCCATCGCCACCTTGGTCGTCACGGTCGCCCCGGCGGCGACGGTGACCGAGCGGGTCAGGTCGGTGCCGCTGACGGCGAAGCCGTCCCCGGAGAGCCTGGGGAAGATCGTGGTGAGCTTGTTCTTGGCGTCCACGATGCCGGTGAGCTCGGTGCCCGCCGGGGTCTTGGCGTACGGCGAGGTCGCCCTCAGCGTGAGCGTCTGGGACCCCGAACCGTTGTTGGTGATCGACAGGTTGGTGACGGCGACGTTGTTGTGGGTGATGAACTTGGTGACGTTCACCACCAGGGAGCCGCTGGTGTGCACGCTCTTCCAGTGGCTGGGCGCCTGCCAGCGCTGGGCGGGCTGCTCGGTGAACGTGCCGGGTGAGATCGCCACCGAGTAGGCGTTCTCATTGGAGATGCTCTCCCAGTAGGCCACCTGGCCACCGAAGCCGATGACGGACGGGGTGTGGTTCTTCATGAAGACCGCGCGGCCCCGGCTCATCAGCCAGGTGCCCGCGGGGTCGTTGCCGGAGCGCGACAGCAGCCGGTCCATCCAGAAGTCGGTGCCCGGACTCTCGGCGTCGTAGATGCTCTGCATCATGTTGCCGGGCGTGTACGAGACGGGCGGGGCCGGGATCGCGGGCCCGCTGAAGGTGGGCAGTCCGATGCTCTGCACCGCCGAGGCGGAGGTGCCGAGCGTGAGCGAGGTCGCGGTGAGAAGCAGGGTGACGGCGGCGGCGGTCAGCGACCGCCGGGCGCGGGAGAGGACGGGCATCGCTTCACATCTCTCGGAGGGGGGTTGACGCGGGGGCCTGCGTGCTCCTAGAGAGCCATCCATTCCAGGACACCGGTCGAGTAGCCGGTCCTGGAGGTGATGCTCAGTCTCAGCCGGGTGGTCGAGACCGGGGTGAACGTGGTGACGTTGTAGGTGTTCGCCGCGACGCCGCAGGCCGACTGGCCGGGCACGTCGACGTAGGCGCTGCCGTTCCAGTACTGCACCTTGCAGGAGGCGGGCAGGTCGATGCCCTGGTCGTCGTCGAACCAGTAGGTCGCCACCTTGCCGACGCTCTTCGCGGTGGGCCAGCGGTACTCGATCCACTCGGTGCCCTGGTGGTTCCAGTTGCCGTACGCGCCGTGGCTGCGGTCGGCGGAGCTGGCCGGGACGTGGCCGTCGTTGATCGCTCCGAGGGTCTCCCACGGAGAGACGTACGAGGTGGAGGCGGTGGCGGTGAGGGCGTGGTTGGTACCGGAGGGCGGCTGGCCGCCTCCCCCTCCGCCGGAGGTCTGCACGACCTTCTGCATGGTGCCGTCGGCGTTCCAGTAGAGCTTGTCCAGGGTGACCGAACGGCGGAAGTTGCCCCCGCCCGGCGCCGCGGCGTTGTGGTAGACCATGTACCACTGGCCCTTGAACTCGATGATGGCCGGGTGGTTGGTGGTCGAGCTGACCTGGTCGAGCACCACGCCCCGGTGGGTCCACGGGCCCATCGGGTTGCCGGCCGTGGCGTAGCGGATGCAGGCGTAGCCGGGCTGGGAGCAGCCGGAGTCGTTGGCGGCGTAGGCGAGATAGTAGGTGCCGTTCCGCTTGAACATCCAGGGGGCCTCCCAGAAGTTGCTCACCCCCGCCGGGGTGATCACCGGGCCGTCCAGATTGATCATGTCGGGCTTGAGCTTGGCCGCGCGCAGGCCGTAGTAGGAGCCCCAGTAGATGTACGCCTGGCCGTCGTCGTCGGTGAAGACCGTCGGGTCGATGTTGAGCGGCGAGGAGTTCGGGGTGCCGTCGCTGATCAGCGGCCCGCCCTTGGCGTCGGTGAACGGGCCGAGCGGGCTGTCGCCGACCGCGACGCCGATGTCCATCCAGCCCGCGCCGTTGCCGTTGACCGGGACGTACCAGTAGTACTTGCCGCCGCGGGGCTCGACCTCCCCCGCCCACGCGTCGGCACCGGCCCAGGGGAAGTTCGACAGCGAGAGCCTCGCCCCCTGGTCCGTCCAGGTCGTGGCGTCGGTGGAGGAGAACACGTGCCAGTCACGCATGACGAAGTTGGTGCCGCCCGGGGCCGCTTCGTCGTGGCCGGTGTACAGGTACATGGTGTCGCCGACGACCAGCGCGGCGGGGTCGGCGGTGTAGATGGACGTCGTGATCGGGCTCGCGGCGGGTGCGGGTCCGGCCGAGGCGAGGACGAGGGTGAAGGCGAAGATCATGGCGAGGGCCGTTGTCCATCGTCTTCTCATGACACTGCTCCTGGGGGGTGATCATGGCGCTTGCCAATGTCCGGCAACTACTTGTGTTAACGCTAACAATTCCGATCGCGGGAACTCGCCGCCCGGAACGAGGAACCCTGAGCTTTGTTTCGCCGAGGTTTCCTGAGTGTTTGCGATAACAGAATCGCTGTCAAGACCCAATCTCCAGGGCTGTCAGAAACACTTTGGCCTGGCGCTTTGCCGCTCCACTTAACGCCTGCGGCCGAAAAAGGTTGGAAAAAAAATGATAGGGCTAACATTTGCGATGCCTGAGCCTCGAACAGCGAGAGAGGGGATTTACCGGGGACCGACCGTGGACATTCGGCGGCCCCTCGATCACCCCGGAGACGTGACCGCCTCCTGACGGTGAACGCGCCCCTTTCCGCGGCACGCCTTTCCACCGGCGACCGGTCAGGAGGCTCCCGGCGCGAGCGTTTCCGGGAGAGAACCGGCGGGGTCGGCCAGAGACCACAGCTCCCCGCGCTGGAGCGGCTGCGCGGCGAACCGCGCGGAGGGGGCGTCGGTCAGCGTGAGGGTGGCCCGCAGGACCGTGCGGTCACCGCTCCGGACTCGTCGTGGGTGATCTCCTCGGCGAACTCACCGAACGTCCTGCCTTCGCGCGACGCGGCGGCCGTGGTGAGGCCCGCGGCGAAAGCCTTCCTGACGGCGGCGCCGGAGTCGGTTTTCCCCGCTTCGTCGTCAGCCGCGGAGAGCGGATCCACACGTCCCGGGTCGTTGGCGTACCGGTGGCGTCAGTGGCACACCTTTCGGTACGGCAGGTCCGGAATGTGCTCTCGCCACTCGGCCTCCGTCAGCGCCCGGCCCGCCCGCACGCACACGGCCGCGACGGCCCGCTCAGGCGCGGTCGGGTAGGAGATCAGCTCCCGGTGCCACCCAGCGGCCCTGAGGGTGCCGTCCGCGTCGAATGCCAGGGAGGCGAGGAGGTCGGTGGGCCCGGCCAGCGGCGGTCCGATCGGCCGGCTGGTCACGGGGTCCCAGAGGCGGATCTCGCCCGGAGTGCCCGACGCGAGCAGCGTCCCGTCGGAGGAGAAGGCGACCGCGTTGATCGCGTCCTTGCCATGCTGGACGAGGCTGAGGCGCTTGCCGGTCCTGGCGTCCGACACCGCGACGCGACCTTCCTCCACTCCGACGGCCACGAACCGCCCGTCCGGGCTCACCGCCGCGGCGGAAAACGAGATCGTGCCGGGACTCTCCCAAGGGCTCGGCTCTCCCGACGGTTGATCCGTCATCTTGCCATCGGTGGAGAGCACCCGGCCGTACGGCAGGAGGGCCAGCGCCCCGCCGTGGGGGAGGCGGAGGCCTCCGGCCGTCTTCCGCGTCCGCAGATCCCACGATCTGCTGACCTCGATGCCGTCCTCGCTGACGGAGGAGACGACCAGCGTCCTGCCGTCGGGGCTGAACGCGCGGGCGAGCTGGGCTACCTTGCCCGGATCGTCGAGGTCGGGGAGACGGCTCAGGGTGGCCACGTCCCACAAGGTGCTGCGGGCGGGACCCGGCCGCGGGCTGACGGCGAGGGTCCGGCTGTCCGGACTGAAGATCACGTGAGCGTAGTCGGCGGGCTCCTCCGCCGCCTTCAGCTCGCCCAGCAGGCGGCCTCGCGCCACGTCCCAGAGCTCGACGGTCGTGGCGGGGCGGCCGGCGAGGGCGAGCACCCGGCCGTCAGGGCTGAGAGTGGCGTCCGCCTGCTGGGAAACCCCCAGCGTCGGGGGGCGGAGGTAGGCGGAGACGTCGAGGGAGACGATCGAGAACGGAGGCTCGAAGGTGCTGTAGCGGAGGGTCCCGCCGTCCGCGTCGAATCTCACGAGAGCGGCCGCCCCGCTGTCCAGCGGGTATTCGGCGATCCTGGCCCGGTCGGCCACTCGCCACAGGGTGATGTGACCGGGGTCGACGACGGCGAGGTGACGGCCGTCCGGGGTGTAGGCAAGCAGGTCGTCGCCGAAGGCGTTCCGCCAGAGGGCACCCGGCGCCTCCAGCGGCTCGTCAGCGGGCTTTCCCGACACCACATCCCAGAGCAGGACGTCGTGGTGACGCGCGATCGCCAGAGTTCGGCCATCGGGCGAGAACTTGATGGCGTGAATCGCCACTCCCTTGGGCAGCGTGGGAACGGGAAGCCGTCTGGCGCTGGAAAGGTCCCAGATCTCGGCCGCCCCCTCCTGGTGGAACAGCGCCGCGTAACGGTCTCCTGGGCTTACCGCCACGCTGTCGAACGAGCCGCGGTCCAGCAGCGGTTTGCCGTCGCCCACCCGCCACAGCTGGGTCCGCTCCCGGTCAGTCCTCGCCCAGAACACCCGGGTGCCGTCGCCGAACTCGGCATGCATGAGGTTCTCGTACCGTCCGCCGAGCGGTTTCCCCGAGCGCGCGTCCACCAGCCTGACGGTGTCGTCCCCCGCGAGCAGCAGGGTCAGCCCGTCGCGGCTCACCGAAGCCGTGTCCGAGTCTCCCGACGCCGAGTCGGAAAAAGCGCGGATCCGTTCGTGGGTGGCGACGTCCCAGACGCGCACGCCGTCCTCGTCCGCCGCGTACAACGTCCGCCCGTCACCGGCGAGCCAGCCGTACTCCGACGAGAAGACATCCAGCCGGGACTGGGCCAGCGACCCGTAGAGCGCGGTACGCGCCTCGTCGACCGGCGAGATCCGCCAAGCGGCGGCGCTCAGCAGCATCGCGGCCCGCGGATCGGTGGATCGCAGGGCCTCCGCACGCGCGGAGACCGAGCGTGCGGTCGCCTGGTCGAGATTGGCGGCGAGGGTCACACCCTGCCGTACGGCCACGGCCACCGCGCTCAGGGCGATCGCGAGCAGCAGCGCGAGACCGGCGGTCACCAGCCGGCGGACGCGGCCGCGCCGCCGGGTGAGATCCGTACCCGCGTCGAGGAACGAGCGCTCCAGCGCGTTCAGGGTCAGATGGCGCCGGCCGGTGGCCGCCCACCACAGGGCGGACTCCAGGGTCCGGCCCTGCGGGGGGTCGCCGTGGCCGTCGCGCCAGCGCCGGGCGGCGGTGGCGAGCTCGCGGTGCACCGCGAGCCCAGGACGCTCGGCCTCCACCCACTCCCGGAGCCGGGGCCAGGCCCGCAGCAGGGCCGTCCGGGAGATCGTGACCTCGTCCCCGCCGGAGGTGACCAGGCCGGCCGCGGCGAACGCCGCCAGCACCTCGTCCGCGCCCGCCGGGAGTTCCGCGCGCTCGACGCGCCGGACCGTGTCCTCGCTGTCGGCGTCGACGCCGACCATGCGCAGGAAGGCCTCGGCGACCAGTCCCCTCGACTCGGGCGTGAGCCGTGCGAAGACCTCCTCCGCCCGCGCGCCGAGCGACGGGTCGCCGGAGGGGGTACGGATCCCCGAGGCGGCCCTGGCCCCGGCCTTCAACGGGTCGGTCCCCCCTCCGAGCAGGCCCATCAGCAGTTCGCGGGCAGTGGGGCGGGAGGCGGGATCCTTGTCCAGCGCCGAGGCGACGAGGGCACGCAGCGGGTCGTCGAGGTCGCCCAGATCGGGGTCGAGCGACAGGACTCGGTACATGACGGCACCCAGGCTGTCGGCCCGGAAGGGGTCGCGGCCGGTGGCCGCGAACAGGATGATCGCTCCCCACGCGAACACGTCGGCCGGCATGCCGGCGCGCTGCCCGGTGAGGACCTCCGGCGCCATGTAGGTCGGCGTCCCGGCGACCAGGCCGGTGGAGGTCAGCGACATCTCCACGGTCCTGGCGATGCCGAAGTCGATCACCCGGGGTCCGTCGGGGCCGAGCAGGACGTTGTCGGGCTTGAGGTCGCGGTGGATGACCCCGGCCTCGTGGATCGAGGTGAGCGCGGTGGCGACGGCGACCGCGAGCCGGTGCAGGTCGGCACCGCCGAGCCGGCCGCGCTCGCGCAGGAACCCCCGCAGGCTGGGCCCCTCGATGTACTCGCTGACGATGTACGGCTTCGGCGCCGCGAGGTCGTGGCCGAGCACCCTGGCGATGCAGAACGAGGCGACCCGCTCCGCGGCGGTCACCTCCCGCGCGATGCCGTGGTTCAGCCCGGGATCGCCGTAGAGGACCTTGACCGCCACCCGCAGGCCGTCGTCGTCATAGGCCTCGTAGACGACGCCCTGCCCGCCCGAGCCCAGGCGCCCGGCCAGCCAGTAGGCCCCCAACCGGACCGGATCCCCCGGTAACAGCTCGCCACTGCCCGCCATGTCCCCCCCGTTCCGTTTGATTTTCATACGGTTAGTCGGAGCGTGGGCGGACTTTGTTCACGCCCGACGGCCTCACCCGGAGACGACCCGCGGTCGTCGCCCGTCGCCGCCTCGCACGCCCGGAACACACCCGGATCCGGGCCGGCGCCGGGTATCGATCGTGCGGCGTTCGCCGTCGCGCCGGCGGCCCGGCTCCGGCAGCACGGCGTGCCGGTCGGCCTCACCGCCGTCGACGACCTCGTCAACGCGCTGGCGGCCTCCCCTCCGGACTCGCTTCTGGCCGCAGCCGATGGCCACGGGTGGCAGGAAACGGAAGTGGAAGTCGCGGTCACGGAAGGCGACCGCGGAGACCAGCGCCCCGTTACCCCCGTCCTCGAAGGTGAACTCGGCGGGGGCGAAGCCCTCGGGCAGCAGGCGGGCGAGCGCGCCGGTGGGCACCCGGTAGCTGACGATCGCGAAGTCGTCCAGCTCCGTCCGCGCGTGGTGCCAGCGCGGCAACGGTCTCGGGGTCCCGTTGAAGGCCATGAGCGCACAGGATAGGGCAGGCGAGGGTCACGTGGACGGCGCGGAGCGAGAAGACCTATGCGGGGTCGCCGAACCAGGTGGCCAGCGCCTCCCGGAGGCCGAAGCTCACGGGGTCGCCCGTTTCCTCGTCAGGGGCCGTCCAGGCGACGTAGCCGTCCGGGCGGATCAGCAACCCGGCGGGGACCCGCCGCCTGGAGGTGGCGGTGACGACGTCCACCCGGTCCTTCCAGCCCGCCGCCGTCTCATCCAGCTCGTCGCCCCCGCCGAGATCGAGGAGGAGCGGCCGGGCGCCGTGCGTCAGGTCCGCGAGCCGCACGGTGCCCGCGTCCGTGACGAGGGAGAGATCCGGTGCCGGGCGGCCGAGGAGGGGGTGCGGAACCGGACGGGCACCCCCCATGTCATAGCGGATGTCCGAACCCGCCATGAGCTCGGCGATGTGCCGCCGGTTCTCCTGGTGTTCGAGCAGCTCGGCGAAGAGCGCGCGCAGCGCGGTGACCTCTTCGCCAGGGGCGAGCAGGGCGGCCTGCGCCCGGGTGTGCATGACGACCCGCCGGCCCACGGGGTGCCGTTCATCGTGGTAGGTGTCGAGCAGTCCCGGCGGCGCCCAGCCGTGAACCTCGGCGGCGAGCTTCCAGCCGAGGTTCACGACATCCTGCAGGCCGAGATTGAGCCCGGGGCCGCCGACCGCCGAGTGGACGTGCGCGGCGTCCCCGGCCACCAGCACGCGACCGGCGCGGTAGCGGTCGGCCAGGCGGGTGTTGCCGCCGGTGAGGCGGCGGAGCACATGGGGTCCTCGACCCGCGGGCGGGGTCATCGGCAGGTCGGCCCCGAGCACCCTGCGCACGCTGTCACGCAACTCCTCCAGGGGCATCGGCACCCGCTCGTCGATCTGCCCCCGCCCCCACTCCATGGTGGTCACGAGGTGCACGCCCGGCTCGAACGACGCGAGGGCGAACACGCCGTGTGCGGTTCGGTGGATCATGAACGGCCTCCAGCGTGCCCCGGCCAGCAGCAGCTCACCGGTCGCGGGGTCGAGCACCGAGGCGGGCAGGACGGCGTGGGCGCTGCGCGACACGACGTCCTCGGCGGTGACGCCGGGGAAGCCGATACCCGCCCGCTTCCGTACGACGCTGTGGGCTCCGTCGCAGCCGACCAGATAGCGGGTGCGCAGCTCGTGGTCTCCGTCGGGGGCGTGGACGGCGACCGTGACACCGTCCACGTCCTGCGCCAGGTCCACCAGTTCGTGGCCGCGCCGGATCTCCACCCCGAGCTCCAGCGCCCGCTCATGGAGCAGCTGTTCCAGGCGGCGTTGCGGGATCGGGAGGGTGTGCAGCGGGCCCGGGTCCAGCGTGCTCAGGTCCAGGGGCATGCCGCCGAACATGAAGAACGGCGCGGGAACCGGGGGGTGTGAGGCACCGGTGAACCGCCGGTACAGGCCCCGGCTGTCGAGAACCTGGACCACCTGCCCGACCAGGCCATTGGCCCTGGGCTCCTCGCCCGGCTCCGGCAGCCGCTCCAGCAGCACCGGGCGGACGCCTGCCAGGCTCAGCTCGCAGGCCAGCATCAGCCCGTTCGGGCCGCCGCCGGCGATCACGACGTCAACGGACATCACAAACCTCCTTGATCGGATGAGGGAGCGGGCGCGATGGCACACCACCCGCCGGGGCCGGCGGAACAGCCATGGCCCGTATGCGGCCACGCGTTGAAACCGTCTCGGTGCCCGCGTACCGCCCGCGAATGTCAATATAGGTTGACACCAGCCCTGCGTCAACTCTAGTTGACGAGAGGTCTGCGCCTTCCCTCGAACACCGGGGAGCACATCTGGAAGCACGGCCGCGACCGTGCCCGGTGGCCGTGTTCGCGTCAACGGCCGCGGCCGGGATCCTCCGGGTTCCCCCCTGCCGGGAATTGCTGCCAGGATCGGCACATGGCGAGGATCGGACAGGTGGTACTGGGCGTCACCGACATGCGACGTGCCGTCGACTTCTGGACGCGGGCGCTGGACTACGCGCCCCGCGAGGGCGAGACCGGGGACGACTGGACCGTGATCGACCCGGTGGATGGGAACGGCGTCCCGCTGGCACTCGACGTCAGCCGGACACCGGTGCGCCGGCACCCCCGGATGCACCTCGACCTGTTCGTCCCCGACGCCGCCGGGCAGGCGTCAGAGGTGGAGCGGCTGGTGTCACTGGGGGCCGAACGGGTCGCCTGGGACCTCTACCCGGACGACCCCGACTTCGTGGTCCTCGCCGACCCCGAGGGCAACGTCTTCTGCGTCATCGACCTCAGTCACGGCTGAGAACCGGAGCGCGGCCACCCTGCCGGGCCCGTCCCGCCCCGTATCCAGGCGGTTTCCCGCCAGGCACGCCATGCGGCCGACTACGACATGGGGCTCCTGCACGAGCGCGTGGCGGCCCGGGTGTCACGCGCCGGAGGGGTTACCCCGGGCCGGGTCTCAAGGCGTACCTGGACGACATCGCGACGGGCCGGCACCGGTGAGAACGGCTCCCTAGGCGGCCACGGCGGGCGAACGGTCGCCGGCGATGCGAATGGCGAGGCCCGCGAGCACGGTGCCCATCAGGTAGCGCTGCACGCGCATCCAGGTGGGCCGCCGGCCGAGGAAGGTCGCGACCGAGCCCGCGGTCAGCACGATCATCGCGTTGACCGACAGGGCGATGACGATCTGGGTGGCTCCCAGCAGGAGGCTCTGCGTGCCGACGTCACCCCGGGCCGGATCGACGAACTGGGGCAGCAGCGACACGTACAGGATGGCGATCTTGGGGTTGAGCAGGTTGGTGACCAGTCCCATGGAGAACAGCCGCCGCGGCGGGTCCGCGGGGAGGACGCCGGGGGCGAAGATCGGCTCACCGCCGGGCCTGACCGTCTTCCAGGCCAGCCAGAGCAGGTACCCGGCGCCCGCGAGCTTGACCGCGACGTAGACGGCGGGCACCATCGCGAAGATCGTGGCGATCCCGGCCACCGCCGCCAGCAGGTAGACCAGGAAGCCCGCCGCGACGCCCGCCAGCGAGATCAGCCCGGCCCAGCGTCCCTGCGTCACGGACCGCGACACCAGGTAGATCATGTTGGGGCCGGGAGTGAGCACCAGGCCGAGGGCGACCGCGGCGATACCCGCGAGGGCGCTGACAGAGATCATGGGCACATCATCGAGCATCCCTCCCGCCGGGAGAACGGCCAATTTTCAGAATTGGCCTGGTGACCATCGATCCCGGCCGCCGGCCGATCGGACCAGGGCCCGGGGACACCCTCGCCCCGGCGGTGAAGACCCTGGCCGGGTTCACCCGGTTAAGGACACCCGATATGGCAGATGAATTCTAGTATCGGTAGTGATAAATGGCGTTGACGGTGGCGTACGTGTTGAAGTCGGCATCGCCGTTGTAGTAGTTCCACCAGGCCTTTTCCAGGCGCGAGTCGACGACGGAACATCGGCTGGTACGAGACCCACCACGCTTGATGGATCCTATATAGACCTGCCCCTTTCCCACTACGCGCCCGTTGACCCGGAGGGTGCACTTGCCCCCCACCCAGTCGATGTGACGGCGGCTCTTGTTCGTGACGGTGACATGGATCACACAGGCGGTCTCACACCACCCGAAGCGCAGCTTGAGCCGGATTCCAGGGGCCTCTGCGGCTGCGGCCGAGGGAACCGCGACAAGCGCGGCGGCGCACAGGAGAGCACTTATCAGAGCGATCAAACGTCTCACGGCATGCCTTAATCCGGAAATCACCATATTTAACCGATAATTTCACATGACCTCATTTACCACAACGCTGTTCATCGGTGGCCCGCCAGGACCTCATCGAGGTTCTTCGCCCTGACAGCGCAGACCACGGACGCACCTCGGAAAAAGGCGGCACGCCATTTCAGGGCACTCGCCCTTCACCACGAAAAGGCCGTCTCCGGCACCCCGCGCCGGCGGGTGGCGAGACCTCGCATCAGAACTCCCCGAAGTCCCGGCACCGCCCACCTGGCCCATCGGCCGGCGCGGCGGGGAGGCGGCGCGACCCGCGGTCAGGCCTCGCGGAAGCGGATGTCGCGAGATGACGCCTCAGGGGCGACGAAGTCGAGCAGGCGTGCTCCCTCCACCTCCAGGTCCGCCCGCTCCCCCGCGCTCACCGGCGCGAACAGCTCCACCTCCAGGATCGCCTCGCCCCGTTTCCCCGTCACCTTCCACATTCCCCGTACGAAGCCGTCGACCAGTACCGTCGCCTTGATGATGCCGTTGACCGTGAAGATCCGTCCCCGATACTCCTCCTCCGTGATCCGGGTCCTGGTCCGCGGGGCGAACGACAGCAGCGTGTTGTCGAACTCCGACAGATAGCGCACCGGGGCAGGGGTCTCGGGGCCGGGGCGCGGCGCCTCGGGCAGGTCGAACAGCTCCGCGCCGTCCTCGGTCGCGAAGGTCCGCAGGCCCATCCCGCGGACGATCTCCCCCAGACGGGTCATGCCCGACCACTGCTGGACGTCCATCACCGTGGCGGGACCGTAGGCGGCGAGATAGCGGCGGATCGCCTCCTCGGCGGAGGGCCGCTCCTCCTGCGACCGGCCCAGCCATGCCTCCGCGGTGGTGTGGGTGGCCTGGCCACCCACACCCCAGATGCCTCTCGGCGGGACCTGCACCAGCGCCAGCGTGTTGCGCACCCCGGCGGCCAGGGCGTCGGCGGGGGAATCCGGCCACCGCTCCCGCAGCACCGCCCCGAGCTCACGGAAGGTCAGCGGACGCTCCTCCACCAGCTCGCGCCCCGCGGCGGCCAGCTCGTCCAGGTCCACGCCGGCCAGGCCCCTGCTGTGCGTACCCCGCAGGCCCCGCGCCAGCAGCGGTCCCAGCAGCGGGCGAAGCGCCAGGCAGTCGTCGGCGGTGACCAGGTGGATGGTGGAGCGCATCAGCGCCAGCCTCACCACCAGGCGCTCGTTGATCAACCGGGCGAGGTCGTCGTGGGCGAACCCGGCCAGGCGTGCCCAGAGCCCGACGTAGGGAGGGTTGGGGGCCTGTGCCTGCATGCCGTACAGGTGCCGGACCGCCTCCAGCGCGGACAACTCGGCGCGGGCCAGCAGCAGCTGCCGCCCCAGGGTGGCCCGGTTGAGCGCGCGCCGGCTGAGCACCTCGGGCATGCGTGTCCTCTCGTCGCGAGTCGCGGCGGCGCGGTCTCGTCTTGATCCACTTCAAGCTACCAGAACGGAATAATTCATCCCAATACTGCTTCCAGCGGGCGGGATCGCGGGCGGTGCCAGGTCAGAGGGTCGGCGGCACCCACACGTACGGCGTCGTCGTCGTGATCGCCTCCAGGCCGAGCCTGGCCAGGATCGGGCGGCTGGCATCGGAGGCGTCCACCTGCACCAGGCGGAAACCTCGCGCCACCGCCAGCTCCGCCCGGTACGACACCATCGCCCGGTAGATACCCCTGCCCCGCCACTCCTTCAGGGTCGAGCCGCCCCACAGTGAGACGAAGTCGGTGCCCTCGTGGAAACGCACCCACGCCGCGCACACCAACTGCCCGTCCGCCTCGGCGATCACCACCGTGCACGGATCTCCAGGACCGGCGAGCTCGCGCTCCAGCATGCCGGGCAGCCAGCCGTGGTCGGCATCCCAGACCGTCTCCTCCAGCTCGCGGATGCGCTCCAGGTCATCCCGCCCCGCCACCTCGCGCAGCCGCACCCCGGCGGGTGGCACGTGGGCACCGGCCAGCTCACCGGCCTCGCCGACGAGCACCGTCTCCCGCTCCCCCGCCTCGAACCCGGCCACCGCGAGCCGCTCGGGCAGGTCGGCGGGCAGGTCATAGCCGTGGTACTTCCACTCGACCTCGCGCCCGACCCGGGTGAAGAAGTCCCGCTGGCGCGCGATGAAGGCGTCCAGCTCGACACCCTCCAAACCACCAAGGTCACGATATGTCAGGAAACCTTGGCCGTGGCCGTTCGACACGACCCTCAGCAGCGGCCCGATCCTCTCGGCCGTGCGACCCGGCATCGGCCGGGCCCGGAGCTGCTCGTCATATGCCCGAAGGTAGGCGGAAACCCGCGATGAGATGTCCATTGGAGACAGCCAACCACACACTTATCGGCTTCGACATGGCGTTATGGACCTAGACACGGTCCAGGCGCCGGTGCGGGAGCGGTGGCCGCTCCACCTCGATCGGATCGCCGGGCCGCACCTCACCGCCCGCCACCACCACGCTCATCACCCCGGCCCTGCGGACCAGCTCACCGTTCTCGTCCCGGCCCACCACCTGCCTGAGCAGGCCCTTCTGGAAACCCTCGATCTGCCCACAGGGATTGCGCAGCCCGGTCACCTCCACCACCGCGTCCCGCCCCAGTCTGAGCAGCGCCCCCACCGGCAGGCCGAGCAGGTCGACGCCCCGGGTGGTGACGTTCTCCCCCAGCTCTCCGGCGGCCACCGAGAAGCCCGCAGCCCGCAGTTCGTCGTGGAGCTCGGCCTGGATCAGATGAACCTGGCGCAGGTTGGGCTGGGTGGGATCCTGCGCCACCCGCGACCGGTGTTTCACGGTCACCCCGAGATGCGCGTCCCCCTCCACGCCCAGCCCGGCCAGCAGCCGGATGGCGGGTTCCGTGAACTTGCCGAAGGTGTGGGTGGCGCTACGGCTGACCGCCGTCACTCGTCCGTCCGTCATGCCGCGATCCTTCCCCCTCTTGGGCTGAGACGGAATCCGGTGCCCGCGCCTTTACGGTGTGGATTCATGACACCCGATAGGGTCGGCATGGTGAGCGTGCCAGCCGTCCCCGCCTCGCCCGGCCCCTCCATCGAGCCCGCGCGAGACCCCTACCGGGTGTATCTCGACTCCCTGACCAGCGCCGAGTCCCGCCGCACCATGCGCGGCTGTCTCGACAGGCTCGCGGCGCTCGTCTCCGGCGACGAGGTCTCCAGCGGCGCGGGCCGGCCCTGGCACCTGCTGCGCTATGAGCACACGGTGCGCATCCGCGCCCTGATGACCGAGCGCGGCTGGTCCCCCTCGTATGTCAACAAGCACCTGGTCGCGCTGCGCAGGGTGCTGCGCGAGGCCTGGCGGCTCGGCCTGATGACCGCCGAGGAGTACCAGCGCGCCGCCGACCTGCCGACGGTCGAGCACACCCGCCTGCCGACGGGCCAGCACGTCCCGCCTGAGGTGGTGGGCGCCGCGCTGGCCGCCTGCGACCGCGACGACTCCCCCGCGGGGGTCCGCGACGCCGCCCTGCTGGCGGCGCTCTACTCCACCGGCTGCCGCCGCGCCGAGATCGCCGGGCTCGCACTGGGCGACTACGACCCCGGCTCCCGCTCGCTGCGGGTGCGCGGCAAGCGCGACAAGGAGCGGATGGTCTACCTCACCACCGAGGCCATGGCCAGGATGGAACGCTGGCTGGCCGTACGGGGCCGCGCCGCGGGGGCCCTGTTCTGCCCCGTCAGCAAGCTCGGCCGGCTGCGGACCAGGGACGGCGGGCCCGCGCCCATGACAGGACAGGCGGTCGCCGACATCCTGGCCAGACGCCTGGCCGAGGCCGGGGCCGGGGCACGCACCCCGCACGACTTCAGGCGCACCTTCATCGGCGAGCTGCTCGACGCCGGGGTGGACCTGGCCACCGCGCAGGCCCTCGTCGGCCATTCCTCCCCCGCCACCACGGCCCGCTACGACCGCCGCCCCGAACGACGCCGCCGCGAGGCCGTCGACAGGATCACCCTGCCCGCTCCCAGGCCGCTCTGACCGTCGGCGCGGAATCGCGGGCGGTGATCCCAGGTGATCCCACCGGCACCGACGGCCCCCGATCTCGCCACGATTCACCAGCCGCGCGGTAACTGTCGGTGGCGCCCCCTACTATGAGCCACCTCAAGGAGGGATGACCGCTCATGGTGAACGCACTGAGGGTTTCGCTGCTGGTCACGACCGACCTGCCACCGGATACCGACCTGACGGAGTTCGGGCGGTTACTGGTTGACTCGGTGCGCACGCTCCAGCGGGACGAGGTGACCTATCCCGCGTTCCTGCGCGGCGGGGTGTTCTGGCTGGACCGGCCCCTGCCGCCGTCCGACGACGGGACTCCCCGCGCGGCGGCCGAGGAGCTGCGGTTCGCGGCGCTGCTGGGTCATCTGTCGGCCGGTCACCCGCCGGGCTCCTCGAAGGAGACGGTCGCCGACGCCTGCCGGGCGATCACCGCCGCCGTCGCCGCCAGGTACGGTGACCTGGGCAGCCCGCCCGCCGTGATGGCGATCCGCAGCGAGGACGTGCGTGAGCGCACCCCCTCCTCGGCCGTCTCCGTCGGACCCGCGGAGACGTTCCCCAAAACCGCGGATCCCTCCGCCCTGGACGTGTGGTCCCGGGCGGAGGGATCCGGGCAGGTGGAGGGTCAGCCCTTGGCGACGGCCCGGAAGGTCCAGGTCCCGGAGCCGACGGTGTAGACCGTCGCGGAGGTGTTCTCGGGCATGGGCGGATGGACCCCGGGCCGTAGTGGTCGAAGGTCGGCGTCGGATGGGTGTCTGGTGGTTCACCCCTGCGCGGGGCGCTTTCCCCGAAGTCGCGGGCCGCGCCGTCGCCCGGCGGAGCGGTCATTCCCTCGGGAGAGCCGGTCGGCGGGGCCGCGCCTCAGGGCTGGACGTGGACGACCTCGATGCCGAGCAGGTCGGCGACCGCGCGCAGCTCGGCCAGCCGGTGGCCGGTGCCCAGCGCCCAGTGATGGGAGATGCCCGTGGCGCTCCACGCGTCGGTCCACTCCCCCGGGTCGCAGCCGAAGTCCACCCGCGAGGTGGTGTTGCCGATCCGCAGCAGCGGGCCCTCCACCGTGACGCCCTCGGAGACCACGAAGGCGAACGTCCCGTCGCGCCGCTGCAGCAGGCCGAGCGTGGTCACCGGACCGTGCGCCACGTCGAACTCCACCGAAACGCCCCACCCGCGTTTGCCGTGGTAGACGCCCAGCCCGCGCAGCAGCGGCCGGCGCGCGCTGATCGCCAGGTGGGCGGGGCCGTCGTGGCCCATCTCCACATGACCGCGCGCGAAGTCCAGCGCCTGCAGTTCGGTGAACGAACCGCCTGCCCCGATCCGGTCCATGACCAGCATGGCGAGCGAGGTACGCAGCTCGTACTCGCCGGCCGTGGGGATGCCCCGCGCGGTCAGCAGGGACGAGCCCAGGATCATGCCCGCGCCCAGCCGCTCGTGGATCTCCCCGTCCAGGCCCCGGTGGTAGTAGGCCAGGCTGTCGAGGGCGAAGTCCTCCACCAGCCGGTCCAGCCCGACCGAGACCCGCGCGGCCCAGGCGAAGTCCTCGTCGTTGACCGTGTCGGCCAGCTCGAAGACCTCCCGTGCCAGACCGGTGCGCTCCTTGACCTCGGCGTCGGTGACCTTTTCCACCCGCACCCGCAGGTCGTCGAACTCCAGCACCTCCACGTGCCCGCCGAGGTTCACCGGCACCAGGGTCAGGTCGGTGGCCACGTCGAGCATGCCGGGGTACAGGTGCCCCATCAGCCCGTGACGGCCCCGGCGCAGCGCGGCGCGCACACCGGCGGCCCGCACCCATCGGCCGATCTTGGTCCAGGCCCGCTCGTCCTCCAGGTACCCCGACACCGACCGGAAGGGGATGCCCGCGCGGATGAAGGTGTTGGCCATCTCCGGCAGCGGGCACGCCCCGCAGTAGGCGAGCCACTGGCCGGTGTCGAAGGTCGCGTGGTCCATCGACTCGCTGGGCTGGAGATTGATCAGCAGTACCGGCGCGCCGCTGCGCTGCGCGACCGGCAGGAGCATCGTCGCGGTCATGTACGTGGTCAGGAAGCCCACGATGATGTCACAGCCGGCCTCGCGCAGCCTCTCCGCCGCGACCGCGCCCTCCTGGGCGTCGGAGATGAAGCCGACGTCGACGACGTCGCAGCCCAGCTCCCGCATCCGTGCCGAGACGCGCTCGGAGGAGCGCCGGAGCTGCGGGAGCAGGTCGGGGAACTGCGGCCAGTAGGCTCCCAGCCCACCGGCGACCAGTCCCACCTTCGTGCGGGGCGGGGCGATCCGATCCAGGACCGTGGTCAAGACGTTCTCCTCTCAGCGGGGATTTCCGCGGGAAGCGGGGTCAGCGCAGGAAGGCGGCGGCGACGCCGGCGTCCACCGGGATGTGCAGGCCGGTGGTCTGGGTGAGCTGGGTCAGCTGGAAGACCGCGGCGGCGATGTGCTCGGGCAGCACCTCGCGCTTGAGCAGGGTGCGCTGCGCGTAGTACTCGCCCAGCTTCTCCTCCTGAACCCCGTACACCGCCGCCCGGTTGGCCCCCCAGCCCGAGGCGAAGATGCCGGAGCCGCGCACCACCCCGTCGGGGTTGATGCCGTTGACCCTGATCCCGTACTGGCCCAGCTCGGCCGCCAGCAGCCGTACCTGGTGTGCCTGGTCGGCCTTGGCCGCCCCGTAGGCCACGTTGTTCGGCCCGGCGAACACCGCGTTCTTGGAGGAGATGTAGACGATCTCCCCGCCCATGCCCTGGTCGACCATCACCCGGGCGCTCTCCCGCGAGACCAGGAACGAGCCGCGGGCCATCACGTCGTGCTGCAGGTCCCAGTCGGCGACGCTGGTCTCCAGCAGCGAGCGCGACAGCGACAGGCCGGCGTTGTTGACCACCAGGTCCACCCCGCCGAACGCCAGCACCGCCGCCTGGAGCGCGGAGATCACCTGTGCCTCGTCGGTGACGTCCACCCGCACGGCGGTCGCCACGTCCTCGGCCCGGTAGGCCCCGGCGCCGAGCTCGGCGGCGACCTTCTCCGCGGCGTCCAGGTCGCGATCGGCCACCACCACGCACGCGCCCTCGGCGGCCAGTCTGCGGGCGGTGGCCGCACCGATGCCCGAACCGCCCCCGGTGACCAGCGCGACCCTGGTGGCCAGCGGCTTCGGCGCCGGCATCCGGCGCAGCTTGGCCTCCTCCAGCTCCCAGTACTCGATCCGGAACTTCTCGCTCTCCTCGATCGGGGCGTAGCGCGACAGCGCCTCGGCGCCGCGCATCACGTTGATCGCGTTGACGTAGAACTCCCCGGCCACCCGGGCGGTCTGCTTGTCCCGGCCGAAGGAGAACATGCCCACCCCCGGCACCAGCACGATCGCCGGATCCGCGCCGCGCATGGCGGGCGAGTCGGCGGTGGCGTGCCGGTCGTAGTAGGCCGCGTACTCCTCGCGGTAGGCGGCGTGCAGCTCGCGCAGCCGGGTGACGGCGTCGTCGAGCGGCGCGTCGGCGGGCAGGTCGAGCACCAGCGGGGCCACCTTGGTGCGCAGGAAGTGGTCGGGACAGGAGGTGCCCAGCGCGGCCAGTTCGGGGTGACGCTCGCGGGACAGGAAGTCCAGCACCTCGTCGGTCGCGGTGTAGTGGCCGACCTGCGCCACGTCGGTGGAGGCCAGGCCGCGGATCACCGGGAAGAGCGCGGCGGCCCGCTCACGCCGGGCCTCCTCGGGAAGCGGCTGGTAGCCGGGCCTGACCGGGCCGAACGGCTCGGCCGCGCCGTGTTCGGCGATGTGGGCCTCGGCGGTCCGGATGATCCACAGCGAGTTGACCTCGCACTCCTCGGAGGTGTCGCCCCAGGCGGTGATGCCGTGGCCGCCGAGGATGCAGCCCACGGCCTGCGGGTTGTCCTTCTTGATCGCGGCGATGTCGAGGCCGAGCTGGAAGCCGGGGCGCCGCCACGGCACCCAGACCACCCGGTCGCCGAAGATCCGTACCGTCAGCGCCTCACCGTCGGCGGCGGTGGCGATCGCGATGCCCGCGTCCGGGTGCAGGTGGTCCACGTGCGCCGCGTCCACCAGGCCGTGCATCGCGGTGTCGATCGACGGCGCCGCGCCGCCCTTGCCGAAGGCGCAGAAGTCGAACGCGGCGACCATCTCGTCCTCGCGTTCGACCCCCGGGTAGACACCGCTCAGGGCGTGCAGCCGGTCCAGCCGCAGTACGGCCAGGCCCGTCTCGGCCAGCGTGCCGAGGTCTCCCCCGGACCCCTTGACCCACATCAGCTCCACGTCGGAGCCGGTCACCGGGTCGACGGCCACGCCCTTGGCCGAGGTGTTACCGCCCGCGAAGTTGGTGTTGCGCGGGTCCGCACCGAGCGCGCGTGACCGCTGCAGCAGTTTCTCAACCGGCGTTCTCATGAAATATCCCCCAACGAATGAACCGTGTTCTCAGCATGCGAGGTGCGGGTCTCAGGCGCCCCAGCCGGCCTGGGCACCGCCGACGCGCTCGGCGACGATCTTCTCGAAGTACCCCGAGCGCGCGTAGGCGGCCATCGGGTCGGGGTCCAGCCCCCGCTCGGCGCGCACCTCCGCCAGGAGCGGACGCACGTCGGTGTTGTAGGCGTCCATGAACACCCCGTTGGCCCCCAGCACGTCACCGGCGGACTGCGCCGCCGCCAGCGCCGCCCGGTCCACCAGCAGCGCCTTGGCCGTGGCCTCCTGCACGTTCATCACCGACCGGATCTGCCCGGCGATCTTCGGCTCGATGTTGTGGCACTGGTCCAGCATGAACGCCACGTCCTCGGTGTATCCGCCACCGCGAATCACCTCGAACATGATACGGAAGAGCTGGAACGGGTCGGCGGCCCCCGCCATCAGGTCGTCGTCGGCGTAGAAGCGGGAGTTGAAGTCGAACCCGCCCAGCTTGCCCTCGCGCAGCAGGAACGCCACGATGAACTCGATGTTGGTGCCCGGCGCGTGGTGCCCGGTGTCGACCACCACCTGAGCCTTGGGGCCGAGCTTGACGCAGTGAGCGTAGGCGGTGCCCCAGTCGGGCACGTCGGTGGTGTAGAAGGCCGGCTCGAACAGCTTGTACTCCAGCAGGAAGCGCTGGTGCTCGCCCAGCCGGTCGTAGACCTCGGCCAGCGACTCGGCCAGCCGGTCCTGCCGGGAACGGATGTCGTCCTGGCCGGGGTAGTTGGTGCCGTCGGAGAACCACAGCTTCAGCGTGTCCGAACCGGTGGCGTCCATGACGTCGACGCACTCCAGCAGGTGGTCGGTCGCCTTGCGCCGCACCCGTGCGTCCGGGCTCGTCACGCTGCCCAGCATGTAGTCGTCGTCCTGGAAGACGTTGGAGTTGATCGCGCCGATCCGCACTCCCAGGTTCGACGCGTGCGCCGCGAGGCCGGCGTAGTCGTCGACCTTGTCCCAGGGGATGTGCAGCGCCACACTCGGCGCGGCGCCCGTGAAGGCGTGCACCTGGGCGGCGTCCGCGAGCTTCTCGTACGGATCCCGGGGCACCCCTCGCTGGGCGAACACCTTGAACCGGGTACCGCTGTTGCCGTACGCCCATGACGGGGTCTCGATGGCCTGCGCCAGCAGGGCGGCCTTGATGTCGCTCATCGAAGCTCCGGGGCCGTGACAGCCCCTCCTCCTATCTTCCTGATCCAGTGGGGTACGCGGTCCGACCGTTCCGGCGCGCACGCCGGCCGGTCCCACCGGGGCACGGCGCGCGGGTCGGGCGGGCCGTGCCGGTGGTGTCGGTCAGAAGTCGAACTGGTCGATGTTGGCCTTGTCGAAGACGAAGGGCGGACCCAAGATGATCTCCCCGTCCTT
>NZ_JBSFWD010000024.1:0-149475 GCF_053592655.1 Streptosporangium sp. NPDC002607
TCATAGGCGTGCGCCGCGTTCCAGTACGGATAGTTCAGCAGCACCACATCACCCGGACGCAGGTTCTCCCGCCCCACGTACTCCACCCCCTTGCGCAGGGAGAAGTCGTTGGCGCCGAGGAAGAAGGTGAGCCCGGTGGCCTCGGCGATCAGCCGCAGGTCGGCGTCGTACATCGACATGCCGAAGTCGTGGACCTCGTAGATGACCGGGTTGAACGACGTGCGGATCAGCGTGGCCCGCATCTCCTCCGCCGCGGCGAGCAGGTAGCTGCGCACCACCTCGGCGGTCGCCCCGTCAAGGGTCTCGCCCAGTCGCTCGGTCACGACGCCACCTCCACAAGCCTGACCAGCAGGTAACCGTGCTCGTCGACCTCGACCCGCTGCCCCGAGGGGACCACGGTGGTCGAGGTGCCCTCGTCGATGAGGGCGGGTCCGTCGAACGCGTCGCCCGGCTCCAGCAGCGCGCGGTCGTAGACGGCGAACGACGCCGTGGCCCGGGTGCCGAAGTCGTAGGCGTCCCTGCGGGCGAACAGTGCCCGGCCCGCGTCGCCGTCGCCCGGCGGGCGCACCACCAACTCCGGCCGGTCGGTGCGGCCGATGCCGCGCACCCGCAGGTTGAGGATCTGCAGCCGGTTGTCCATGGCATGGCCGTAGCGCGCCACGTGGGTCTCCTCGAACGCCCGCCTGATCGCGTCCCGGTCGAGGTCGCGGCCCGCGGTGACGATGAGCGAGTGCTCCTGCCCCAGGTAGCGCAGCTCGAACTGGCGCTCAAGGACCATGCGCCCGGCCGCGACCCGCTGCGCCTCCAGGGAGTCGACGGCCTCGGCCTCGATGCCCTTGAAGATCGTCTCCAGCTCGTCGAGATCGGCGTCGTCCAGAGTGGCCATCACCGTACGGGAGAAGTCGTCGACGATGTCGGCGCTGAGCATGCCCCAGGCGGAGAACCCGGACGGCGCGAACGGCACGATGACCTCGCCGATGCCCATCTCCGCCGCGAGCAGCGGGGCGAGCAGCGGTCCGGCACCGCCGAACGCGAGCAGCGAGAAGCCCCGGGGGTCGTGCCCCCGCTCGACGGTGATCTGCCGGACCGCGCCGACGGTCTTGGCCAGCAGCACGTCGAAGACGCCCGCCGCGGCGGCCTCCGTGCTCAGCCCCAGGGGCCGGGCCACCTGCTCGTCGAGCGCCGCGCGAGCGGCGTCGGCGTGCAGGTCCATGGTCCCGGCCAGGAAACGGCCCGGGTCCACGTAGCCGAGGACCACCGCCGCGTCGGTGACAGTGGGGCGGGTGCCGCCCCGGCCGTAACACACCGGGCCGGGGTCGGCACCCGCACTGTGCGGACCCACCTTGAGCAATCCCCTCTCCAACCACGCGATCGAGCCCCCTCCGGCCCCTATCGTGCGGATGTCGTAAGTGGGGATCAGCAGCGGGAAGTGCTCCAGCTGCGCCTCGTAGGCGGCCACCGGGGACCCGTGCTCGATCACGCACGCGTCCAGCGAGGTGCCGCCGATGTCGAAGGTGAGCAGGTCCCGGCGGCCGAGGGCGGCGGCGAGGTGCGCCGCGCCGACGATGCCGCCCGCCGGGCCCGACAGCACCGTGTGCGTCGGGGAGGTCTTGGCCACGGAGGACGTCATGGAACCGCCGCCGGACCTCATGATCAGGAACTGCCCGCCGAACCCGCGCTCGGCCAGCCCGTGCTCCAGCCGGTCGACGTACCTCTCGAAGATCGGCCGGATGTAGGCGTCGAGGACCGTCGTGCTGGTCCGCTCGTACTCGCGGTACTCCCTGACGATGTCGGTGGAGAGCGAGACCGTCACGTCCGGGTACGCCTCGCGGATGATCCGGGCGGCCTGGCGCTCGTGGGAGGGGTCGAGGAAGGAGTGCAGGAAGCAGACGGCGATCGACACCACGCCCTCCTCCTCGACCAGGACCCGGGCCGCCTCCCTGACGCCCTCGGCGTCGAGCTCCTCGACCACGCGGCCCCGGTGGTCGAGCCGTCCACGCACCCCCGCGGTGTGACGGCGCCGCACGAGGCTCTCGGGGCGCTCGTACTGGAAGTCGTACATGTGGTCGGCGGGCACGTTGCCCCGGCCGATCAGGAAGATGTCGCGGAAGCCGTCGTTGGTGATGATCCCCGTCGGCTCACCGCGCCGTTCCAGGACCGCGTTGAGGCCCAGGGTGGTGCCGTGGATGAACAGCTCCACCTCCGACAGGTCGGTACCGAGCGCGGTGACCGCGTCGAGCACGCCCTCCCAGGGGCGGGCCGGGGTGGTCGAGGCCTTCCTGAAACGCACCTCATGAGTGCGGGTGTTCAGCTCCATCGCGTCGACGAAGGTGCCGCCGATGTCGACGGCCAGACGGATGTGCTTCGGGTCGGGCATTGAGGGTGTCACCTTTCGATCAGCGCGGGGATCTCGGCGGCGCGGTGGCAGGCGACCAGGCTCGCGTCGTACGGGCGGAGTTCCTGCTCCTGCTCTCCGCATTCGTCTGTCGCGAAGGGGCAGCGCGGCGCGAGGGCGCAGCCCCCGGCGGCGTCCGCCTCCTCCAGATCCTTGGTCAACTCGACCTGCGGGCCGCCGTAACCGACGCCGAGGCTGGGGGCACTGGACAGCAGCGCCCTGGTGTAGGGGTGCCCGGGATTGCCGAAGACCTCTTCCACCGGCCCCTCCTCGACGATCCGTCCCAGGTAGAGCACCACGACGCGGTCGCAGAACCCCCGCACGGTGGCCAGGTCGTGGGAGATGAAGACCGAGCCACGCGAGCTGTCGCCGCTCACCTCGGCGATCACCTTCAGGATCTGCGCCTGTACCGTGACGTCAAGCGCCGAGGTCGGCTCATCGAAGACGATCAGGTCGGGTTCACCGACGAGCGCGCGGGCGATGCCGACGCGCTGCGCCTGCCCGCCGGACAGCTCGTGCGGGCGCCGCTCCAGGATCGACGGGTCCAGTTCCATCCGCTCCAGGGCGCGGGCGACGCGCGAGGCGCGCTCCGCGGCGGGCACCCCGGCGGCGCGCAGCGGCTCACCGATCGCGTCCTGCACGGTCCGCCGGGGACTGAGCGACCCGATCGGGTCCTGGAAGACCAGCTGGGCGCGGGTACGCAGCCGGCGCAGCCGGGCGCCGCGCAGCTCGGACAGGGCGTGACCGGCCACCTCGACCCTGCCTTGCGAGGGCTGCACCAGGCCGAGCATCAGCCTGGCCAGGGTGCTCTTACCGCAGCCGCTCTCCCCGACGACACCCAGCCGCTCGCCCGCGGCGACGCTGAGGCTGACCCCGCGCAGCGCGTGGTGCCCCCCGCCGCCGAAGCGGCTGCGGTAGACGACGTGCGCGTCCTCGATGCGCAGCACGCTCTCCTTCGCACCGGGCGAGGTGGCCGTACCGGCGGACGGGACCGTTCCCGCGGGCGGGATCTCCGCGGGGACCGGCGGCTCGGCGGGGTCGTCGAGTGGGCCCGAGCGGGGGTGGAAGCAGGCGGCGCTCCAGTCCAGGGCCAGGGGCCCGGCGACGGGCAGGTCCGCCGTGCACAGCTGCGTCGCGTGCGCGCAGCGCGGCGCGAACGGGCAGGATGACGGCGCCTCGGTCAGCAGCGGCATCGCGCCGGGGGTCGCGGTCACCGGGCGCCCGTCGATGTCGGGCACCGAGCGCAGCAGCGCCCGCGTGTAGGGGTGGGCGGGCTCGTGGAGCACCTGCGGGCCGGGACCGCTCTCCACCACCGTCCCCGCGTAGAGCACCACGACGCGGTCGCAGACCTCCGCGATCGACGCCAGGTCGTGGGAGATCAGCAGCACACCGCGCCGCTCCGCGTTCGCGGCGAGCCGGAACCGGTTGAGGATCTCCCGGGTGAGCGTGACGTCCAGCCCGGTGGTGGGCTCGTCGGCGATCAGCAGGCCGGGCGCGCACCCGGTGGCCAGCGAGATCATGACGCGCTGCGCCATGCCGCCGGAGAGCTCGTGCGGGTAGGCGTCCAGGCGGCGCCTCGGGCTGCGGATGCCGACCGACTCGAACAGCTCGGCGGCGACCTCCCTGGCCGGAGCCGGGGCCAGCGACCGGTGGGTGACCAGCCGGTCGACGAGCTGGCGGCCGACGGTACGGGTGGGGCTGAGCGCGCCGCGCGGGTTCTGGAAGCAGATCGCGGCGCCGTGCCCGCGGAAGGCCTCCAGCTCGGCGGCGTCCATCGTCAGCACGTCGGCGCCGTCGAACATGACCCGTCCGGTCGTCTGGGAGCCGCCGGGCAGCAGGCCCACGATCGAGCGGGCCACCATGCTCTTGCCGCCGCCGCTCTCACCGACCAGGCCGACCACCTCGCCCGGCTCGACGCTCAGGTTCACCCCGCTCAGCGCGGCGACCCGGCGTCCCGGCCGCCGGATCACGACGGAGAGGTCCTCGATCGACAGGAGTGTCATCGTCTGTCACCTCCTTGTGGAGTCGGCACGTTCCTGCAGGCCCTCACCGAGGAGGCTGAAGCCCAGGACGCAGATCAGCAGGAAGAGGCCGGGCGGGACCGAGGTCCACCACCGGCCCGCGACGACGTCACCGGAACCGAGGCTGATCATGGCGCCCCACTCCGCGGTGGGCAGCGGCACGCCGAGTCCCAGGAAGGACAGCCCGGCCAGCGTGAGCATGGCCCAGCCGCAGTTCAGCGGGGCGATGACACGCACCGGCGTCAGGCTGTTGGGCAGTACGTGCCGCCAGAGCACCCCCCAGAAGGAGGAGCCGGAGGTGCGGGACGCCTCCACGAAGGGCAGCTCCCTGATGGAGCGCACCTCGGCGCGGACCAGCCGGGCGTAGGCGGGCGCGTTCACCAGGGCGATGACCGCGATCAGGTTCGCCGTGCCGCCACCGAGCAGCGCGGCCACCGCCAGGGCCAGGATGAAGGTGGGGAACGCCTGGAAGACGTCGAGCACCCGCATCAGCACGTCGTCGGCCCAGCCTCCCCGGTATCCGGCGACCAGGCCGACGAGGCTGCCCGCGACCACGGCCAGGGCGACCGCGGCGACGGCGATGCCGACGTCGAGCCGGGCGGCGTGCAGGACCCGGCTCCACACGTCCATGCCGTTGAGGTCGGTGCCCAGCAGGTGCGCGCCACCCGGCGGAGCGAGGGAGGCGAGGGGGTCGATCTCCTCGGGCCCCCAGGAGCTCAGCAGCGGCGCGAACAGGACGGCCACCGCGACCACGGCCAGGATGGCGGAGCCCACCGTGATCAGGGACGACGCGAAGCGACGGTCCGCGCCCGCCTCCCGGGCTCGTGGCGCTTCGGCCATCAGATCCTCACTCTCGGGTCGAGGATCGCGTGGACGACGTCGGCGATGAGGAAGACCACCACGTAGAACAGCGCGATCACGAGCACCGACGCCTGAACCACCGGGTAGTCCCGGTAGAGCAGGCCGCGCAGCGCCCACTGCCCGAAGCCCTGCCAGGAGAAGACGTACTCCACGAGGACCGTCGAGCCGATGGAGAAGCCGAACACCAGGGCCGCCAGCGCGGGAAGCCGCACCAGCGTGGCCCGCACCAGGTAGCCGCGGAGCAGCAGCCGGTCCTTCAGGCCGTGCGCGGCGGCGGCCGTGTACGCCTCGGAGGCCAGTACCTCAAGCGCGGAGGCCCGGACGCTGCGCAGCAGCGGCGCGACGATGACGATGACCAGCGTGGCCACCGGCAGCGCGAGGTGCTCCAGCGCGGAGACGAACGCGGGGCCGTTGGCGGTCAGCGCCGCGTCGAGCAGGTCGGCACCGGTGATCAGGTTCAGCTCGGTGTCGGGATCCACCCGGCCGCTGGGTGCCGGGAACCAGCCCAGCACGCTGTAGCCCACCAGGACCAGCACCAGGCCGAGCCAGAACTCCGGTACCGAGTTGCCGATGAGCGCCGCGACGCGGACCGTGTGGTCGCCGAACCGGCCCGCGTGCCTGGCCGACCAGATGCCGAGCACCACCGCCAGCACCAGCGCCACGGCCAGCGCGATCACCACGAGTTCCATGGTCGGCCCCACCCGCAGGGCCATCTCCGAGCCCACCGGGGCACCGCTCTGGATGGAGGTGCCGAAGTCACCGGTGAACAGTCCCCCGACGTAGTCGAGGAACTGCTGCCACAGGGGCCGGTCCAGCCCGAACCTGGCCCGCGCCGCGGCGGCGTCCGCCTCCGTGGCGTTGGGGCCGAGGATGGTACGGATCGGGTCACCCGGCAGGACCCTGACGAGCAGGAAGGTCAGCACGACCACCCCGAGGAGCACCGGGACGAGCTGGAGCAGCCGCCTGAGGACGAACCGGAGGATGCGCATGGATCAGGAGGAGGTGCTCAGGTAGCGCAGCCGGGCCAGGCCGTCCATCGGCTGGACCCATCCCGCCACCTCTTCCCGGACGGGGAGGTTGAAGTTGGGCTGGCAGATGACGACCCATGGCACGTCCTCGGCCAGGATCTCCTGCACGCGCTGCCAGAGCGCGGCACGCTCGGCCGCGTCGACGACGGTGTGGGACTCCTCGAAGATCTTCTCGATCTCGGGGTTGACGTAGTTGGAGTAGTTGAGGCTGGCGCCCTTGGTGAAGCTGGTGCCGAGCATGTACTCCACGTCGTTGACCCAGAGCTGGCCCAGGGTGATCTGCAGGGGGATGTTCTTCTTCGCCCTGCGCTCGCCGAGCGTGGCGGGGTCGAGCGGGGTGAGCTTCAGCTCGATGCCGGCCTTCCTGGCCTCGCTCTGTACGAGCACGGCGATCTGCTGCTGCTCCTCGCTGTCGGTCTGGAAGACCAGCTCGGAGGTGATCGAGGTCTTGCCCGCCGCGGCCAGCGCCTCCTTGGCCTTGGCGACGTCGTAGGCGTAGGGGTAGCCGGTCTCGGAGTAGCCGGGCATGTCCAGCGGGACGACGCTCTTGGCCGCCCGTGCGTCGCCACCGTAGACGTTGGCGATGATCTGCTCGTACGGCACCGCGTGGGCGAGCGCCCTGCGCACCGCGGGGTCGTCGAAGGGGGCGGTGGTCACCGACATCTGGATGGCGAGCTGGTTGTTGCTCGGCGCGGAGATGACCTTGATGCCCTTCGTGGACTTGAGGTCCTTGATGTCGCGCTGGCCGATGCCGAAGGCGACGTCGATGTCGCCGTTCTGCAGTTGCAGGCGCTGGTTGGCGGCCGCGGGCACCACGCTCAGCCTGATCTCGGAGCTCTTGGCGCCGTCGGTGCCCGGGTAGCCGGCGTTGGCGGTGAGCACGATCTCCTGGCCCTGGACCGCCTTCTCCACGTTGAAGTAGCCGCCGGTCGGGGGGTTCTTGGCGAACCACTCCTTGGCCCAGGGGTCGGCGTCGGTGGCGTGCTTCTTCGCCTCCTCGGAGTCGAAGACGTACAGCGAGATGGCCTGGATCTGCCGGGTCAGCGCGCTGGGGAAGGCCTGGGTGAACGTCACCGTGTAGTCGTCGACCACCTCGACCTGGTCGGCCTTGGTGAGCCCGATCAGCCGGTAGACGCCGGCCACGTTGGCCTTCGCGGCGAACGCGCGGTCCTTGGACCACTTGACGTCCTTGGCGGTCATCTCGTTGCCGCTGGCGAACTTGACGCCCTTGCGCAGCTTGAGGGTCCAGACCTTGTTGTCGGCGTCGGGCTCGAAGGACTCGGCGAAGGTGGGGGCGATGGCCTCGGTGTCGAGGATCTGGCCGTCGCCGACCGAGGTGACCCCGTAGTCGACCATGTAGGGGAAGACGTTCTTGTAGAGCATCAGGGCGGTCAGGTCGAACCCGACGAAGTCCTGGTCCCAGCTGCTCAGGTAGCTGCTCACCGCGATCCGCAGCTTCGAGGCGCCCGGGGCCCCGCCGGGGGCGGTGCTCGCCGCGGGCGCGGTGGATCCGCCGCCCCCCGTGGTGCCGGCGGCGCATCCGGTCGCCAGGAGGAGGGCGACCCCGCTGCCGAGCTGCAGGACCGAGCGGCGGGACAGCGCCGGGGATCCCGGACCGTTGGGACGAGAGAAGCCGGGCACGGCAGTCCTCCAGGGGGCCACAGGGGATAGGCCGCGAGGGAGACGGTCCACCCGACCTACATGTGGCATTTGTTCTATCAGACCTGAGTTTGGTGAACAAGTGACCAATGTCTGTTCACGAACGAGGCCAATGCCCAGAGAAGCACCAGGACAGCATAAAGATCATGCCCAACAGTCATGTTCACTGAATTTCACAAGACTGTCGCCCATATGTGACCGGCACCCCGTACCGTATCGGCAGAATCGCCTCCGCCCGGCGGACCGACCCACCCCGAAGCGACGACAGGACCACTTTCCGCCTGACACCTCGACCAGCGGAAAAGATCTTAGTGCGGTACTACCGTGTCACCATGGCCGCGAAGGAAACCATCGGCGTGACCGTCGATCACGATCTGCTCGATCACGCCAGGCAGCGGGGCGGCACCGGCTCACCGTCCGCCTACGTCAACGAGGCCCTCACCCTGGAAGTCCGGCGAGAGCGCCGGCGCCGCGCACTCTGGAACACGAAGGCCGCTGACGCCGACCCCGATCGCGTGGCCCGCATGATGGCCCATGTCGAGAGCCAGGGCGAGCGCGACCGGTGACCGGCCCCACCTTCCGGACACGAGCCTCCTGACGGACAGCCCTGCACTCTCCCGCGACACCACCACCCGGCGGCCTCGGCCACCCTCCCGACACTCACCCGGTGCGCATTTTTTGGGCGGATTTAAGCGCATTTGTATGGAAATAAAGCATTTGACCGCCTATGGCTTGACAGTTAATCCCCACGGGAATGACTACGTGGGTGAAGACTGAGCCGGTCCATGGGCGGCTGGCCGATCATCTGTCGATCGGGATCCTCACCTCCGCCTTCCCCGTACCGCTCCTCGACGAGGTCGTGCTGGCCAGCGGCTGCGCCGACCAGCGGCGGCGGGCACTGCCCGCCCGCCTGACGATCTACTACGTGCTGGCCCTGTGCATGTTCCCGGACCGGAACTACGACGAGATCATGCGCCTGCTGCTGAACGGCCTGTCGTGGCGTTCGCACTGGGCCAAGAGCTGGGAGCCGCCCAGCGTGTCGGCGATCAGCCGGGCCCGCACGCGGCTCGGCGCGGAACCGCTGCGGGTGCTGTTCCGCCGGGTGGCCGGGCCGCTGCCGGAGCCCGGGGCCGCCGGGTCGTGGCTGGCCGGACTGCGGCCGGTGTCGCTGGACGGCACCGCGCTGACCATCCCCGAGACCCGCGACAACGCGGCGTTCGGCTACCCGGACGAGAGTGCCCGCCTGCCGTGCGTACGGGTGGTGGCCGTGGTCGACGGCGGGACGCACGCGCTGATCGACGCGACCATCGGCGGTTCGGGGGCGGATCGGCAGGCGCTCGCACCGAGGCTGCTGCGCCGTCTGGAGCCCGGCGTGCTGCTGCTCGCCGGCCCGGGGGCGAGAGGGGCCGAGCTGTGGCGGCAGGCGGCGGGGACCGGCACGCACCTGCTGTGGCGGACCGGCGGAGCGGGCGGGTTCCCCGTGGCGCGCCGCCTCGGCGACGGGTCGTTCCTGTCCAGGCCGCCCGGCTGGGCGGACGCCTTGCTGCGGGTCATCCCGCTGCCCGGTGCGGAACGGCTGATCACCACGCTGCTCGACCCGGGAAGGGCTCCGGCGCCGGAGCTGGTGGCGCGGTACGCGGAGCGCTGGGTCATGGACCGCGCGCTGGCCTGGCTGCGATCCGACCGGAGCGGCGCGGTGCTCACGCTGCGCTCCCGGACCCCCGAGACGGTGGCCCAGGAGATCTGGGCGCTGCTCTGCGTCTACCAGGCGGTACGGGCCCTGACCTGCCGGGGAACCGATCGCGCGCGGGGGTGGCCCGCCTCCCGGGTGCGTACCGGAAGGCGGACCGAGGATGTGTCGGGAGCGGGATCGCTCGGGATCGCCTAGGGGGTGGTGAGGTACAGCTTCTGGTCGAAGACACCGGAGTTGGCGACGGTCTCCCCCATGAGCTGGAAGGTGGCGGTGTAGCTGGCCGTGCCGGGGCACAGGATGCTGCCGCTGTCCTTGGTGAGGGCGTAGTTGGTGGCCTTGGCCTGGGCCTGGGCGATCGCTGTTTTCGGACGGCTGGCGTTGTCGGGGTTGAAGGCGTCCAGGGCGATGCTGTTACCGGCGCCGGAGCCCCGGTAGACACAGCTGATGGTGCCGAACCAGCCGGTGGACACCGAGGAGACCTTGACGCCCAGCAGGGTCACGATGCCGTCGCGCCCGGGGGTCACCTTGTTGTAGACGACGGTGCCGCCGTTCCAGGAGAGCCCTACCGGGGACACGGTGGAGGAGCCTCCGGCACTGTTCGGGCACGCCGGGCCGGGAGTGTTGCTGAAGTTGAAGACCGAGACGTTCAGCGCGGTGCCGTCCGACTGGACCGTCCCGTCGATGTTGCCCGTGTTGCAGGTGGCGGTGGCGAGCGTGGTCGAGACCGACACCGGATCGATGAGCGTGGCCCGGATCTTGCCCGAATAGGGGAGGCCCGTGTCGGTGTCCCGGTGGATCGTGGTGCCGGCCGCCGAGGCGGGAAGCGGGGCGAGAACGAGTGCCGTCATGGCGACGGCGGCGGCGGCGAGGTTTCGGATACGTTTCATCGGCCACTCCCTTGTAATGTGCTGGACATCGTGAGGGTAGATAGCCGCATATTCACCGTCAATATCAATCACCCAAACACCGCGATCGGACTTCGATATCACCTCCTAAGTCAATTGAAGCATTGTTGACATAAGCGCTTCGCCATTGAATGAATCGACCGGTGAGTCGGCCGGGATTCCCGCGGAGGAAAGCAGTCCGATCGGCCGCCGGACTCCCGCACCAACACCTGCCCCCCATCTGAGCAGCGTGTGAGCCCCTGGACAGCGGAGTCGGCGGTAATTCGGGCGCCCAAGCGCTTCTCTCAACCGTTCTCCCGATCGAGCGTGCCGCGACGGCCGGAGACGAAATACAGGGGAAAACGGTCCACCCCGTCGGCCGCGCTTGAATCGGACGCCCCTTTGCCCGCTCCCCGCCGCTGTCGCCATCCGAAAACAAACGCGACGGCCCCGCGTCTGGAAATACGCAGTCGCCCACAGTTCTGTCGAGCGTTTTGTGTGTTCGGATGACAAGTGGAGTCCGCGAGTCCCGGGGTGTGTCCCCGCACGGCGGCACGAGGGCCCCGCCGATCGGCGGGGCCCGTCTGTCAGCGGGACCCGTCGGGTCAGAAGCCCTGGGCCAGGCGGTAGTAGGCCTGGTTCCAGCGGATCTCCTTGGCGAACTGGCGGGGGGTGGTGTCGGCGTCGATGACCAGCAGCTCGACGCCGAGCATGTCGGCGAGGTCGGTGAGCTCCTCGCCGGTCAGCGCGGACGACAGGACCGTGTGGTGCGGTCCTCCGGCGGTGAGCCACGCCTCGGCGGAGGTGCTCAGGTTCGGGCGGGGCCGCCACACCGCGCGGGCGACGGGCAGGTTGGGCAGCGGCTCGGCCGGGGTGACCACGTCGATCTCGTTGGCGACCAGCCGGAACCGCTCCCCCATGTCCGACAGACCGATCACCACCGCCGGTCCGGGTTCGGCGTCGAAGACCAGCCGGACGGGGTCCTCGCGCCCGCCGATGCCCAGCGGGTGGATCTCGCACGAGGGCACCCCGGCGGCGATCGTCGGGCAGACCTCCAGCATGTGCGCGCCCAGGATGACCTCCTGGCCCGGGGCCAGATGGTAGGTGTAGTCCTCCATGAAGGAGGTGCCGCCGGCAAGGCCGGTCGCCATCGTCTTCAGGGTGCGCAACAGCACCGAGGTCTTCCAGTCGCCCTCCCCGCCGAAGCCGTAGCCGTCGCCCATCAGCCGCTGCACCGCCAGCCCCGGCAACTGCCGCAGGCCCCCGAGGTCCTCGAAGTTGGTGGTGAACGCGCCGAAGCCCCCCTCGGTGAGGAAGTGGCGCAGTCCCAGCTCGATGCGGGCGGCATACCGCAGGGACTCGTGGCGCTCGCCCCCGGCCCGCAGCTCGGGGGCGACCTTGTAGGTGTCCTCGTACTCGGCGACCAGGGTGTCCACCTCGGAGTCCGCCGCCGCGTCGACCACGGCGACCAGGTCGTTGACGCCGTAGGTGTTGACCGAGACGCCGAAGCGCAGCTGCGCCTCCACCTTGTCGCCCTCGGTGACCGCCACGTCGCGCATGTTGTCGCCGAAGCGGGCCAGCCGCAGCGAGCCGACCTCCGCGCGCCCGGCCGCGGCCCGCGCCCACGCGCCGATGCGCGCGGCCACCGCCGGGTCGCTCACGTGCCCGGCGACGGTCTTGCGCGCCACGCCCAGCCGGGACTGGATGTAGCCGAACTCGCGGTCGCCGTGGGCCGCCTGGTTGAGGTTCATGAAGTCCATGTCGATGGAGCTCCACGGCAGCGCCACGTTGGCCTGGGTGTGCAGGTGCAACAGCGGCGTGCGCAGCGCGTCCAGCCCGGCGATCCACATCTTGGCCGGGGAGAAGGTGTGCATCCAGGCGATCACCCCGATGCAGGCGTCCGAGGCGTTCGCCTCCAGGCAGACCCTGCGGATCGACGCGGCGTCGGTGAGCACCGGCTTCCACACCAGCCGGAACGCCAGCGACTCGCCGAGTCGCTCGGCGATCCGCCGGGACTGCCCGGCCACCTGGGCCAGCGTCTCCTCTCCGTACAGGCCCTGGCTTCCGGTGAGGAACCAGATCTCACGCTCGTGGAGGATCAACGCGGACTCCTTTGCCCGTAGACGTTCTGGTAGCGGTCGTACAAACTGTCGACGGCGGGCCTCGGGATCGGCAGCGGGTCGCCCAGCTGGCGGGCCACGTGCACGGTGCGCGCGACGTCCTCGCACATCACCGCGGCCTTGACCGCGGCGCGGGCGTCCGCGCCGATGGTGAAGACGCCGTGGTTGCGCATCAGGATCGCCGGGGAGCGGTGTCCCTCCAGGGTGGCGACGATTCCCTTGCCGATGTCGTCCCCGCCGATCAGCGCGAACGGCCCCACCGGGATCTCCCCGCCGAACTCGTCCGCCATGGCCGTCAGCACGCACGGGATCGCCTCGCCCCGCGCCGCCCAGGCGGAGGCGTACGTGGAGTGGGTGTGCACCACCCCGCCGACCCGCGGCATCGCCCGGTAGACGTACGCGTGCGCGGCGGTGTCGCTGGACGGCGACAGCTCGCCCTCGACCGGCTCGCCGTCCAGGTCGCAGACCACCATCGACTCCGGGGCCAGGTCGTCGTACGAGACCCCGGACGGCTTGATGACGAACAGGTCCTCGCCCGGCACCCGCCCCGAGATGTTGCCCGCGGTCCAGGCGACGAGGTTGTAGCGGACCAGTTCGTCGTGGAGCCGGCAGACCGTCTCGCGCAGCTTCCTGACGACGGCGCTCATCCGGCTCCCCCGGTCGTATGGTCCTCTCGCTGGGTCACGCGTCCTCCTTCTTCTCTGATGTGCTCGCCTCGTTACGCAGGGCCCGCAGGCCGTGCAGCATCTCCCCGTCGGCGAAGTGGTCGTGCAGGCGGCGGTAGTCGGCGTACAGCCGGTCGTAGGCGTCGGCGCGCCCCGCGTCGGGCAGGTGGACAGCCTCGGCGCGCCTGCCCATCGCGGCCGAGGCCGCGGTGATGTCCGGGTAGGCCCCGGCTGCGACCGCGGCGTGGATGGCCGACCCCAGGGCGCATCCCTGCTCCGAGCCGATCACCGAGATCGGGCGGCGCAGCACGTCGGCGTAGACCTGCATCAGGAACCGGTTCTTGATCAGGCCGCCCGCGGCGACGAACTCGGTCACCGGCACCCCGGAGTCCTCGAAGGTCTCCACGATCACGCGGGCGCCGAACGCGGTGGCCTCGATCAGCGCCCGGTAGGTGTCCTCGGGTCTCGTCGCGAGGGTCTGGCCGACGAGTACGGCCGAGAGGTCGTGGTCGACCAGCACTGAGCGGTTGCCGTTGTGCCAGTCGAGTGCCACCAGGCCGTGCTGCCCGACGCTCTGCGCGGCGGCGAGTTCGGTGAGGTACTCGTGCGCGGTGAGCCCGCGCCGTTCGGCCTCCCGCTCGTAGGAGCCGGGCACCGAGGTCTCCACGAACCAGCCGAAGATGTCGCCGACACCCGACTGGCCCGCCTCGTATCCCCACAGTCCCGGCACGATCCCGTCGCGCACCACACCGCACATGCCGGGCACCTCCGCCAGCGTGTCGGACGGCATGATGTGGCAGGTGGAGGTGCCCATGATGGCGACCATCTGACCGGGCCGTACGGCGTCGGCGGCGGCGGCCGTGACGTGGGCGTCCACGTTGCCGACCGAGATCGCCACCCCCTCGGGCAGTCCGGTCCAGGCCGCGGCGCGGGCGTCCAGCCGGCCCGCGAGACCGCCGAGGGGCGACAGCTCCTGACCGAGCTTGGCGGTGAAACCGGCGAAGGCCGGGTTGAGCTCGGCCAGGAACTCCGCCGAGGGGTAGCCGTCGCCGGTGTGGATGGCCTTGTACCCGGCGGTGCACACGTTGCGGGTCTCCACGCCGGTGAGCTGCCAGACGATCCAGTCGGCGGCCTCGATCCAGCGCTCGGCGCGGCCGTAGACCTCCGGGTCCTCCTCCAGGACCTGCAGGCCCTTGGCGAACGCCCACTCCGCGGAGATCTTCCCGCCGTAGCGGGGCAGCCACGACTCCTTCCTGCGGGCGGCGACGGCGTTGATCCGGTCGGCGTGCGGCTGCGCGGCGTGGTGCTTCCACAGCTTCGGCCACGCGTGCGGGCGCTCCGCGAGCCCGTCGACCTCGCAGAGCGGGGTGCCGTCCGCGGTGGCGGGCAGTACGGTGCAGGCGGTGAAGTCGGTGCCCAGGCCGATGACCCGTGACGGGGAGATCCCGGCCGCCGCCACCGCCCCGGGCACCGCCACGCGCAGCACCTGCCGCCAGTCCTCGGGCGACTGCAACGCCCAGTCGGGGCCCAGCCGCACGGCACTGCCGGGCAGCCGTTCCTCGATCACCCGGTGTGCGTACTCGTGCACGGCCGTGCCGACCTCGGCACCGTCGCTCACCCGCACCACCACGGCGCGGCCGGACAGCGTGCCGAAGTCGACACCGACCACGTAGCGGTCATTGTTAGCGTTCACACAATCTCCAGGACCTCGACGGGGTAGGGCTCCCGCGCGGGAGCCGGGGGGTTCAGGTGCGCCGCGCCGCACCGAGGCGTTGCAGCAGGATGAAGGCGAAGAGCAGCAGGCCGATGAAGATCTTGGTCCACCAGGAGCTGAGGGTCCCCTCGAAGCTGATGATCGTCTGGATCAGCCCGAGGACGAGCACGCCGAGCACGGTGCCGAGCAGGTAGCCGTACCCTCCGGTCAGCAGCGTGCCGCCGATCACGACCGCGGCGATCGCGTCCAGCTCCATGCCGACCGCGTGCAGCCCGTAGCCCGACAGCATGTAGAAGGAGAGCAGCACGCCGCCCAGCGCGGAGCAGAATCCGCTGATCGTGTAGACCGCGATCTTCGTCCTGGCCACCGGCAGGCCCATGAGCAGCGCCGACTGCTCGCTGCCGCCGGTCGCGTAGACGTTGCGGCCCAGCCGGGTGTAGTGCAGCACGTACGCCCCGGCGAGGATCACCACGACGGCGACGAGCACGCTCGGCGAGACGAACGCGCCGCCCGGCAGGTCGATCCTGGCCTGGGCGAGGCCGGTGTACGTCGGGTCGGTGATCGAGATCGAGTCGGTGCCGATGGTGTAGCAGAGCCCCCTGGCCAGGAACATGCCGGCCAGCGTCACGATGAAGGGCTGGATGTCGAAGTAGTGGATCACGCAGCCCATGGCGAGGCCGAGCACCGCGCCGACCGCCAGCACCAGCGGGATCACCAGCGCGGGCGGCCAGCCCCCGTCCGTCACCAGGCTCGCCGAGATCATCGTGGCGAGCGCGACCACCGCCCCCACCGACAGGTCGATGCCGCCGGTGAGGATCACGAACGTCATGCCGACCGCCACGACCAGCAGGAACGCGTTGTCTATGAAGACGTTGAGCACCACCTGCCCGGACGCGAAGCCCTCGTAGCGGATACCGCCGGCCACGAACATCGCGAGGAACAGCCCGCCGGTCACCAGGACCGGCAGGTACTTGCGGGGGATCGACCGGTTCGGCGAAAGCACGCCCAGGCTGGTCATATGGCGACCCTCACCTTCGTGTCGGCGCCCGAGGAGGCGGGTGGAGCGCCGCGTCGTGAGCGGTGGAACACCTTCTCCCTGAAGGTCGGTGACTGCAGCAGGCAGACCAGGGTGACGACGAGCGCCTTGAAGAGCAGTGTCGTCTCCGGCGGCACGCCGATCGAGTAGATCGTGGTGGTCAGCGTCTGGATGATGAGCGCGCCGAGCACGGTGCCGCCGAGCGAGAACCGGCCGCCCGCGAGCGAGGTGCCGCCGATCACGACCGCAAGGATCGCGTCGAGCTCGATCCAGAGCCCGGCGTTGTTGCCGTCGGCGCTGGACACGTTGGAGCTGATCATCAGCCCCGCGATGCCGGCGCACAGGCCGCAGAACGCGTAGACCACGATGATCAGGCCCCGGGAGCGGATGCCCGCCAGGCGGCTGGCCTCGGCGTTCCCGCCGACCGACTCGATGAGCAGGCCGAGGGCGAGGCGCCGGGTGAGGAAGGCGGTCACCGCGAGCACGACCAGCACGAGCAGGATGCAGAAGGGCACGGTGAGCCAGTAGCCGCCGCCCACCAGCTTGTACGGCACGCTGTTGACAGTGATGATCTGGCCGTCGGTGACCAGCTGGGCCAGCCCCCGCCCGGCGACCATCAGGATCAGCGTCGCGATGATCGGCTGGATGCCGATCCCGGCGACCAGGAACCCGTTCCACACCCCCAGCACCAGGGAGAGCACCAGCGCCAGGCCGATCGCCGCGAGGACGCCGCCCACCGCGTTCTGGTTGTCCAGCTCGCTGATCCGCAGGCAGGCGAGCGCCCCGGAGATGGCCACCATCGATCCCACGGACAGGTCGATGCCGCCGGTGGCGATGACGAGTGTCATGCCGACCGCCACCAGGATCAGCGGCGCGCCGAAGCGGATGATGTCGATGAGGCTGCCGTAGAGGTGGCCGTCCTTCATCTGCACCGACAGGAAGCCGTCGGTGAACGCGACGTTGGTCGCCAGCAGCAGGACGAGAACGAGCACCGGCCACAGCAGGCGGTGCCTGGCGAGACGGTTCATGGGCGGGCTCCGCTGGCGATCGTCTCCATGAGGACGTCGACCGTGAGGTCGTCGTCGTTGGGCAGCTGCGCCACCAGGTGCCGGTCGCGCAGCACGCCGACCCGGTGGCTGAGACGGAGCACCTCCTCCAGCTCGGCGGAGATGAACAGCACGGCCATGCCCCCGTCGGACAGGGAGACGACCAGGCGCTGGATCTCGGCCTTGGCCCCGACGTCGATACCGCGGGTCGGCTCGTCCAGGATGAGCAGCCGTGGCTCGACGATGAGCCAGCGGGCCAGCAGCACCTTCTGCTGGTTGCCGCCGCTGAGGTTGCGCACGAGCTGTTCGGGATTGGGAGGGTTGATCCGCAGCGCGCCGATGTACTTCTCCACCAGCTCGTCCTGGCGGCGGCGCGGTATGGGCCTGGCCCAGCCGCGCGCCGCCGCCAGGGCCAGCACGATGTTCTCCCGTACGGTGAGGTCGGCGATCAGGCCCTCGGTCCGCCGGTTCTCCGGGCAGAAGGCGACTCCCCTGGCGGTCGCGGCGCGCGGGGTGCGCAGCGAGACCGGCGTACCGTCGATCGCCACCTCCCCGGTTCCCGCGTGGTCCGCGCCGAAGAGCAGGCGGGCGATCTCGGTGCGGCCGGAGCCGAGCAGCCCGGCCAGGCCCACCACCTCGCCCTGGCGGATGGAGAGCGTGAACGGCTGCACGGCCCCCGCCCTGCCGAGCTCCCTCGCCTCGATGACCACGTCGCCGGTCCGCGCCAGGTCCTTGGGCTTCTCGTCGAGCCGTGCCAGGTCGGCGAGCTCATTGCCGATCATCTTGCCGACCAGCTCGACCTGGCTCAGCTCGGCGGTGAGGTACTCGCCGACCAGCCGGCCGTTGCGCAGGATCGTCATCCGGTCGGCGATCTCGTAGACCTGGTCGAGGAAGTGCGAGACGAACATGATGGCGATCCCCTCGTCCTTGAGCCGCCGCATCACCTCGAACAGCTGCGCGACCTCCCCCGCGTCCAGGCTGGAGGTCGGCTCGTCGAGGATGAGCACGTTCGCGGAGATGTCGACGGCCCGCGCGATCGCCACCATCTGCTGCACGGCCGGCGAGTACGAGGACAGCGGCGCCGAGACGTCCAGGTCGAGGTCGAGCCTGGCGAGCAGCTCGGCCGCGCGCCGCCGCGTCTCCCCCCACCGGATGCGGCCGAAGCGGCGCGGCTCGCGCCCGATGAAGATGTTCTCGGCCACCGAGAGGTTCGCGCAGAGGTTGAGCTCCTGGTAGACCGTGCTGATCCCGGCCCGCTGCGCCGCCAGGGGCCCGGCGAAGGCGACCGGCGCGCCGGCCAGCTCGATCTCGCCCGCGTCGACGTCGTACACGCCGGTGAGCACCTTGATGAGCGTCGACTTCCCCGCGCCGTTCTCTCCCATCAGCGCGTGCACCTCCCCCGGCAGGAGTCTGAAGTCCACGCCGGTCAGCGCCTTGACGCCGGGGAACTCCTTGCTGATCCCGATCATCCGCAGGATCGGGTCGGGTGCGGCCATGCGACTCCCTTTCCTCCCAGGAGACGGGCCGCCCGCGAGGCGGCCCGCCGGGTCAGTTGCGGCGGGTGGGCGGCGCCGTTCCGGCCCGCTCCCGCGTGAGGATCGTCTTCGTACGGGCCGGCATCCGCCGGGCCGCCGCGACCTGCTCGACCGGGTCCGCCGGCCGGGCGTCCGGTGTCGGTGGGGTTCGCTGGGACTCGTCTGGCCGTTAACGCTAACATCAACGGGCGGTCTTGTTCGCGTCACGCGTGGACCGGTGCGGTGCTGGCCCTGGCCACGAACCCCGGCGGAACGACGTGCCGCTCGTGGGACCATTCCGCGCCCGCCTCCATCTGCCTGAGCAGCAGTTCGATGCTCCATCTCCCGACCGCCCCGAAGTCCTGCCTGACCGTGGTGAGCGGCGGGGTGAAGAACTCCGACTCCGGGATGTCGTCGAACCCCACGATGCTGATCTGCTCGGGCACCCGCACTCCCAGCTCGGCGAAGGCCCGCAGCGCACCGAGCGCCATCTGGTCGTTGGCGACGAACACCGCGGTGACACCCGGCACCGCCGCCAGGCGCAGACCCGCCTGGTAGCCGGAGCGCGGGCTCCAGTCACCGGGCAGCGGTTCGGGGATCGGACGGCCCGCGGAGACCAGCACGTCACGCCAGCCCTCGATCCGTCCCTCGACCTCCAGCCAGTCCGGCGGGCCGCCGATGTGCCAGACGGTCTCGTGGCCGAGGTCGAGCAGGTGCCTGGTGGCCAGCCGGGCACCGTGGACCTGGTCGACGCTGACCACCGACACGTCGCCGGAGTGGCCGCCCTCGACGGCCACCACGGGGATGTCGGTGGGCACGTCGGCCAGCGCGGGGGCGGCCGAGCGCTGCGGCGCGACCACCACGATGCCGTCGACGCCCTGCTCGGCCAGGTAGCCGAGCGCGTCGCGCACCCCCGCGGTGTCGATGGTCTTGAGGCTGACCATGCTGACGAAGTAACCCGCCGACCTGGCGGCCTGCTCGATGCCGTACACGGTGCTCGCCGGCCCGTACAGGGTCGTGTCGAAACTGACCACGCCGAGGGTGCGGGTATGCCTCGTGACCAGGGCGCGGGCCACCATGTTGCGCCGGTAGCCGAGCTCGTGGATCGCCGCCAGCACCCGGGCGCGGGTCTCGGCACGGACGTTGGGGTGATCGTTGAGCACGCGCGAGACCGTCTGGTGCGACACGCCGGCCTTCGTGGCGACATCCGCCATCACCGGCGGGCGGCGCTCGTGGCTCGGGCTCACGGTCGGCTCCTTCTGGTGGCTTGGCACAGACTGTGAGCGCTAACAACACCTCGCGTCAAGCACCCGCCACATTGCAGTCTGGTTACACGGGAACCATTCGTTAACGCCTACTTGACGGCACCGTCATCACGCCCTTAACTGTCCCATACCCCCGTTGTTAACGCTCACATCTCCTCCGGGAAGGTCTTCATGACGCGAGGACTCCTGACCGCCCGGGGGTTGACAGCCGACCGACTCAGGCATTTGATGTCTCGTCACACAGCCGGCCGGATCTCCGCGGAGTCCCGCGCCGTCGTTGTGAACGCTCACAAAATGCTCACGGACCTGCTCACGGACGGTGGAGCGAGCCGGGTCACGGCTCGCTCCCGCATCGCCGCGGGCACGGCCCCGAAGGAACGCGCCCCGGCGGCGGCACGCGCCGCCCGCTCCCGGGACGCGCCGCCTCCCACCTCTCCCGCGGCCCTCCCCCCGGCCAGGACCCGGACCCCCACACTGGAGGTATTCGATGAAGTTCGCGAAGCTGGTCACCTTCTCGGTGAGCCTGGCTCTCGCCATGGGAGTGACGGCCTGTGGCTCAAGCGTCAAGACCGTCGACCAGGGCGCGTCGGAGGCCGCCTCCGCGGCGCCCGCCGACACCCTGGTCGGCGTCACGATGCCGACCAAGTCCTCCGAGCGCTGGATCCACGACGGTGACAACGTCAAGAGCGCCCTGGAGAAGCTGGGCTACCAGGTCGACCTGCAGTACGCGGAGAACGACATCCCCACGCAGGTCAACCAGATCGAGAACCAGATCACCAAGGGCGCCAAGCTGCTGATCATCGCCTCGATCGACGGCACCGCCATCACCACGCAGCTCCAGCAGGCGGCCGACAAGAAGATCCCGGTGATCGCCTACGACCGGCTCATCCGCAACTCGCCGAACGTCGACTACTACGCCACCTTCGACAACTTCAAGGTGGGCGTGCAGCAGGCGACCTCGCTCCTGGTCGGCCTGAAGCTGAAGAAGGAGGACGGCTCCGACGGCGACGCCAAGGGCCCGTTCAACATCGAGATCTTCGCCGGCTCGCCGGACGACAACAACGCCACCTTCTTCTACAACGGCGCGATGGAGACCCTGAAGCCGTACATCGACTCCGGCACCCTGGTCGTCAAGAGCGGCCAGACCGACTTCAAGACCGTCGCGATCCTGCGCTGGGACCCGGCCACCGCGCAGAAGCGGATGGAGGACCTGATCACCAAGTCCTACTCCGGCGACACCTTGGTCGACGGCGTGCTCTCCCCGTACGACGGTCTGTCCATCGGCATCCTGTCGGCGCTGAAGAGCAGCGGCTACGGCACCGCCGGCCAGCCGTACCCGATCGTGACCGGCCAGGACGGCGAGGTCGCCTCGGTCAAGTCGATCATCGCGGGTGAGCAGTACGCGACGATCTACAAGGACACCCGCGAGCTGGCCGCCGTCACCGTCGAGATGGCCGACGCGGTGCTCAAGGGCGGCAAGCCCGAGGTGAACAACACCGAGGACTACGACAACGGCAACAAGGTCGTCCCGTCCAACCTGCTGGAGCCCGTGATCGTCTACAAGGACAACTACAAGAAGGTCCTCGTCGACTCCGGCTACTACACCGAAGACCAGCTCAAGTAGGAGCACCGGCGCCACCCCCGCGGGCGTCCGCGGGGGTGGCGGGGCTCCCCGAGGACGCCGAGGAGGCGGGCGGCATGACCGACGACATACTCCGGATGCGCGGGATCACCAAGACGTTCCCGGGCGTCAAAGCCCTGCAGGACGTCAACCTGGCGGTACGCAGGGGCGAGATACACGCGATCTGCGGGGAGAACGGCGCCGGGAAGTCGACGCTGATGAAGGTCCTGTCCGGCGTGTACCCGCACGGTTCGTACGACGGCGAGATCTTCTTCGACGGCGAGCCGTGCCGCTTCTCCGACATCAGGGACAGCGAGAAGCACGGCATCGTGATCATTCACCAGGAGCTGGCGCTCAGCCCGTACCTGTCGATCGCCGAGAACATCTTCCTCGGCAACGAGCGGACCAGCCGCGGCCTGATCGACTGGAACCGGACCAACGCCGAGGCCGCCGAGCTGCTGGAGCGGGTCGGGCTGCGTGAGAACCCGGTGACGCGCTCGATGGACATCGGGGTCGGCAAGCAGCAGCTGGTGGAGATCGCCAAAGCGCTGTCCAAGCAGGTCAGACTGCTCATCCTCGACGAGCCGACCGCCTCGCTCAACGACGAGGACTCGGCGCACCTGCTCGACCTGCTGCGCGGGCTGCGCGAGGAGGGCATCACCTCGGTGATCATCTCGCACAAGCTGAACGAGATCCAGGCCGTCGCCGACTCCACCACGATCCTGCGTGACGGCCGGACGATCGAGACCCTGGACATGCGGGGCGACCAGGTCACCGAGGAGCGCATCATCGCCGGCATGGTGGGCCGCGACCTCGAACACCGCTTCCCGCCGCACGAGCCGAGGATCGGTGAGGAGGCGCTGCGGATCGAGGACTGGACGGTGCACAGCCCCAGCCAGCACGACCGCGTCGTCGTCTCCGGCGCCAACCTGACGCTGCGCCGCGGCGAGATCGTCGGCCTGGCCGGCCTGATGGGCGCCGGCCGCACCGAGTTGGCGATGAGCGTGTTCGGCCGGAGTTACGGGGTCGGCATCTCCGGCCGCGTCTACAAGAACGGCGGGGAGATCCAGCTCCGCACCGTCGGCGAGGCGATCGGCCACGGGCTCGCGTACGCCACCGAGGACCGCAAGCGGTACGGCCTCAACCTGATCGACGACATCAAGCGGAACGTGTCGGCCGCCGCGCTGGGGAAGCTGGCCAGGCGCGGCTGGGTCGACGACAACAAGGAGTACCAGGTCGCCGACGGCTTCCGGGAGAGCATGAACATCAAGGCCCCCAGCGTGCTGTCGGTCACCGGGAAGCTCAGCGGCGGCAACCAGCAGAAGGTGGTGCTGTCGAAGTGGATCTTCACCGACGCCGACGTGCTGATCCTCGACGAGCCCACCCGCGGCATCGACGTGGGCGCCAAGTACGAGATCTACTCGATCATCAACCAGCTCGCCGACCAGGGCAAGGCCATCCTGGTCATCTCCTCGGAGCTCCCCGAACTGCTCGGCGTCTGCGACCGCATCTACGCCATGTCCGCCGGCCGCATCACCGGTGAGGTCCCCCGGGCCGAGGCCACCCCGGAACGGCTCATGCAGCTCATGACCAAGGAAAAGGAGTAAGGGCACGATGGAGGTCCCGACCCGTGAGACAGCGCCACCGAGCGGCGGCCTTCCGGTGGTCCCCGCGAAGACGCCCGCCGGCCGCCTCTCCGTCAACCTGCGGCAGAGCGGCATCTACATCGCCTTCGCGCTGATCATCGTGCTGTTCTCCATCCTGACCGACGGAGAGCTGCTCAGCCCGCAGAACATCTCCAACATCATGGTGCAGAACTCCTACGTTCTGATCCTGGCCATCGGCATGATCCTGATCATCATCGCCGGTCACATCGACCTCTCCGTGGGCTCGGTGGTGGGACTCACCGGCGCGATCGCGGCGGTGCTGATGGTCGACATGGACGTGGCCTGGCCGCTGGCGATCCTGATCACGCTGGTCGCGGGTGCGCTGATCGGGGCCTGGCAGGGCTACTGGATCGCCTACTTCGGCATACCGGCGTTCATCGTGACCCTGGCCGGAATGCTGGTCTTCAGGGCGCTGACCCTGACCGTGCTCGGCAACCAGGGCATCGGCCCCTTCCCCGACGAGGTGCGGACCCTCGCCAACGGTTTCGTGCCCGGCTTCTTCGGCAACATCGGCCTCGGCCCGCTCGGCGGCGCCGACCTGCTGACGCTGCTCGTCGGCCTGGCCGCGGTGGCCGGGATCGCCGGCACCCAGTGGCGGGCCCGCCAGGCACGGCTCGGCTACCGGCAGAAGGTCGACGCGCTGCCCCTGTTCCTGCTGAAGATCGGCGCCGCCGCCGCGGTGGTGATGGTGGTCATCGTGCAGCTCGCCAGGTTCAAGAACCTGCCCTGGGTGCTGGTGCTGCTGGCGATCCTGGTGCTGGGCTACACGCTGCTGACCAACCGCGCGGTCTTCGGCCGCCACATCTACGCCATCGGCGGCAACCTGAACGCCGCGAGCCTGTCCGGCATCAAGGTGAAGTCCGTCACGTTCTGGATCTTCGTCAACATGGGGGTGCTCGCCGCGCTCGCCGGGATCATCTTCGCCGGGCGGCTGAACCAGGCCGGCCCGACGGCGGGCAACGGCTTCGAGCTGGACGCCATCGCGGCCGCCTTCATCGGCGGTGCCGCGGTCCAGGGCGGGGTGGGCAAGGTGGTCGGCGCCCTCACCGGCGGCCTCATCATGGCCGTGATCAACAACGGCATGTCCCTGATCGGCGCGCCCAGCGAGCGGGTCATGCTCTTCAAGGGCCTGGTCCTGCTCGCCGCCGTGGCCCTGGACGTCTGGACCAAGCGCCGGGCCGGCTCGGCCCGCTGACCCCGCTCCCCTCACGCGCCCGCGTCCGTCGCGCGGGACGGCGAGTTGCCCGGTGGCTCCCGGGTGTGGACCCCCTTACCTGAGGGTAAGCGAGGATTCTCACCGGCTGGAGGGGACACGGATGGCGATCGATTCGATAGGCGTGTGGATCGCGGTCGTCGTTCTGGTGATGGCGCTGTTCGTCCTCGACTTCGTGGTGGCGGCGCGCCGGCCGCACGCCGTGGGCATGCGCGAGGCCACCGCCTGGAGCGTCTTCTACATCGGCGTGGCCATCGCCTTCGGCCTGGTCCTGTGGTGGCTGGCCGGGTCGGCGCTCGCGGCCGAGTACTTCGCCGGGTGGCTGGTGGAGAAGAGCCTCTCCGTCGACAACCTCTTCGTCTTCGTCATCATCATGGCGCGCTTCTCCGTGCCCCCGGAGAACCAGCAGAAGGTGCTGCTCTTCGGGATCGCCACCGCCCTCGTGCTGCGCGCCGTCCTCATCGCGGTCGGCGCGGCGGCCATCAGCCTCTTCTCCTTCACATTCCTGCTCTTCGGCCTGCTGCTGATCTGGACGGCGATCCAGCTGGTCCGGCACCGGAACGAGGAGCCCGACATCGAGAGCAACCCCCTGATCCGCTTCGTCTCGAAGGCGCTCCCGGTCACCGAGAACCTGCATGACGGCAAGCTCGTCGTCCGCGAGGACGGAAGGCGGATGGTCACCCCGCTGTTCGTGGTCTTCCTCGCCATCGGAAGCACCGACCTGCTGTTCGCCCTCGACTCCATTCCGGCGGTCTTCGGCGTCACCACGCACCCGCTCATCGTCTTCGCCGCCAACGCCTTCGCGCTGCTGGGGCTGCGCGCCCTGTACTTCCTGATCGAGGGCCTGCTGGAGCGTCTGGTCTACCTGTCGATCGGCCTGGCGGTCATCCTCGGCTTCATCGGCCTGAAGCTCATCCTGGCCTTCCTGCACGAGGACGTCTCCACGTCCTTCCCCGAGATCCCGACCCCGCTCTCGTTGGTAGTGATCTTCCTGGTGCTGCTGGTCACCGTCGTCTTCAGCCTGCGCAGGGTGCGCGCCCACCCCGAGGAGCGCGCGCGGGCGGGCACCCTGCACCGGATGCGCCGCAAGGACAGGAACGGTGGCCAGGGCGAGGGGCGACAGGGGCAGGACGACCGCTGAGGCCCGGCGGGAACACCCGGACGAACGTGCCGGGGGGAGCGCCGAAAGCTCAGGCCAGACAGCGCAGGGCGGTCCTGAGCCTGCGGTCGAGGGGATGGTCGACGGGGTGGTCGTCCGGCAGGCGGCCGACGGTCGCCGCCACGAACGCCGGGGGCCCCAGCTGCTCGCTCATGTCGTAGGCGTGCACCCAGATCCCGTCGGCGGTCAGCTCGACCTGGACCTTCGACCCCTGCTCCGCAAGCGCGAACGCGCCCACCCTCGCCCGCCACCAGACCCGCTCGTCCTCCTCGTCCTCCGCGACGGGCGCGCCGACGTCGTCGGCGTGGGTGGCGTACTCCGAGTCGTAGTGGAAGGTCTGCAACCCCACCGGGTACGGTCCCGCGAGGGTCGGCAGCAAGGCGTCGCGGCCGAGCTCGCGCATCCGCTCGCGCGTCTCCCCGTTCTCGCGCCGCCACTCCTGGAGCACCTCCTCGACCGGAACGTCACGGCGGCGCTCCACGCACCAGGCGTTGAAGGCGTTGAAACCGCCCTCCACGCCCTCGCTCCTGAGCATCGTGACGAACCCGTCGATGTCGTCGTCCAGACAGGCGTGGTTGTACAGCTCCTCCCCCGCCAGGTGCCCGAGCACGTCGCGGACCGACCAGCCCCCCGCCCGCGAAGGGCGCCGCCAGCCCTCCGCGTCGAGCCCGGAGAAGAAGCGGTCGAGGCGGAGGGCCTCGGTGTCGAATATGTCGAACGGGTTGAGATCCGCCAGCGGATCCTTCGATTCTACGGTCATGCCTCAGCACTACCCGGAAACGACGGGCGTCCCCGCCCCACGCTAGTCATCGTCGTCGTCGCTGCTGTGATGAAGCGGCCCGGACTGGTCACCGTCCACCTGGCCGTCCACCTGGAAGGTGAGCCCCGAGGTTCGAAGGAAGTCGACGAGCGGCCCCTCCGAGGCGATCCTGCCCTTTCGCCGCGCCTCGCTCAGCTCACGGCCGAGCTTGCGCAGTTCGTCACGGGCCTTCCCGTTGTCGCCCTCCTGGATTTTCCCGGCGAGTTTGACGATCCTCTCGCGGACCTTGCGGGCCGTCTTGGGGTCGATTCCCCCCTGAAGCTCCTGCGCGGTGACCGCCTGTCCCAGGGCCGCCAGGCGCGCCTGCCATCCGCCCGCCGCCGGCGCGGTCCGGCTGGGCGCGGGGGACGGCGCCGCGGACGCGCTCCGCGAGACGGCCGGTGTGGGCGACGCGGGCGCGGACCGCTCCGGGGACGGTGTTCCCAGGGGCGCCGCCGACGTGATCGCGGGTGGCACCGCCGCGGTGCCCTGTCCCACCGGATCCGGCGAGGCCGACGCCCACAGGGCCACCAGCACCGGCAGGGCCACCACGCCCAGCAGGATCGCGACGAACATGCCGGGTGGGCTCTCCCGCAGGAACCTCGTGGCACGCCCCACCCACGCCTCCACCGGCGAGCCGTCCTTCCCTTCGGGGACGGGAGGCACCGAGGGCAGGACGGAGGTCGGCGCCGGGGGCCCGGACGCGTGCGGCGTCCTGCGGGGCGCCGCGGCCAGGAGCCCGCGGACGACCTCTCCCCCGGTGGGCCGCGCGGCGGGATCCTTCTCCAGCAGGGCCAGGACGAGCCTCTCCAGCTCCGCCGGGATGCCGGGCCGGTAGCGGCCGGGCGGGTCCGGCCGGGCGCCGACGTGCTGGGAGATCACCTCCGTCGCCGTGCCGACGAACGGGGGCCGCCCGCAGAGCAGCTCGTAGCAGACGCAGCCGAGCGCGTACAGATCGGCGGCCGCGGCTCCAGGCTCGCCGCGGATCTGCTCGGGCGACAGGTAGGAGGCCGTGCCGATGACGGTGCCCACCGAGGTCAGTCGCATCGCGGCCTCGGTCGCGACCCTGGCCGTACCGAAGTCGACGACCTTGAGCGCCCCGCCCGCGCCCAGGTGCAGGTTCGCCGGTTTGACGTCGCGGTGCACGACCCCGGCCTGGTGCGCGGCGTCCAGCCCGAGCGCGATCTGCCCCGCCAGGCGGCACGTCTCGGCCACGCTCAGCGGTCCGCGCTCGGCCAGCTCGGCGGCGAGATCCCGGCCGGTCAGCAACTCCATCACCAGGTACGGGCGGCCCTCGTGCTCGCCCATGTCGAGCACGGTCACCACGTTGGGGTGGACGATGCGCGCGGCGGTCCTGGCCTCCCTGGCGAACCTCTCGCGCACCGCGGCGTCGGCCACCTGCGGTGCCAGGATCTTGACCGCCACCGGCCAGCCGGGGCGCAGGTCGTAACCGCGCCAGACCTCGCCCGTGCCGCCGCGGCCGATCAGCTCGTCCAGCCGGTACCGCCCGGCGAGCACCACGGCCGCCCCCTCCCAAACCCCCATGATCTCCCGCCATCAACTCCGAACCCGGCAATTGGCACACCACTGTAGGGGTGCCTCGCCGGGATCGCAGGACAAGATCGCGTTCCGGTTCCTCCGGACCCGCCGCTTTCCTTGCCAATCCACTCATTGATGGATTGCGAGGCAGGGGCATCGCGGCCAGACTGTCCGGCATGAGGAAGAGCGAGGAAGACGTCTCCGCACCCCCGGCCCGCCGCCGGGGACGCCCGCCCAGGGACAGGTCCGCGCCGTCCACCTCCGACCGCGTCCTCGCGGCGGCGACCGACCTCTTCGCCCGGCACGGGGCCGACGGCGTCTCCATGCGCGACATCGCCGCCCGGGTCGGGATCGACGTCTCCAGCGTGCACCACCACTTCCCCTCGAAGGCGTCGCTGTACGACGCCTGCTTCGCCCGCGTCTTCGAGCTGGAGCGGGCGACGCTCACGCCGCCGGTGCGCGCCCTCCTCGCCGCGGTGCGCTCCGGACCGGCGGCCGACGTGGTGAGCGCCATGCACGACCTGGTGGACGCGTTCGTGGACTTCCTCGACGACCACCCCCAGACCACGTTCCTGTGGCTGCGCCGGTGGCTGGACCCCAGCCTCCACCTGTCGCTGGACGAGGCGTACTCGCTGCCGATCTACGGCGAGATCGAGCGGGCCCTGCTGGAGGCGGCCACCCGTGGCCTCCTCGTCGAGCCGACGCCGCACATCACCGTGCGCGGCCTGGTCTGGGCGGCCCACGGCCACGTGACCGCCCTGGCCGCCCTGACCGCCCGGGGGGGCGACCCGGTGGCCGCGGATCGCGAGAGGCGCGAGTTCCGCGCCTACGCCCACCGTTTCGTCGACCGGCTCTACGCACCCCCTGGCGCGGGCGCCGCGGACGGCTAATATTCCATCATTCGATGGAATATGGGAGGCAGCGGATGAGCTCAGCGGAACCGGGCCGGGGAGTGACCGCCGGAAGCACCGGAGCGCCGGCCGAGGAGGTGTCCGCCGGTACGCCGGGCCCGGGAGTGACCGCCGTCGTCGGTGGCGGCGCCGCGGGCATAGCCGCGGCCAAGGCCCTCATCGAGGCCGGCCTGCCGGTGCTCGGCGTCGAGCGCGCCACCTCCCTCGGCGGCCTGTGGCGGCTGGACGCCGACACCGCGTCCTACGAGGGTCTCCGCCTCAACACGAGCAAGCCGCGCACGGAGTTCTCCGACTTCCCCATGCCCGCCGAGTGGCCCGACTACCCGACCCGCGCCCAGATGCTGGAGTACCTGCGGTCGTACGCCGAGCACTTCGGAGTCGGCGAGAGTTTCCGGTTCGCCACCACGCTCGAATCGGCCCGGCGTGCCGGCGACGGCTGGGAGCTGGCGCTGACCGGCCCCGACGGGCCGTACCTCGAGACGGTGGAGCATCTTGTGGTGGCCAACGGCCACAACCACGAGCCCCGCCACCCCGAACCGCCGTACCCGGGGACGTTCACCGGCACCGAGTCGCACGCGCACGGCTACGTCACCCCCGCCGAGCTCGCCGGGAAGCGGGTGCTCGTCGTGGGCACCGGCAACTCCGCGATGGACATCGCCGCCGAGCTCGTCGGCCACGCGTCCACCGTGCTGCTCTCGGCCAGGCGCGGTGTCTGGGTGCTGCCCAAACGGCTGCTCGGCCGCCCCTCCGACCAGCTCAACGGCGCCCTCGCCGCCCTGCTCCCCTGGCGGGTGCGCCAGGTGGTCTCCCAGGCGGTGCTCAGGGTCGCCGACCGGAAACCCGCCGGGCCGCGCCTCCCCGCCCCCCGTCAGGGTGTGCTCCAGGACCACCCGACCCTGAGCGACTCCGTTCCCGAGCTGATCGCGAGAGGAAGGATTCTCGCGCGGCAGGGCGTCACCCGCCTGGACGGCTCCCGGGTCCACTTCGCCGACGGACAGGCGGACGAGGTGGACCACATCGTGTGGTGCACCGGCTACCGGGCCGTGACCCCGTTCCTCGACGCGGACACGGTGCCCGACCCGGCGAGCCTGCTGCTCTACCGCCACGTCTTCCCCATCGGCGACGACTCGATCAGCTACGTCGGGCTGATGCAGTCGACCGGCTCGGCGTTGCCCGTCGTCGAGGCGCAGGGCCGCCTGGTGGCCGCCGTACGGACCGGAACCCATCGGTTGCCCGATCCGGAGAGCGCGCGGAGGATCGCCTCGGCCGAACTCGACGCCGCGCGGGAGCGCTGGGGACAGCGCAGGCCCCACATGCGGATCGACGTCGACCAGTACCTCCGCGTCGTGAACCGCGAGCTGCGCCCGTCCCCGGCGCGCGCGCTGGCCGGGCGCCGGATCCTGGTCACCGGCGCGGCGGGCACCTTCGGCAGGGCGATGAGCGCGCGGTTCACCGCCCAGGGCGCGCGGGTGGTCGGCCTGGACGTCGTCCGTCCCACCGCCCGCCCCGACGGCTCCGACATACCGATCATCGCGTGCGACATCACCTCCCAGGAGTCCGTCGACGCCGCGGTGGCAGAGGCCGCGGCCCTGCTCGGCGGCATCGACCTGCTGATCAACAACGCCGGCCGGGGCGGGCCCGCCCCGGCCGAACTCGCCCCGGGCGACGAGGTGGAGGCGCAGCTGCGGCTGAACCTGCTCGGCGCCTGGCGCGTGACGGCGACGGTCATGCCCCACCTGGTACGCGCCAGGGGGCAGGTGGTCTTCATCGCCTCACGGATGGCGGTCCTGCCGCTGCCGCTGGCGGCGGCGTACGGCGTCTCCAAGCGCGCGCTCGCGGCCTACGCCGACGCGCTCCGTCTTGAGGTCGGCACGCACGTCGGCGTGACGACCGTCTACCCCAGCATGGTCCGCAGCCCGATCCACGACAGCACGAAACAGGCCGGGCTCTCCCTGGACGCGGTGTCTCGGCCGGAACCCGTCGAGGGCGTGGTCGACGCGATCGTCCGCGCGGTCACCGCCCGCCGCGCCCCCCGTGACGTGGCGACCACCCGCCGGGGACGTGTCGAGATGATGGTGGGCAGGCACGCCCCCGCCCTGGCCGACCGTCTCGTCCGGCGCACCGTCGCCGCCCGCATGGCGGCCGGTGACTTCGCAGACGCCCCCCTCGCCGCGGGCATGGTGCGCCGGCACCGGGGCTAGCCGGAGAGCGGCGCCGTTCACCGTCTTCGAAAGGGAGTTTCCCGAGCTCACACCGGCACTCGACCGGGAACACCGCCTGGTGGCGCGAGCCTTGACGGATCTCCAGGCACTGCTCGCCGGCCTCACCTCCGGCACCGGTACGGCCGACGCGGACCGGCTCCGGGCGAAGCTGGAGCGGCTGGCCCGCGATCTGGAGGAGTACTTCGCCTACGAGGAGCGGCACCTCCCTTCCCGCGCTGGAAGTGTGAGGCTTTCTGCCCCGCCGCGGGTCAGAACCCGGTGAGCGAGGGCATCGAATCGGACACCCCGGTACGGAAGACCCTGCCGAGAACGGCCCGTAGCCGCTCCGTCTCGACGGGGCCCAGGTTCAGCTCGACGGTCAGGACGGTCTCGGTCTCCATGTCGTCCGCCGCCTTGGGGGTGAGGTGCAGGACGAGACGCCGATCGTCGAGCACGCATGCGGTGATGCCACCCCCGGTGCCCCGCATGTCCTTGCGAGCCACCCAGTAGGACCGCTCTCCCGCCTCCTTCGTGGCGAGGAAAAGAAGGTGGTCGCCGCCGCCCTCGGCCTCCTCGTGCAGGACCGCGATGGGGCCCGCGGCCCTCTCGTCGACTTCGAGCCTGTGGACGGCCAGGTGCCCGGCCGGCGTGTAGACCAGCTCTCCGGAGATGACCGGCCTGGGCCTCGGTGATCCGTGGGAACGCCGCCGGTGCTCCTCGGGCTCGCGGATCCCCACCGGGACCGCCGTCGGGAGTGCGTCCAGCAGCCAGCCGGGAACGGTGTCGCGGGGAAACAGCGTCAGCTCTTCCAGCAGCGCGACATCGGGGATGTCCGTACCGTCGGGAAAGGGAAAACCGTCGGCGTCCACCTGTCCCCGGTACGACCTGCTCTCCGGCGTGAAGCGCAGCTCGCAGCAGAACCAGCTGCCCTCGCCGTCGCGACGGGACAGTTCGCGGAGCCGCCGGAACGGCTCCTCCAGCCCCTGGACGCCGAGCTCCACCCCGTCACATTCCACGGTGACCCGGGAGAATCCGCCGACCTGGGCGCAGCGGACCGTGGCGCCGTTCCAGCCAGGGGGCGCGGCGGCACGGACCAGGTCGCCGATCGCCAGCCGCAGGCGGCACTCCTCGTCATACTTCGAGCGCATGGGTCATCCTTCCTTCGCCGTCAACAGCCCGTGCAGGCGGCGCGCCTCACGAAGCAGACCGCTCGATCCCTTGCGCGCCGCCATGGCCTCGATCTCGGGAATCGCCCCGCGAGCTCGGCACCACGCCGCCGTGGTGGCGGCCAGCGCCACGAACTCGGTGAGCCCGTGGCGCGGTCGGCGACCGGCTTGGGGCACGAGCAACGGCAACGCCGCGGCGACGACCGTCCACACCTCCTCATGGGCACCCTGGCGGGACGCCGACTCCAGGGCCGCCGTCAGGTGGAGGAGCTTCACCTGGTCGTATCCGACCAGCGCCGCCGCCTGCCTGCCGAGTTCGGCGGCCGGCAGGTCGCCGCGGCCCGCCATCGTCAGCAGGACGTCAACGGCTTCCGGCATGTCCGGGTTTCCCAGCACATGGGCAAGGACGAGCGAGACGGCGACCCCCGGCGGCCCGTCGAGCCCGGCGAGCCGGCGGAGATGTTCCGGTCCTACCGCCGGGCCGCGCCACTGATCGCGCAGGAGCTGACCTGACAGGTGCGCGGCGGCCACCTCCCGGTGGGACGGGAACATCGACGGCCACCAGGACAGATGAACTTCGTCACCGTGCCGCGGAGAGGCGGCGAACATCCGGTCGACGAGCGGCAGCCCGGTGGCCGGCGCGTGCAGCGACGGGACGAGCTTCACCTCGGTGGAGTAGGCCGGCGCGCTGCGGGACCAGCGCACCTCCACCACCGGATCCGCGAGCCGGGCCCCGGACAGCCGGCGGGCGACCAGGCGACCGACCGGCGAGGAGAGCCGACCGGCGCGTTCGGCCGCGTTCGGATCCCGCTCTCTGGGCAGCCGGAGGAGCGCCTGTTGCAGGTCCGCGGCCAGCGGCTTCACCCCGGCGGCCTCGATGACCTCCAGCCTCGTCACCAGCTCGGCCGCCGCCACGTGCCCGGTCGTGAGGGTGGGGGTGGACAGCAGCAACGGCGGGACGACGTCCTCCTCGACGGCCATCTGGATCTCGGCCGCCCGGTGCAGCAGAAGCAGGTGCGGCGGGCAGAGAGGGCGGGTGTCGGGGAGTTTCCGCTTCCAGGCACCCCGCATCGGTGCGATGCCGCTGAGGGAGCACATGGCGCCGATCAGCCAGTGGTCGACCTGGTTCCAACGATCGACCCGGTTCCAGGGATAACCTTCTCCGTACAGGTGCTCATACCTGCCGACCAGGTGGGGCTTGAGCTCGGCGGCCGTACCCTCGCGATCCCGGTGCACGAGGGCGACGAAACCGGCCAGTAGCCGCTCCCACTCCTGCCAGTCACCGGAACCGTTCAGCAGGGGCACCATCTCCGCCACGGAACCGATCGGATCAGGCATCCGCCGCGGAGCGTCGGGCTGCGGGAGCGGGGACGGGGCGAACCCGTCCCGCGGGTCGGGCTCGGCCGGCTCCTCGCCGCCGAAGACCGCGAAGGCACGCCCCCCGAGGTCGGGCGGGAGCGTGCCGAGCGCGTCGCGGATGACGTCCCGGCCCTCGTCGTCCATCCGGCTCGCGTGCTTGATCGCGAGCGTCACCGCCCTGTCCTGCAGTTCGGTGGAGTCCGCGGCGAACACCAGCGCCAGCGGTCCGGCGATCGAGGTCGCCAGCTCGGGCGAGAGCCGTACCCGCTGGTCCAGCCAGGTGAGCCCGGCGCGGACGAGCTTGCGCTCGGGCCTGAAGAGCACCGACTCCCACCCCTCCACCAGGTCGAAGGGGTCGAGCCCGTCCAGCCCGCGCAGATGCCGCAGCGCCAGCTCGGCGACCGGCCCCGGCGCCGCGGGCAGCAGCCGCAGGTAGTCGCGGGCGTGCGGCTCGATCTCGTGCGGCGCCGGATCCAGGGCCTCGTGCAGGCGGACGAAGAACCGCAGCTCTGCCGCCGAACCCCCCAGCAGGAACCGCCTGACGCACCCCTGGAGCAGCATCGGCCGTCTCGCCCCGTCCTTGGCGGCCAGGGTGCGCAGGACACCCAGCAACGACCGGGCCGGATCGTTCTCCCACTGCAGGGCCCGCCCCACCCCCTGAACCTCGAAGACGCGGGGAAGCATGGCGTCAAAGAGCGGATCCTTTCGCAGAGCGGACAGACCCCTGACGGTGCTCACCCATCCGACGACCAGCGGATCGTGGGCCGGCACCTCGATCCCGGTCGCACGCAGCAGGGCGAGTGCCAGCGGCAGCCCACGGTCCTCCCCCGTCCGGAGCCTCAGCACGAGCCGTCCGGCCAGGTCGGCCCGCCACTCCGCCGGCCGGGTCGCGAGAATCGCCATGATCCGCTCGGTGTCCCCGTACGGCGAGCCCCAGCGGGAGGTGAAATCCCGGCGGTTCAGCCAGGTCGCCACGGCGGCCGCCCCGGTGAGCACCCCGGCCCCGGCGGCGCGGAGCACCTCGGCGTAGTCGTCGAGCCCTTCCCAGGATTCGCGTCGGCCGCGCAGCGTCTTCAGGTATCCCGGAAGAAGGCCGGCGACCTCCTTACGCGCCGCCTCGTCCAACTCGACGATCCGGGCCGCGACGGCGTGGGCGTCCCGGCGGTCGATGAGTCCGCGGATCTCCTCCCAGGCGGTCATGCGCCGGCCTCTTCGCGGCGGGTGATCCGAGGGAGTTCGCCGGGCGCGGGGACCTTCGTCCCGGCAGTCGACAGAGCAGCCTGCTGTTGCGAACTGAGCATGCCGGGAACGGTAGTGATCTACTCCGACAATTCGGCCGCGGGCCCGTTACCGGGCCGTGGCGGAACCGGTCTGCAGTCGTCTCCCCGTGCGTCGCCAGCGGGTGAGCCCGCCGTCCAGCGGGCGCGCCGGAAAGCCGTGGTCGCGGAGCAGGCGCACGGCCTCCGGGGAGACCACGCAGTAGGGGCCGCCGCAGTAGGCCACGATCTCCATGTCCCTGGGCAGCTCGTCGAGACGGTCCCGCAGTTCGGCCAGGGGAATCGACACCGACCCCGGCACATGGCCGCGGGCGTGGTCGGCGGCCGAGCGGACGTCGACGATCACGATGTCGGGGTCGTCGAGACGTCCGGCGAGCTCGTCGGCGGTCACCGCCTCCAGGACCGCGACCTCGCCGAGATGCTCGGACACCGCCTCCCGCAGATCGGCGAGCCTTTCCGCGGCGAAGTCCTGCAGCTCGCCCAGGAAGCGCGAGACCCGCTCGTCGGCCAGCCGGTAGTAGACCCGGGTACCCGCCTTGCGGCTCGTCACCAGGTGAGCCGCGCGGAGTTGCTGCAGCTGGGCCGAGGTGTTCTTCAGCGGGATGTCCGCCTCCTCGGACAGCTGCTCGACGGTGCGCTCTCCCTGGTCGAGCACGTCGAGCAGCCTCAGCCGCACCGGACTGGCCAGCGTCCTGCCGATCCGGGCCAGCTGCCGGTAGATCGGTTCCTCGGGAAACTCCGCCATGACCGTCAGACCATGTACTGGTCGTGGCGGAGGTACACGTCCGTCCACTCCGCGTCGCTGAGCCGGCGCCCGCTGGCCGCGATCTCGGCGAGCTCCTCGAAGTAGCCCTCGCGGGGTGCCCCCGGCGCGAAGAGCAGCAGCATCGAGGCCGGTTCGCCGGACTCGTTGCGGAAACTGTGCACCCCGCCCTCCGGGACGTACAGGAAGTCTCCCGCCGTCGCGTCGGTCCAGGTCTTCCCGTTGAACAGCCGCACGGTCCCGGAGAGCACGAAGAAGGACTCGGAGATCGTCCGGTGGAAGTGCGGGTCCGGGCCGGACGGCTTCGCTCCCATGTCCCAGCGGTACAGACCGAACTGCCCGTTCGTCGAGGCGCCGGTGCCCAGATAGTGCACCTCCGTCCCGCCTTCGCCTATCACCAGGTCCGGCCCCGCGCTCGCCGGCCGGAAGAACCCACTGCTCTCGCCCGCCTCGCCCAGGTAACGAGGCTCCGGGTACGACATCGCGTCCTCCAGTTGATCCATTGCAGCCCATATTCCAAAGAACTATAGAATAAGGGAAGGTTCAGGAGCACCCCGCCACGACATCCATGACTTCTGCTCTTCGACTGGATTCCACAAGTGGACAAGGTGCTTTTATCCGCCTTTGTGGGAGCGGTACCATCAGGCACGCCAAGGATGATCCACAAGCTGCTCGGAAGTCAGCCTGACCGGTGTCAGCTGCTGGACGCGGATCGCACTCGACGTCCGGTGAGCCTCCGGTGACGAGTCCGCCCCGTACGAGAAGGAGAATCCCATGAGCCGGCCGGTCGTTCTGCCCGCCTTCCCCGCTCCGCTGCGCTGGTTGAACCCGCCGGTCGGGTGGAGCGTCGACGGGGACGACGCGCTGGCCATCGAGGCGGGCCCGAACACCGACCTGTTCACCGACCCCGGCGGCCCCGACCGCTTCGCCAACGCCCCCGCCCTGGTCGGGCGGCTGGACGGCGACTTCACGCTGAGCGCCCGGGTCAGGGTCGACCTGCTGACCACCTACGACGCCGGGGTCCTGGTGCTGCACGCCGACGAGCGCACCTGGGCGAAGTTCTGCCTGGAGATGTCCCCGCAGGGCAGAGCCACGATCGTCTCCGTGGTGACCCGCGGGGTGTCCGACGACTGCAACTCCTTCACCGTCGAGGGCGACGACCTGCGGCTGCGAATCTCCCGGATCGGCTCCGCCTTCGCCTTCCACGTCTCCACCGGTACCGACTTCTGGCAGCTCACCAGGTACTTCGCGCTCGACGGAGACCCAGAGATCGGCTTCCTGGCGCAGTCGCCCACCGGCCAGGGCTGCACGGTCCGCTTCGAGGACATCCGGCATTCAGCGAAACGTCTCTCCGACCTGCGGAACGGTGAGTGAACCCGATCCGACGCCGGTCCCGGCTTCGTCATAAGTGGAAAGACGCGCTTTCCCGTGACACCGAGGAGCGCGGAACGACGTCAGGACTGCATGGCCGGGACGAGCTCGAGTTCCGAGCCCTGCCTGGGCTGCCAGCCCGGCCTGCCGAACACATATCCCAAGCGCTCCTTCCACGAGCGCGCCATGTTGACGTCGCGGACGATGTCGATGTACTCGTGAAAGGCGACTTTCAATGGATTGTAGGTGTTGATGTTCTTGGTCAGACCGTAGACGGCCTCTTCGTCCTCACTTTGAAAGGTGCCGAACATCCGGTCCCAGACGATGAGGATGCCGCCGTAGTTGCGGTCGAGGTACTTGTCGTTCACGGCGTGGTGCACTCGGTGATGGGACGGCGTGTTGAAAACGAATTCGATCATCGGGTGCAGACGGCCGATGCGCTTGGTGTGCAGGCAGAACTGGTAGACGAGATTCAGCCCGAATGCCAGCGGGATCACGTACACGGGAAATCCCGCCAGAGCCACGGGCGCCAGGAAGGCTATGCGGTGGACTCCGGTCCACGTCTGGCGGATCGGCGTCGAGAAGTTGAAGTACTGGCTGGAGTGGTGGACCACATGGCTCGCCCAGAAGATCCGCACCTCATGGGCGACCCGGTGCTCCCAGTAATAGCAGAGATCCACCAGCAGCATGATGACCGGCCAGGACCACCAGGTGACCTCGATCCTCAGCGGGGTCAGCGCGTGGGCGGCTTCCCAAACGATCACGGAAACGGCTACCCAGATCAGGCCGATCACGGCATACCCCGCACCCATCACCATGCTGGTGAGGGTGTCTTTCAGCCCGTATCCCCTCTGCTCGGCATCTTCCTCCCGGTGGAAGGCGAAGATCTCCAAGCCGATCAGCAGCAGGTAGGCGGGAATCGCGATCAACGACGGATCCATGAACACTCCTGAAATCATCCCCGGCTCGGTGGGCGATGAAGAAATGAGTAAATCGATGCTCAATGATAGGGCAGTTGCAGATGAAACAGCTGGGGAGGAGCGTCACAGGAGCCGAACGGCCAGGGCTGCACCGTCCGTTTCGAGGACATCCGCCACTCGGCGAAACGCCTCTCCGACCTGCGCGGCGGCGAGTGCTCCGGAATAGCGGAGGAACGTGACCGCGGTGGCGTCGGCGCCGAGGGCGGTCCGCTACCCACGCATCCCGAACAGGAACCGGGTCACCCGGGTACGGCGCACCAGCAGGTCGTAGGCGGCCACGGTCAGGGCGAGCGAGGCCGCGACGATCACGAGGTACTTGACCACGATCGGCGCGTGCCAGCCGACCACGCCGTACGCGACCGCGACGACGATCGGCTGGTGCAGGACGTACAGCGGCAACGCGGCGACGGCCAGATAGCCGTACAGCCGCCGGCCCCGGCCGTCCGGCGTGTCCCGCGCGGCGGCCGGTGCCCCGCGACGACGGTCGAGAAGTCCCAGGATCGCGACCAGCCAGCACCACCCCGCCATGCCGTACAGGGTGCGGACACCGATCGAGAGGGCGGTCAGGTCCGTGAAGGGGTCGCCTCCGGGAGTGTTGCCCGCGATCAGGAAACCCGGCATGCCGATCAGGAACAGGGTCAGGCCGAGCACTCCGGCCGGCACCGCGTCCCGGCGCATCGCCGCCCGGAACCGCTCGTCGGCGGCGAGCACGAACCCGTACAGGAAGAACAGCAGGTACGCCCAGCGGCTCCACGCGGCGAACCCCTCCTCCAGGCCGGCCAGCGCGCTGACCACCGCGACCGGGACACCCGGCAGCAGCACCGCTCCGCGCCGCCGCACCGCCGTGGCCAGCCGGTCACGGATCCGCCGGCCGAGGTCGTGGGGGAACCAGCGGACCAGCGGCGCCAGCAGCAGCGAGAACGCGAGCAGCATCAGCACGAACCACAGGTGCCCGACCTCGAAGTGCTCGCCCTGTATGACGAAGGGGAACTCCGCCAGATCCAGGCGCACGTCGAAGAAGCGCGGCAGGAACCGCAGGTACGACTCGTGATAGTCAGGGTCGGCCCGCAGCCGCAGCCACTGCGGCACCGGGATGATGGTGAGCGTCGCGAACACCAGCGGCACGCCGAGCCGCAGCAGCCGCTCCACCGCGAATCCGGCGGGATCGCGCCGGCGCAGCGAGTGCCACGAGCCGAGACCGGCGATGAGGAAGAGCATCGGCATCGCCCACACCACGCCGAGACCGGCGGCGATCGTGGTCACGCCGGTGGTCTCGGCGTTCTTCACGTAGTAGTCGTCGCGGGTGTCGAACACCAGCGCCGAGTGGAAGAACACCAGCCCGACCACCACCAGGGTGCGGATCGCGTCCAGCTCCGGCCGCCGCCCCGGTCGCGCGGCCTCGAATGGTTCGATGTGTGTCGTCGCCATCCCACCTCCGCCGCTCCGCGTACCCGGATCAGTCTCGTGCCTGCACTCCTTCCCGCGCTACCGGGATGCGGGCCGGAGAGCGGATAAATCCACTCGGCCCTCCCAGGGCGTGTCAGGCCGGGCGGCCCGCTGACATGGATCTGTGCCACGGCTGACATGCGTGCCGGTCAGGGTGCGTGGTGTCAAGACCACCACTCAGGACCACCACTGTGGAGGACATCATGCCCCTTGCCTTCGAGGCGGAGGGACTGGTCAAGCGCTACCGGAAGACGACCGCGCTCGCCGGGATCGACCTGGCCGCCCGGCAGGGCACGGTTCTCGGGGTGCTCGGGCCGAACGGCGCGGGCAAAACCACGGCCGTGCGTATCCTGGCCACGCTGCTGCGACCCGACGAAGGACACGCCACGGTCGGCGGGCTCGACGTCGTACGGCACGCCGCCCGGGTGCGCCGCCTGATCGGCCTGACCGGGCAGTACGCGTCGGTCGACGACGACCTCACCGGTATGGAGAACCTCGTGCTGATCGGGGAGTTGCTCGACCTGCGCCGAAGCGAGGCGAAGGCCAGGGCGACGGAGCTGCTGGCGAGTTTCGGGCTCGCCGAGGCCGGCGGGCGGGCGGCCAAGACGTATTCGGGCGGCATGCGGCGCCGCCTCGACCTGGCCGCCGGTCTCGTCGGCCGTCCCGCCGTCATCTATCTCGACGAGCCGACGACCGGTCTGGACCCGGCCAAACGGGACGACGTGTGGAGCATCATCCGCTCGCTGGTCGGCGACGGGGTCACCGTGCTGCTGACCACGCAGTACCTGGAGGAGGCCGACGCCCTGGCCGACGACATCTCGGTCATCGACCATGGACGGGTCATCGCGCACGGCACCCCGGCCGAGCTCAAGCACGTCGTGGGCGGGCAGACGATCCTCGTCCGGCCCGCGGACCCGGCCCGGCTGGCGGACGCCGCCGCGCTCGTCGGCGCGGTGGTCGGCCGCGCCCCCGAATCACCCGGCCAGGGCGTGATCACCGTTCCCGTCGAGAGCGACACCGCGTTCACCGAGATCGTACGGCGGCTCGACCAGGAGCGGATCTCGGTCACCGAGCTCAGCCTCCGGCTGCCCAGCCTGGACGAGGTCTTCTTCACGCTCACCGGACGCCACGCCGAAGAGAAGGACGCGGCATGACCCTCACCGTGGAACGCGCGCAGGCACCGGCCCCCGTCCAGACCCGGCCCTTCGGGCTGGTACGGCACAGCCTCGCGCTCGGCAGAAGAAGCCTGACCAAGACCCTGCGCACCCCCGAGCAACTGCTCGACGTGACGCTGCAGCCGATCGTCTTCGTACTGGTGTACGTCTATCTACTCGGCGGGGCGGTGGCCGGTTCCACCCACGAGTACCTGCAGTTCCTGCTTCCCGCCATCATGGTGCAGACGCTGATGTTCGGCGGGATGGCCACCGGGGTGAACCTCAACACCGACATCGGCAAGGGGGTCTTCGACCGGTTCCGCAGCCTGCCGATCGGCCGCTCCGCACCGCTGATCGGCTCGGTGCTCGGCGACCTGATCCGCTATCTGGTGGCCGTCGTCTCCCTGTTCGGCTGCGGCTTCCTGCTGGGGTTCCGGATCCAGACCGACCCGCTGTCGGTGCTGGCCGCGTGCCTGCTCACCATCTTCTTCGCGTTCAGCCTGAGCTGGGCGTTCGTTCTGATCGGGATGCTCATGCGCAACCCGGGCGGGGTGCAGGGGACGGCCTTCATCGTGCTGTTCCCGCTGACCTTCGGCACCAGCATGATCACACCGAAGGAGACCCTCCCCGGCTGGCTGCAGACCTGGGTGGAGATCAACCCGGTCGCGCATGCGATGGACGCCTCGCGCGCCCTGATGCTGGGCGGGCCGGCGACGGGTCCGGTGATGTGGACGCTGCTGTCCTCGGCGCTCTTCCTGGCGGTGTTCGCGCCGCTGGCGGTCCGCGCCTACCGCCGCCGTACCTGATCGAGCGCGGCGGCGCGGTCGAGGGCCATGCCCCGTGCGTGGGCGGCGTCGTAGGCGGCGTCGCCCAGCTCGTCTCTGAGCCGCCGGGTCAGCCCGGCGATCTCGAGGTTGAACCGGTCGGGGGCGCCGCGGAGCCGCTCGGCGGCGCCGAGGGTCTCCGCCGCCCCTGCCGGGTCGCCCCGGTGGGCGCGCAGGGCCGCCGCGGCGACGCCGACGCGGGCCAGGATCGGCATGTCCCTCCCCTCGACCGCCCGGTCGATCGCCTCCGCGAGCCGCCGTTCCGCGGTCACCAGGTCACGACGGTCCACCGCCAGATGGACCATCGCCTGCAGGATCAGCGCGTGGAACTGCGGGGCGACGAGCACGATGCCCGCTATGCCGGTCGCCGCCGCCTCGTAGTGCCGCTCCGCCCCGTCCAGGTCGCCCGCGCGACGGTCGAGGTCCCCCAGTGCGAGCCAGGCGAACGCGATGTTCCGCTGTGACCACAGCCTCTCGGTGGGTTCCGTCATCGCCAGGAGCTCGGCGCGTGCCCTGTCCACGTCGCCCTGCTGCGCCCGCGCGCCGGCGAGCGTGATCCGCTGATGCGCGGCGTCGTCGTCGGGGTTGAGCTCGCCCAGCAGCCGGATGGACTCCCCCAGCGCCTCGACGGCCTCGTCGAAGTCGCCGAAGACCAGGTGGGCCTCCGCCAGCGAGCTCAGCACCTGGGCGAGCCCCCAGCGGTCCCCCAGGTCACGGAACCCGGCGGCGGCGGCGAGCAGGTCGCGGCGCGCTCCCACCTGGTCGCCCTCGTTCTCCAGGAGGGCCGCCCTGATCCTGAAGAGCATCGCCCGGGTCCACGGGTTGGGGTGCGACAGCCGCCGCCCGACGGCGGACACGCCCAGGACGGCGTCGTCGGTGAAGATCGCGAGGACTGGTTCGATCAGGGCGAGGAACGGGTTCTCGGTGTCGGGACCGACGGTGGTGGCCAGCGACCGGAGCCGCTCGACGGTGTCCCGCAGGTCCTCATGCTCACCGGAGAGCATCTTGTTGATCATGTGGAGGGCGGTGGCGACCGACCGATGCTCCGAGGACACCTCGCCGGGAACGTCGAGGGCGAGACGGAGCCAGCCCGCGGCCTCGGCGTAGTTGTCGCGGATCATCCAGAAGACGCTCAGCGCGACGGCCAGCCGTACCGCCGTGTCGGCGTCACCCGCGTCGACGGCGAAGTGCAGGGCGGCGAGCAGGTTGTCGCGCTCGGCATCCAGCACGGCCAGCCAGACCAGCTGCCGTTCCTCGCGCAGACAGGGTTCGGCCGTCTCGGCGAGGTCCAGGAAGTACGCCGCGTGCGCGGCCCTGACCTGGGCGACCTCCCCGCTCTCCGCCAGCCGCTCCAGCCCGTACTCGCGGATCGTCTCCAGCATGTGGTAGCGCGGCTGCGGCGCCTCGACCACCTGCAGCAGCGACCTGTCCACCAGCGCGCCGAGCAGGTCCAGGGCCGTGCCCGGCTCCCCGCACACCCGCTCGGCGGCCTCCACCGAGATCCCGCCGGGAAACACCGCGAGCCGCTCCGCGAACCGGCACTCGTCGTCGTCGAGCAGGTCCCAGCTCCAGGCGACGACCGCGCGCAACGTCCGATGGCGGGGCAACGCGGTACGGCTGCCGCCGGTCAGCAGCCGGAACCGGTCCCCGAGGCGCTCGGCCACCTGCGGCGCGGTCAGCGAACGCATCCGCGCGGCGGCCAGCTCGATCGCCAGCGGCAGCCCGTCCAGCCGACGGCAGATCTCCACCACCGCCGCGACGTTCTCCCCGGTGACCGCGAAGCCGGGCCGTACCGCGGCGGCCCGGTCGGCGAGCAGCCGCACCGCCGGGCTGGTCCCGGCCTCCTGGACGGAGGCGTCCGGCTCGGGCAGTCCGAGCGGGGCGACCGGAGACAGGACCTCGCCGAGTATCCCGAGGGGCTCCCTGCTGGTGGCGAGCACCCGCAGCCTCGGGCACCTCCCCAGGAGGTCCTCGACCAGGTGGGCCGCGGCCTCGACCAGGTGCTCGCAGTTGTCCAGCACGATCACCGTCTCGGCGCGCGAGAGCGCCTCGACCAGGCGGCTCATCGTGTCCCTGGGCGTGCTCTGGGCGTCGAAGGAGCCCGTCTCCCTGACACCCAGCACGCCGAACACCGCCTGGGGCAGGTCGGCCGCATCGGTCACCGCCGCGAGCTCCACCAACCAGACACCACCCGGCCGCCGCTCGGCGATCCTTCCGGCGACGGTGGTCGCGAGCCGGGTCTTACCCGCCCCGCCGGGACCGACCAGCGTGACCAGCCGTCCTTCCTCCAGCAACGCGCCGACCCGCCGCACCTCGGCCGCCCGGCCGACGAAGCTGGTCAGCGCGGTCCGCAGGTTGCCCTTCGGCGGGCGAACGGGCTCCGCCGGGCTCTCCTGAAGCAGCGCCAGGTGAATCTCCCGCAGCTCAGGTCCCGGGTCGGCCCCCAGCTCGTCCGCCAGATGGAGCCGGATCCTCTCGTAGCCGACCAGCGCCTCGGCCTGACGCCCCTGGGCGTGCAACGCCCGCAGCAGCAGTCCCTGCAGCCGCTCCCTCAGCGGGTGACGGGCCGCGGGCTCGGAGAGCTCGGCCACCAGGTGGGCATGGCGCCCGGACGCCAGTTCCGCCTCGGCGCGATCCTCGAGCGCGGCCAGGCGCGCCTCGTACAGCCCGGCCGCGTACGCCGTGGCGAAGGAGGCTCCGGCGGCGTCCGCCAAGGCGGGACCTCGCCAGAGCGCGAGCGCCTCACCGAGCAGGGGGGCGGCGGCGGCCGGATCCCCGCCGTTCAGCGCGCGCCTCCCCGCTCGTGCCAGCCGCTCGAACCGGTGCGCGTCGACCGCGTCCGGCGGCAGGTCGAGCCGGTAGCCGCCGGGAGCCGACCGCAGCACCGACGCGTCCGGCAGGGCACGGCGCAGCCTGGCGATCAGCGACCGCACCGCGTTGGCGCGGTCGGCCGGCTGCTCCTCCGGCCAGAGCGCGTCCGACAGCTCGTCGGCCGTGACGACCCTCCCCGCTCCCACGGCCAGCCGGATCAGCAGCACGCGGAGCCGGACGCCCCCGATCTCGACGCTCTCACCGCCCGCCGTCACCTCCAGCGGGCCCAGGATGCCCACACGCATGAAGCCAACTGTCCCACGCCGCGGGAGTCCGGCCGCGGGAGACTTTTCCCGCCGCACCGGCCAGGGGGACCTCGACTACCCGGCGCTCGGCGGCCCGGTCGAGCCGATCCGCGTGACGTAGAGGTCCCAGAACCGGTCCGGGTCCACCTCCAGCACGGTGCGGCCGTCCGTGTCCGAGACGATCTCGGGACGGAGGAAGGCCGCCGCGGCCACGGCGTCCCAGACGAACGCCCGATGTCCGGGATCACCGGCGAAGAGCGGCCCCTGGAGTTCCTTGAAGAGCCTCCTGACCGGGGTCTCCGGGCCCGCGACCACCCGCTCGTAGGTCCGCCTGTCCAAGGTGAGCCGCTGCGCCGCCTCCAGCGTGACGACCAGCCGGCGCCTGAACGGAGCGGCGAAGGCGACCCGGGACGCCTCGGGGTCGAACCAGCGGTTGAACTCCTCGCCCTCCGTGTCGGCTCCCAGATAGACGACCTCCTTGACCAGGGGGACCATCTCCGGATGCTCCCGTACGGCGCGTGCCAGGTTGGTGGCCGGGCCGAGCGCGAAGACGGTCACCTCGCCGGGGTGGCGTCTCACCTGGTCGGCGATGAAGTCCGAGGCGCTGCCCGCCGCGGGCCGGGTCGTCGCGTAGCCTCCGTGCGGCTCGGTGGCCAGCGCGCGGTGGGACGCCGGTCGCGGCCGGTCCAGGGCCCCGTCGTAGTCGTCCCTCGGCGCCGGCACGTTGGTCTCGCCGGTCACCACGGGGATGCCGGCCCTGCCGATGAGCTCCAGCTGACGCAGCGCGTACGCGGTGCCCTCCTCCGGCCAGGTGTTGCCGCCCACGGTCGTCACCCCGAGCACCTCCACCCCTTCGGCGGCGGCCAGCAGGAACATGGCCTGCGCGTCGTCGTTCAGCTCGCCCATGTCCGCGTCGATGATGACTTTCCCGGTGCCCGGGGGTCCGTCGAGCGGCACTCCCGGCGAGCACGACGCCGCGGCGCACACCATGGACAGCGCCACCAGCGAGACCAGTATTTTCCTTCTCATGCCTCACCTGTCGGGCGCGATACCGCATTCGGTTCGTTCCAGGCCATGAACCGCCGGGACCGCCGGACACGACGGAACCGTGAACCGCCGGGGGGACCGGATGCGACAGAGAGGCATGACACCGTTGAAAGGGCTCCCATGAGCGAGCACGAGAGCTGGACGGACGCTCGGCTGCTCGACGCCGTCGCCGGCGAGGACCGCCGTGCCCTTGAGGTCCTTTACGCCCGGCACGCACCCTGGCTCGTCATCCGGCTCACCCGCCGGTGCGCCGACCCGGCGCTGGTGGACGAGGCGGTCCAGGACACCTTCGTGGCCGTCTGGCGTACGGCGCGCACCTGGAAGGGCAAGGGAGAGGTCGCGGCCTGGATCTGGGGCATCGGCGTCCGCCGCCTGCTGGACCGGCTCCGCCGCCGCCCGGTGGTGCCACTGCCCGCCTACGAGCAGGTCATGGTCTCGGCCGAGGAACAGGTGCTGCTCGGCATCGAGTACGGCGAGCTCGGCCAGGCGATGGGCCGGCTCTCCCCGGAACTGCGCGCGGTGGTCCAGGCGACGGTGCTGGACGGGCTGACCAGCCGGGAGGCCGGGCGGCTGCTCGGCATCCCGGCGGGGACCGTCAAAACCCGGATGATGCGCGCGAAGGCACTGTTGAGGGAGGAGCTGGCATGAGCACCTGGCACATGGACGACGGCCTGGCCGTCAAGTACGCCGACGGGGAGCTGAACCCGACACTGGCCGCGTCGGTCGAGGCCCACCTGCTGGCCTGTGATCAATGCCGGGGCCTGCTCGCGCCCCGGGTACCGAGCTCCCGGCTGGACCGGGTCTGGGCGGAGGTGGCCGACGCGGTGGACACACCCGTGCCGGGACCGTTCGAACGGCTGCTGCGGGCGATCGGCGTCCACGACCACACGGCCCGGCTGCTGGGCGCCACCTACTCGCTGCGCCTGCCGTGGATCGCGGCCGGCACCGTGGCGCTCCTGTTCGCCGCGCTGGCCTCGGGGGAGACGACCCGGTGGGGGCTGCTCGTCTATCTCACGCTGGCCCCGATCCTGCCGGTCGCCGGAGTCGCCGTGGCCTTCGGCCGGGACGGAGATCCGACCCACGAGATCGGCCTGGCCGCGCCGTACTCGATGTTCCGGCTGATGCTGATGCGCGCCGCCGCGGTGCTGACGTCCTCGTCTGCGCTGGCGCTGGTGATGGGCCTCGCCCTGCTGGGCGACGACTGGACCGTGGCCGCGTGGCTGCTGCCCTCGCTCGCGCTGACCTCGCTGACCCTCGTCCTTTCCAGCCGGTTCGACCCGCGCCACTGCGGGGCCGCCGTGGCGGTGACCTGGCTGGTCGTGGTCGTCGCCACGAACCTCCGCGAGCCGAGCCTGGCGATGTTCGGCGGCGCCGGCCAGGTGGGCTACCTGGCCATCACCTTCATATCCGTCGTCCTTCTCATCGTGCACCGCAGGGAGTTCTCATGATCGAGGCAGCGGGTCTGGTGAAGGCCTACGGCCGCAGCCGGGCCCTGGACGGGCTCACCTTCACTGCGGGGAAGGGGGTGACCGGTCTGCTGGGGCCGAACGGCGCGGGTAAGACCACGCTGATCAGGATGCTGGCGACCGTGCTCGCCCCGGACGAGGGCGAGCTGAGACTGCTCGGCCGGGATCCGGCCGGGGATCGGCTGGAGATCCGGCGGCGGCTGGGATACCTGCCGCAGGAGCCGGGCTACCAGCGGGGATTCACGGTCTTCGAGTTCGTCGACTACGTGGCGATCCTGAAGGAGATGGTGGAGCGGCGGGCCCGGCACGACGAGGTGCGCCGGGTGATCGAGGAGGTCGGGCTGACCTCCGTGAGCGGGAAGCGGATCCGGACGCTGTCCGGCGGCATGCGGCGGCGGCTGGGCATCGCGCAGACGCTGCTCGGCGACCCCGAGCTGATCCTGCTGGACGAGCCGACCGCCGGCCTGGACCCCGAGCAGCGGCTCCGGTTCCGCGAGCTGATCTCGCACATCGGGCAGGACCGGGCCGTCGTGCTCTCCACCCACCAGACCGAGGACGTCGCCGCCCTCTGCAACCGGGTGGTCGTGCTCAAGGCGGGACGGTGCGAGTTCGAGGGCACGCCCGAGGAGATCCGGGCGCTGGCCGAGGGCCGGGTCTGGTTCTCCTCGGAGAGGTCGGGAGTGCTCTCCTGGCGCACCGGCGACGGGCTGTTCCGCAACATCGGGCCCGCTCCGGAGGGTGCCCGCCTGGCCGAGCCGACCGTGGAGGACGGTTACCTGCTGCTGCTCGGCGACACGGCCGCGGAGGCGGCGGCATGACGCTGCGCGACTCGGCCCGGCGCGGGGACTCCTTCCGCACGGTCCGCGTCCAGGACGACGGCAACAGTGGCCCGGCCGGCGACGACGCCGGTACACCGTCACCACCTCAGCCGTGATGGTGAGCGGTGGCCGTTACCCGGAAACGCATCCGGCAGACGACGGCGTCGCTGCGCCGACGCAGCGCTCGGGCGAGGACCGCGCCGCGCTGGTTCTGCAGAACGCGCTGCCAGGCGTGTTCGGGCTCGATCTCGGCGATGAGGGCGAACACCTGCCTCTCGGGCACACTCTTGATGTACTCGATCAAGGGGGTGTCCAGCCGCCGGTGGGCGTCGAAGAGCTGCACCAGTTCGACGCCGGGGTGCCAGCGCTCCCAGTCCTCGACGAACCTTCGCGCCTCTGACTCGTCTTCTGGGTGGGTGATGTTGACCGCGACCACCCGGTCTCCCAAGGAGAGCGCGGCGGCGAGCGCCTCGCAGGTCAGGCGGGTGATCGTATGCACCGGCACCACCACGAGCGAGCGGCGCGGCCGCGGCGGGACGGGCGTCCTGCCCAGTTCCAGGCGCTCACCGATGCGGGCGTAGGAGCGGTTGACCCATTGCATGGCCGCTACCACCAGCGGCATCGTGACCACGATCAGCCAGCCGCCCTCGGTGAACTTGGAGATCGTGACCACGATGGCGGCAACGAAGGTCAGCAGCGCGCCGAAGCCGTTGAGGGCCGCCCGCCACCGCCAGCCCGCGGGTCGGTCCCCAAGCCAGTGCCTGACCATACCGGCTTGGGAGATGGTGAAGCCGACGAACACGCCGATCGCGAACAGCGGCACCAGCAGGTTCATCTCACCCCGGGCCAGGATCAGCAGCAGGGCCGAGGTGATGGTCAAGAAGGCGATGCCGTAGCGGTGCACATGTCGATCGGCGCGCAGCGCGAACAGGTGCGGCAGGTTGTTGTCCCGGGCCAGCAGCTGGGTCAGGACCGGCAGGCCACCGAAGGAGGTGTTGGCGGCCAGCGCGAGCAGCGCGACCGTGGAGAACTGCACCAGGTAGAACAGCGGGCCGTCACCCAGCGACGCCTGGGTGACCTGCGAGAGCACGGTCACCCCCTCAGCAGGGGCGATCTTGAACTTCTCGATCAGGACGGCGATGCCGATCAGCATCACGGCCAGCAGGACGCCGAGCGCCATCTCCGCGCGCTGGGCCCGCTTGACCCGCGGCCTTTTGAAGGAGGGCACCGCGTTGGCGATCGCCTCGACGCCGGTGAGCGAGGCGCAGCCGTTGGCGAACGCCTTGAGCAGCAGCAGCACCCCGACCGTCTGCAGGACGTGGGGCGTGTGCTCGGCGTAGACGGCGGGCTCGTTGCGGATCAGGCCGACCACGATCACCAGCGTGATGGCGCCGACGTAGAGGGCGGCCGGTGCGATGAAGGCGTGGGCGCTGTGCGTGATGCCCCGGAGGTTGATCATGGTGATCAAGGCGAGCACGGCCAGGCACAGCCACACGGTGTACGGCAGGAGCTCGGGAAAGGCCGAGGTCAGCGCGGCGACCCCGGCGGCGACCGAGACCGCCACGTTCAGGACGTAGTCCACGATGAGCGAGGCGCCCGCGACCAGGCCGGCCTGGCGGCCCAGGTACGTCTTGGCCACACCGTAGGCGCCTCCGCCCTCGGGGAAGGCTGCGACGACCTGCCGGTAGGACAAGGTCAGCACGCCCAGCAGGGCCGCGATGGCCAGCGTGACCGGAAGGGTGAAACCGAGCCCCGCACCGCCGGCCAGGGCCAGTACCAAGACGATGGCCTCGGGACCGTAGGCCACCGAGGCCATCGCGTCCAGCGAGAGGGCCGCCAAGCCGCCGGTGACCGTCAGCCGGTGCCGATCATCGGTATTTGGCTCCTGGGGGCGAGCGGGGGTCAACAGCGCGGACATCACGTCACTCCTGTACGAGGGCTACACCTCATCGTCACCCCCAGCCCAGAGAACAATTGTCCGCCCATATACGTTTTTGACGCCTTTACGGTGAATAACTATGCGCATCCCACGGCGACGCGACGACAACGGCGACCGCGCGACCGGAAGGGATCAGTACTCGAACCGGTGGCCATTCCACGCCGTGACCAGAGAGACCGGACGCACGGGGCTCTTCTCCGCTTGCGGCGCAGGTCGCGGAGCTCCTTGACGTGCCTCTCCACGGTCCCCCTCGGCGGCTCCCGGCCGGGGAGCCGCCGTGCCCGGCAACAACTCACCACGAGGAGATCCCGTGGGAAACAGGACGGTGAACCCCGACTCCGCCACCTCTGCCGGCGCCCGAAGACGTAGGGAGTGCCGACATCCGGAAATGCGGCGCGGTGACGGCGTCAGAAAATCCCGCAAAGGCGTATGGATCGCGTCAAAGCCATGGTGCCGGGCCCGGGTACCGGCTCACCATGGGATCGGAAAGAGCGGCGTCATACGGCGTCGCCGGGCCAGGGTCCACCGCCTGTTGGAGGGTGTCGTGAACGAGGTCGCGGGATTGTGTTTGCTGGGCGTCGGCCTCGCCCTGTTCGTACTCGCGCGGCGCGTCAGGCTCGGGCCGGTGCGCGGCTGGGGCGGGCTGGCGGCCAGGATCGGCCTGGGGGACGCGCGATCATGGGAGATCACGCACGACGAGATCGAGCCGTGGATCGCGGCGGCAGGGGTCGCGGCAGGACTGGCCGGGCTGGCGTCACTGTCGATCGAGGAAGGCTCGGTGCTGGCCGCGGTGACGATGCTGGGCATGGGACTGTGCGGCGCGCTGCTGGTGGCCGCCGCCGTGACCGGACGCGCGCGACTACGGCGATCCGGTGCCTGAGAAGTCGTGGCCCGCCGCCTGCTACGCCCTGCGGAAATACGCTCTGCCGACGGAAGTGCGAGCAGGATCGAGCCCAGAGTGGTCACACCCTCAGGACGGGAAGCCGTACTTTCCGTGAAGGCGGACAAAGCTGGCCAGCGTGAGGACCTGCCGACGCTCAAGTCCGGTCACGGTGCGCTGGAACAGGACGACCTCCTCCCGCCCGCCCGGTCCGATGGGCTGTACCAGACGGCCGCCGAGCCGGAGCTGTTCGACCAGCGGCGGGGGCACCTCCGGGAACGCGGCCGACACGACGATGCCGTCGTACGGAGCGCGGTCCGGCACGCCGCCGCCGCCGTCTCCGACGAGCAGCTCGACATTGCCGATCCCCTGCCGGGCGAGGTTCCGGCGCGCCTGCCGGACCAGGTCCGCCCACAGGTCGACGGTCACGACATCGGCGGCCAGGCGAGCGAGCAGCGCGGTCTGGAAACCGAGGCCGGTGCCGATCTCAAGCACGTGTTCCGTCCCGCCGAGACCGAGACCTTCGATCATCCTTGCCGACAGCGAGGGCTGCGTGGTCACCAGCCCGTGCCCGATCAGGATGGGCTCGTCGTAGTAGGCGATCGCGATACGGTCCGCGGGAACGAATCCCGCTCGCGGCGTCGCGCGTACGGCCTCCAGCAGACGCTCGTCGCGGACGCCCATCGCCCGGACGGCCCGGATGAGATCTTCGGGAGAGGCGCCTGCGGTCATGTCCGGCCCCGCCTACGTCCGCCGGAGCGCGAGGGCGCCGTCCGGCTCCAGGTCGACTCGTGATCCGAGGTCACGGCCGACCCGGTCGAGAACCGCCCGCAGCCATTCGGAGTCCTCGACTGAGGCGTGCTGGAGGCGCATCTGACAGGCCCGCATGGGCACCATCCGCAAACCGGCCGTCCTGCCCGACTCCGGCTCCACCGACACGAAGTACAGCAGCCGAAGATCGTCCCGGTACTCCTCATAGCCGGTGATGCCCTCGTAGTCGTCGACGAGGTCACCGCAGCCGTACAGAATGAGCTTGCCTCGGTAGACCTCGACGGGCCGGGGATGGTGCGAGGAGTGCCCGTGCACCACGTCGACACCGCCATCGACCAGGCGGTGCGCGAAGCGCCGCTGATCTCGGGAAACGTGGTAACCCCAGTTGGAGCCCCAATGGATGGAGACGACCGCGACGTCACCGGGGCGCTTCACCCGCCGCACCCGGCCGGCCACCTCGGCCGCGGCGGTCTCCGACAGCTCCGGGACGAAATCGACACCCCCGCGATCCGGGGCCGCCGCCCATTCCGGCGGAATGCCGCTGGACTCCGTCCCGCAGGAGAGGATCAGGACCCGCCCGCCACCCTCGACGGTGACGATCGCGGGTCGCCGCGCCTCGTCCGCCTCCCGGCCCGCCCCCACCGCTCGCAGTCCCGCGTCGGCCAGGGCGTCGAGCGTTTCCTCCAGACCTCGTCGGCCGAAGTCCATGACGTGGTTGTTCGCCAGCACGCAGACGTCGGGCCGGGCGACCAGCAGACAGGGAAGGTTGGCTGGACTCATCCGGTAGTTCACGGCCTTCCCCGCCTCGAAATCATCGCTCCGGGTGACGCTCGTCTCCAGGTTCACCACCCGGACATCGGGCGCGACCTCCGCCAGCACCCCCAGGGCATCCCCCCACGGCCAGGAGAAGCCGACCGGCCGGGGAATTCGGCCGTTCACCGCCTCCGCGAGATCGACATATGTCCGAGCGTCACGGACATGGCTCTCCTGCAGCGTCGGGTCACCGGGGTACGGAAGGATCTGATCGACGCCGCGGCCGAGCATGACGTCCCCGCAGAGGAACAACGTCACCGGATCGGTGCGCATACCTCCATGCTAGGCGTGCCCCGGTCGCCCGGCACGGGGCCCGCTGACGAGATGCGGGCGGCGACGCCGGTCAGGCCTCGGCCGGGATGTTCAGCAGGGCCGACAGGTCCGTCAGGGGCTCGGGGACGACGCGGTAGTAGACCCAGGAGGCGCGGCGTTCGGAGGTGAGCAGGCCGACCTCCTTGAGAACCTTGAGGTGGTGGCTGATCGTCGGCTGGGAGACCTCGAAGGCCGCGGTGATGTCGCAGACGCAGGCCTCGCCACCGGCGCGGCTGGCCACGATCGACAGGACGCGCAGCCTCACCGGATCGCCGAGTGCCTTGAAGACCCGCGCCACCCCCGCGGCCTGCTCGGCGTTCAGCGACTCTCGGGCCAGCGGCGGGCCGCACTCCAGAAGCTCCATCGGCTCCATCGCTCCCCCTCCCGACATAGACAGTTGCCTATGTCAACTTTGGTCTATATTGATGTATATCTATTAGTGCTCGTCACACGGGTCCACGAGCAGGGGCGGCAGAGCCTTGGAGTAGCGCCCGCCGTCCGCCATCGTGGTTCTCCTTCAGCCGGCCGGGAAGCGGCTCACGCGGGCCTCGTCGATCCGGTGGTGTCCCCTGCCCTCCGGCCGGAACGAAGCGGGTGGCGCGACACCGCCGCTCAGATGGAGGCCTCCAGCACCCGGACCAGGTAGCGCCCCTCCTCCGTCACGGATCCGGCGCGGCCGATCAGCTCGCGGAGCCCGTGGTCGTCGATGTAACCCATCCGGTAGGCCACCTCCTCCAGGCAGGCGATCTGCACGCCCTGCCGTTTCTCCAGCACCTGCACGAAGACCCCGGCCTCCAGCAGGCTGTCCGGCGTGCCGGTGTCCAGCCAGGCCGTACCCCGGCCCAGGTTGACCAGCCTGGCGCGGCCTTCGGCGAGGAAGCGCCGGTTGAGGTCGGTGATCTCCAACTCGCCCCTCGCCGAAGGGGTCAGCTCCGCGGCATAGCGCAGCGCGACGTTGTCGTAGAGGTAGAGACCGGTGACGGCGAGGTTGCTCCGGGGCCGGGCCGGTTTCTCCTCGATGTCGATCAGCCGGCCCTCCTCGCCGATGACCGCCACCCCGTACCGTTCGGGATCGGCGACCGGGTAGCCGAAGACCGTGCAGCCGTCGAGCTTGCCGACCTCGTCGCGGAGCACCGAGGGGAGCTCGTGGCCGTAGAAGATGTTGTCGCCGAGGATGAGGGCCAGCCGGTCGTCGCCCACGAACTCCCCGCCGACCACCAGGGCGTCGGCCAGCCCGCGGGGCGCGGTCTGGACGGCATAGCTCAGGCGCAGGCCCAGCCGGGAGCCGTCGCCGAGCAGCGTCCGAAAGCCCGGCAGGTGCTCGGGGGTGCTGATCAGCAGGATCTCCCGGATTCCGGCCAGCATCAGCACCGAGAGCGGGTAGTAGACCATCGGCTTGTTGTAGACCGGCAGCAGGTGCTTGGAGGTGATCGTGGTCAGCGGCCGGAGCCGGGTGCCCGAGCCCCCGGCCAGCACGATGCCCTTCATGTGCGGACCACCGGGTCCGTGGCGCGGGCTCGGCCGCCCCGGCACCGGCGCGCGGTAACGGTCTCCGGCATGGTCTCCGGCGCGGCCACCGAGGCACCGCGCGCGAGCGCGCACACCTGACGGGAGCCGGTGAGACCGGCCCCGCCGGTCACCAGGATGCGCATTCGCCGCCCCTTTTCCCCAGTGCCGCGTTCGGTCAGTTGGATGTGCGCATGCGCTTGCGGAACACCACGAGCGAGATGCCCAGCAGGAGCACCGCCATCCCGAGCAGTACGGCCACCTCGACCAGGACCGAGCCCAGCCCCTTGCCCGGTTTGGTCAGCGTGATCAGCGCGTCCATCCCCCAGCCGTGCGGGACCAGGTAGCCGATCATGTTCAGGGTCTCGCCCGCGACCTCGCGCGGCCACAGGCAGCCGCCCAGCATGCCGAGCACGATGCCCAGCGGAGGCCCGATCGCGGGGGCCTGGGAGGGCGACCGCACCAGGCTGCCGACCAGCACCGCGGCGCCGGTGGACACCAGGCAGAACGAGCCGACGACCGCGGCGACGCCCAGCGGGTCTCCCCACGACACGTCGAACATCAGCGTGCTCACCACCATGATCAGGCAGGCCTGCACGATGGCGATGATGAGCCTGCTCAGCACCTCTCCGAGCAGCACCGAGCGCTCCCGCACCGGCCCGGCGAGGGAACGGCGGATCATGCCCAGCCTGCGGCTCTCGGCCAGGGCCGCGGCGACCGCCATGGAGTTGACGAAGGTGAACAGCAGCACGTTGGCGGGTGCGGTGTAGGCGAATCCGCGGGGCGTGGAGCTCTCCGCGGCGCCACTGGTGCTCACCGCCACCTGGGCCGACTCGGTCTGGGCCTTGCGTACCAGAGCCTCGGCCTCGGCCGGGGACGCGCCCGCCGCCTCGGCCGCCCGCACGGCTTCGAGCACCGCGGCCACCTTGCCGACCGCGACGTCGATCATGCCTCGTGCCGCCATGCCGCTGCCGTTGGTCTGGGTCATGACCAGTTCCAGGTCGGTGGACCCGGGCGGGATCAGCAGGCCGGCGGCGAGGGCGCCGGTCCGCACGCCGGACCGCACCTGCTCCTCGGCGTCCATCCGCTCGATCGCGAGGTCGGGGTTGGTCTCCAGCCGGCGCAGTACGGCCGTCGCGACCGGGTCGGAGTCCTGCGCGACCACCCCGACCGGTATCCGATCCTGTCCGGACGCGCTTCCGCCCAGGGCCATCCCGACGAAGAGGATGGTCACGAACGGCATGACCACCATGAAGAACAGCCCCACCTTGTCGCGGGAGTGCCGGCGCAGGTTGGCCGCCACCAGGGCTCTGACCGGGCTCGGGCTCATCCGAGTAGTCCTCTCCGGAAGCCGAAGGCGGCGACGCCGCCGGCCACGAGTGCCATCCCGCAGAGTGCGGCGATCGGGCCGGCGACCGTCGCCAGGCCCCCGCCGCCACCGGCGAGCTCGGTCAGTCCCGTCGACGTCCAGCCGTTCGGGGTGAACAACGCCACCTTCTGCAGGAAGTCCGGCAGGTTGTACATCGGCACCAGGCTGCCGCCCAGGAACGCGAAGACGAAGGAGACGCCCATGATCAGCCCGTCGGCCTGGGAGTCGGTCTTCGCCCTGCTGGCCACCAGCATGGTGATCGCGGCGGCGGCCAGCACGTGCGCGGTCCAGAGCGCGAACACCGCGAGCGGATCACCCCAGGTGGACCCGAACAGCAGCACCGAGGAGGCCCAGACGGCGCAGACGCTGACCAGTGCCAGCAGGAAGCCGACCACCCCCTTGCCCACGATCGGGATCCACGGCCGGATGGGCGCGGCACGCATCCGGTTGAGCGTGCCGAGGTTGCGCTCGGTGAGCAGGCTCCTGACCGAGGTGCCCACCACGAAGAAGGCGAAGAGCGCGGCCATGCCGGAGCCGTAGTAGACCGACAGGTCGACCTTTCCGCCCGCCATGGGGTCGCTCTCCAGGGTCAGCGCCGGGCCGCTCGCGCCGTTGCGCTCGACGAACTCCTTGACCTTGTCCGCGGAGACGCCGGCGTCCAGGGACGCCTTGACCGCGAGGGTGCGGGCGTCCACCAGGGCGGAGATCCGGTCGACGATGCTGCTCGCGACCACTCCGGCCAGCGGCGTCTCCGGGGAGGTGAGCACGGTGACCTTCCCCCCGCGCCCGGCGCCGACGTCCTGGCTGAACCCCGAGGGGAACACGATCGCCGCGCCGATGTCCCCGTCGTCGAGGGTCTGTTGCGCGTCCTTCTCCGTCGTGAAGTCGCGCAGGGTCAGCATGCCGTCGAGTTCCTTGGCCGACAGCACCTCCCGGCGCACGCTGGAGGGGAACTCCCCGCCGTCGAGATCGACGAAGCCCACGGTGGCGCGCAGGGGCGGATCGTCCCCGCCGAGGGCGAACCCGAACAGCGAGGCCAGCACGATGGGGGCGAGCAGGGCGGTCAGCACCGCGGTACCGTCCATGAACCTGGCGCGCAGTTCGAGACGGCTCACCACGAAAAGAGCTCTCAGCATCGTCAGTCCCGCAGCTTGTTGCCGGTGAGGTGCAGGAACGCGGCCTCAAGGTCGGGTTCGATGACCTCGACGGCCGTCACGACGGCGATGCCCCGCACCGCGGCGATGAGGGTGGGCAACAGGTGACTTCCCTCGTTGACGATCAGCCGGATGGACGAGGTACCCGCCCGCACCGCCTCGGTGACCCCCTCCACCGCGCGCAGCTTGTCGGTCGCGATATCCAGGTCGCCGTCGAGGACGAGCTCGACCCGGTCCGCGCTACCGAGGGTGGAGACGAGTTCCTTGCGGGTGCCCTCGGCGATGACCTTGCCGTGGTCGATGATCCCGATGCGCTTGCAGACCCGCTCGACCTCCTCCATGTAGTGCGAGGTGTACAGCAGGCTCATGCCGTCGGCCACCAGCTGCTCGACCCCGTCCAGGATGGCCTTGCGGCTCTGCGGGTCCACCCCGACCGTCGGCTCGTCCAGGATGAGCACCTCCGGCCGGTGCAGCAGGGCCGCGCCGATGTTGATCCGGCGCTTCATCCCGCCCGAGTAGGTGTCGATCTTTCCGTCCGCCCGGTCCGACAGGCCGACGAAGTCGAGCACCTCGTCGATCCGTTTCGCCAGCTCCCGCCGGGGCAGCCCGTAGAGCCTGCCGAAGAAGCGCAGGTTCTCCCGGCCGGTCAGGTCGGGGTAGAGCGCGATCTCCTGCGGGACGTAACCGATCTTCGCCTTCGCCGCGAGCGGAGCGGTCGCGAGATCGTGGCCACAGACCTGTACGCTCCCCGCGTCCGGCTGCAGCAGGCCCACCAGTATGGAGATCGCGGTGGTCTTGCCCGCCCCGTTGGGACCGAGCAGGCCGTAGGCCTCCCCCTTCTCGATGAAGAAGCCGACGTCCTGTACGGCGAGGATGTCGCCGTACCTCTTGCTCAGCCCCGTACAGCTCAGGGTGGCCGTCATCGGCTTTCCTCGGCGGCGCAGCCCTCGATCGTGTCGGGCGCGGTGGCGTTCGCCACGTTGTTGGCGAACCCCTGCCGGGTGAAGTCGGCGTCGACCTGGACGTCGAGCGGGGTGTTGCCGGTGATCCGGTTCCAGGAGATGTGGTTGTCCAGGGACTCGTCGCCTCCCCAGTCCTTGGACGATCCCAGCACGAACGCCCCGCCCATGACCGAGGGGCCGCTCGGGTGGTTGTCGTGGATCCGGTTTCCCACCACGGTGACGCGGTGGGCGCCGATCAGCGCGAGGCCCACCCCGGAGATCGGCGGGCCCGCCTCACCGAGGCCGTTCGGGTTGCCCTCCCCGCTGAGCAGCCCGTTGCCGCGGAGCTCGTTCTCCGCCACCAGGCAGTCGTTCACCCCGCCCGGCAGCTCGCCCTCGTAGGTCTGGTTGAGCAGGAGCAGCCCGGCGGAGTTGCCGTGGCAGGTGTTGCGCAGCATCCGCGCCTTCGAGGAGTTGTCGACGAAGATCCCGAAGGCGTTGGCGGAGGTCTCGTTCTCCGCGACCAGCGCGTTCGCCTCGGGGCAGAAGCTCAGCGCGATGCCCGCGTACTGGCTCCCCGAGGCCCGGCAGCGCAGCACCTCGACGCCGCTGGACTCGCGGACGTAGATGCCCCAGAAGTCGTTGTCCCGCGCCTCGACGTCCTCGACGACGAGCCCCTGGACCGTGTGCGCGTAGACGCCGGAGCCGGAGAAGCCGCTCACCGCCAGCCCGCGTACGGTGACGTCGCGGATGCCGTCACCGTGCACGCTGATGCCGCTGACCACGTCCTCCGACGCGTCGTGCAGCTGCGGGATGCCCACCTCCGCCGCCGCGCCGGGAACCAGCCTGGTCAGCTCCGGTCCCTCACCGGCCAGGGTGACCCCGCTGTGCCTGATCCACAGGCTCTCGGCGTAGGTCCCCTCGGTCAGGCGGATGGTCGCTCCCGGCCCCGCCTCGTCGAGCGCTCGCTGGATCGACTCTCCGGGTTTGACGAAGGTCTCCCCCTCCGCCTGGACAAGCGACATCACAATGCTCCCTTGGAATCGACGGTCACTATCGCCAGCGCGACGAGCAGTCCCGCGCTCAGGCCCCACCGGGCCGCGCCGGCCACCGGGGCGTCATTCTCCTGTGGCGCCAGCCGGGCCAGGGCGGCGCGGCGGCTGGCGCCCCTGATGGTGTACGACGCGCCCGTGGTCAGTGTCAGCTCGGTGGACGCGCCCAGGGCCGACGCCGCCTCGGCCAGCAGCGGGGTGGCCCACCGCTGCTCCTCGCCCCGCTCCTCGAAGTCGTGCCAGTCGAATCCGGCCGGCCGGCCGCCCACCGCCTTGATGAAGCTCTCCTTGACCGCGAACGAGGCGGCGTCCGCGAGAGGCGAGCCGGCGTGCAGTTCCCGCTCGGCGGGCGTGGTGACCCGCCTGCCGTAGGCGGCGCCGCCGTCGGAGACGGTCCTGGCGATCCGGTCCGTCTCCACGATGTCCACGCCCACCAGGACCGCCGAGCGGGTCACGCGGACACCCCGGCCGTCCCGGCCGCCTCGACGAAGGGTGCCAGGAACCGGTCGAGGCAGGCCGAGTACTCGTCGGCGCGCTCGATCATCGGGATGTGCCCGCACTCCCCGACCAGGACCATCTCGTACTGCGGGTAGCCGGCCAGGGCCTTCACCCAGGCGTCGACCGGGGTCATCCGGTCGTACTCCCCCCACACGTACATCGAAGGGCAGGTCACCTTGTCCATGGCCGGCAGCACCTTGTAGACGCGGGTGGCCTTGATGCTGCGGGCCATGCTCACCATCGCGGGCGGGTGCCGCAGCAGGGTGGCGGTCGCCTCCAGCTGCTCCTCGGTGAAGAGCGGCTCGCCGTGGAACAGGGCGCTCAGCATGCGGTCGCGGAACTCCTCGCCCGCGGGCTGCACGCTCGCCCTGCGGTCGAAGCTCAGGCCGACGTCGGGGTCGGGGGTCAGGCCGGGGGCCCCGCTCACCACGATGCCGCGTACCCGCTCGGGAAAGCGGCCCGCCAGGTCGATCGCGACCAGGCCGCCGAGGGAGTTGGCGCAGATGATGATGTCCTTGACCCCCGCGGCGTCACAGACCTCGAGCAGCACGTCGCCGAGTCGTTCGATCGAACCGACGATCTTGCTGTCGAGCGCGCAGATGGGCTCGTTGGTGCGGAGCACCGGCCAGCCGGCGCTCTCCAGCCGCCGGTAGGGATGATCCCAGATCCAGCCTCCGGCGAACAGGGCGGACATGAACACCACGGTTGGCCGGTCACCGTCGTCAAGCCGGTGCTCGGCGGTGAAGGGGGACCAGGGGGAGGGGGTGGGCAAGATCGCACTCCAGTCACAATAGGGATTCGCGCTCGGGAATCCAGCCACAACCGCAGGCCGCGCCCTCGTCTGTGGAGAAGACGGTCTCGCAGTCGGGACAGCGAGCGTATTCGCGGACCGTGGCCGGCAGCCAGATGCTGGTGAGCGCCCGGGTGCACAGTCCGCCCTTGAAGAAGCGCCGCATCGCCCGCTGGTGGGGCCGGCCGTGTACGGCGCGGACGGACTCCGGGCGGTCGAAGGCGCTCAGGGTGAACTTGCGCCTGCCGATGTCGAAGGTCGAGGCGCCGAGGAATCCCTTCGAGGCGCGCAGCGCCTTGACGACCTCCACGCTGAGCAGGTCGACCTCGGCCGCCTGCGCGCCGTCGTCGACCTCCAGCCAGGTCAGCGCCAGGGCGCCGGGACGCGCGGTACGTCCCAGGGTGGTCCGCGTGCTCACCCCGAACTCCCGCTCCTCGTCGGCCTCGGGCACGAACCTCGCCTCGAATCCCAGCGCGGCGGCGACGGCCAGCCGGTCGAAGCACCGCTGGACGCGCACCGTCTCACCGTCCCTGACCAGCAGGTCGGTCCCGGTGACGCGGACGGGCCTGCCGACGGCGGGCATGGCCAGGTAGGGGGCGCGGTGGTCGGCCTCCAGCGTCCAGGAGAGCATGGCGAACTCCTCGGTGGCGGCCAGGTGCTCGACGTGGAGGCGCAGGTTGCCGAACCGGGCCAGCACCTCGCCCGCGTGGGCGGCCAGCGCGTCCCCGCTCAGCGGGCCCGCCGTGTCCGGATCGTCGAAGGCGTCCACCGACGCGGCCACGGCCTCGGCGTCCCCGCTCTGCCAGGCCTTCAGGTGGCTTTCCGCGATCTGTCGCATGTCCATGTCAGGCCTCACCGTCGAACCTCATCGTCAAACCCCATCGAGGTGGTCGTCTTCGGGGAGCCGCGCCGAGACCAGCGCGACCGCCAGCGCGCAGGCGGCGGTGTGGCTGATGGATATCCGGATCCGCTCCCTGCCCCCCGCCGCGTCGGCGAGGGCACCGCTCAGCCGTACGTCGGGCGGGTGCCCGTGCAGGCAGACCGCACTCCGGGAGCACATCGGGGTGGGCCGGGGCAGCACCTCCGCCTGGCCGAGATGCTCGGCGGTCTCCGCGACGTCCAGCAGGCGCAGCACCGCCCGCTTGGCCGCGAGGCGGCCCGCCCAGTGCTGGAGGGTGCGGCCCGTACCCGACCGCAGACGCTCCGGGCGGGTGTAGACCTGCTCCAGCCGCATCTCGCCGAGGAGCTCCTTCGGCCGGGAGAGCCCGGCGAAGGAGACCATGGCGCAGCCCCACCGGCTCACGCGCCCCGCTCCTGGGCCAGCCGCCGCGGCGTGCCGGGATCGGTCATGCTCAGGCAGCGGGCGCCGACGCCGCGCGACAGCCCGGCGAGCGCCTTGCTGTCGCCCACCTCGACACAGAGCGTGGTCGTGGTGGTCCGCAGTGCCGTCTCGGTCCACCGCACCCGCCCGGTGAGCTGGGTGATCAGCGCCTCCCTGATCACGTCCAGATCCATGGTGGGTTCGGCGGTGACGTTGGGCACGACCGGGACGCGGGGCGGCGCCATCGGCGCGGCGCGCACCGCCTCCCGCCAGCCGGGTACCGCCGGGGCCATCAGCGGGGAGTGGAAGGCGTTGCTGACCTGGAGCGGCACGATCTTGCGGGCGCCGCTCGCCAGCTTGCCCAGCCGCTCGATCGCGGGCAGGGCGCCGGAGACCACCACGTGGCCCGGCGCGTTCTCCAGGCCCACGACGAGCGGCTCGTCCGCGGCGGCGGCCTCGGCGGCCAGCGCCTCGACCTCCTCGACCGCCAGCCCCATGACCGCGCTCATCCCGCCCGTCACCCCGACCTCGGCCATCAGCCGGGAACGGATCTCCACCAGCCGGAGCGTGCCCGCCAGATCGAGCACGCCCGCCGCGTACAGCGCGCTGAGCTCGCCGACGCTGTGCCCCGCGACCAGGCCGGGTTCGTGCCCGTCGGCGCGCAGCACGGCCAGCGCCGCCAGGTTGCACACGGTCACCGCCGGCTGGGCGTGCTCGGTGGCGACCAGGCGGTCCAGCGGCCCCTTGGCGCAGAGCGGCGAGATCGGCTGCCCGAGTAGCTCGTCCGCCTGGGCGAACACCTCCGCGGCCACCGGCTTGCGGCGCAGCCAGGCGCCCATGCCGACGCGGACCGTGCCCTGTCCTGGAAACAGGAACCCGAGCATGAGATCCCCCTGTCCCCCGGCTAGAGCCGCCGCCTGCGGCGGTTGGCCGCCTCGGCCGGCTTCTCGGTGCCCAGGAAGCCGATCAGCAGCTTGTTGACCTGCTCGGGGGCGTCGAGGGGGATCCAGTGACTGGCGTCCTCGATCCGCTCGTAGCGCCAGGGGCCCTTGACGTACTTGGCGGAGCCGGTCATGCCCTCCTCCATCATGGCCTTGTCACCGGCCGACCAGATGCCCAGCGTGGGGGCGAGCACCGGCGGGAAGGGCCGCTCGGGACGGAGTTCGGACTCCGGCGAGCGGTTGGCCCGGTACCAGTTCAGACCGGCGGTCAGCGCGCCGGGGCGGGCCAGGTCGCGCAGGTAGCGGGTGTGGTCGCCCTCGCGCCCCATGATCTGCTTGAACAGCCGCCACCCGTTGCGGCGCAGCAGCGTCTCACTCACCCCGGGGAACTGGTAGAAGAGCATGTACCAGGAGGCCGCCCGCTGCTCCAGCGTCGGGGTGGAGAACACCCCCGGGTGACCGACCGACAGCACGGCCAGGTGGTCGACCCTGCGGGGCATCAGGAACGAGTACATCCACGCGATGGCCGCACCCCAGTCGTGACCGACCAGGTGCGCCTTGCGGATGCCCAGTGCCAGGGTCAGTTCGACGACGTCGTTGACGATCGTCTGCATGTCGTAGGCTTCGATCTCCTGCGGCTTGCCGGACTCGCCGAACCCTCTCAGGTCCGGGGCGATGACCCGGAAGCCCGCCTCGACCAGCGCCGGTATCTGGTGACGCCACAGGTAGGAGGAGTCCGGGAATCCATGCAGCAGGACCACCGGATCGCCCTCGCCCTGGTCGACGAACGCGATGTCGACGCCGTTGACGTGCAGCGTCCTGTTGACCAACGATTCCATGCTCATGCGGTCTCCCTAAACAACCGTTCGGCGAAGAACTCACTGAAGCCGAACTCCGGCACATCCTCCGGGGGCACCATGTTCAAAAGCCCCGTCACCTGCAGTGCGACGTTCTGCGACATCAACCGGCGGGCGCGCCTGCGCCGCTCGGTGGCCTCGGGCCCGAACTCCGCGTACAGCTTGCTGATGATGGCCGCGCCGAAGTTCAGGCGGTCCATCCGTGCCTTGCGCTCCTTCAGGTAGGGGTCGAAGGCCCCCACCGACCAGTCGTCGCTCTCCAGCAGGATGTCGGCGACGGTCCTGGCGTCGCGCATGCTGCACGAGAGGCCGGTGCCCAGTACGGTGTCGCCGTTTCCCGCCTCGTCGCCGATCAGCACGACCCCATCGGTCAGCGGCGGCCCGTCGGGGATGAGCGTCATCGACGGCCAGACCGCCAGCGGCCCGGCGGGGATCGCCTGGGTCACCGCCTTGCCCCGGTCGGGCAGGCAGTTGAGCTCGAAGGCGTTCAGGAAGTTCCGCACCGCGTCGGGTCCGCGGTAGCGGTGCTGGGTGCCGGTCGCGAGGTTGAGGTAGAGCCGCGCCCGGCCGAAGCCCTGCGGGAACACCATGAACATGACGTCGCCCTCGGTGCCCATCGCCTGCACGTCGGAGGGCCAGTCGTCCAGCCCCTCGACCATCATGCCGCCGCCCCAGTGGTGCACGGAGCCGCTCATCGAGACACCGATCTGCCGGCCGACGTTGCCGACCCGGCCGGTGGCGCCGAGCACCATCCTGGTCCTGATCTCGTGCTCGGTGTCGTTGTCGAGGTAGGTGACCCTCGGCTCCGCGCCGGGGGTGACCTTGATCTTGGCCGCGTCCATCACCAGCCTGGCGCCGTACTCCGCCGCCTGCGCCGCCATCAGCTCGCACACCGCGTGGTGCGGGAACGACTGCGGGCCGCCGACCTCGGGCATCGACCGGGTCATGTCGATGGCCTCGACCTCGTCCGCGGGAATGGCCTCGTCCCAGGTCATCCACTCGCGGATCTCCCAGGCGCCACCCGCCGCGAAGCAGTCGGCGACGCCGAGCAGCTGTGCCTCCCGAACGCCCCAGGGCGCCAGCCACTCGCCGCGCACCAGGTCCTGGTAGACCTTCTGCTTCTCCAGCAAGACGACCGACAGGCCACCCGCGGCCAGCTTGCTGGCCGCGGACGCGCCCGCGATTCCGCCACCGACGACGACGACATCGGCGTACTCAACGGTCATGCCTGCCACCCTTCCCAATACGTGCGTTCTCTGGCTCGGTACCGCTTCGCCGGTCGGAAGTCGGTACCGATCGTGTAGGCGACCGGCACCATGCACACCTGGGTGACCCCGGACGGGATGTTGAGCAGTTCGCCCACCTGCCGCTCGAAGGGCACGTGCATGCAGGTGATCGTGCTGCCGAGACCCCGGCTGCGCAGTGCCAGCTGGAAGGACCAGATCGCCGGGAAGATCGAGCCGTAGAAGGTGCTCGCCCGCATGGCGCCGAGCCGCACCTCGTGTCCGGTGTCCTCCGCGGGCTTGGCCGCCATCTGCCGCTCCCAGGCGGCGTCGATGGCCGCGATGTCCGGCGGCCGGCCGAGCACACAGGGGATGACCAGGACGGGCACCCTCGCGATCCCCTCGGCCAGCGCGACCACCGAGGCGTTGTTCCGCCGTGCCGCCTCGCTGTTCCTTCTGCGGCCGGCGCTGGTCCATACGTCGTTGCGATGGAAGTTCCAGGAGACCCGCATCAGCTCGGCGAGCTTCTCCTTGATGGCGGGCTCGGTGACCACCAGCCAGCGCCAGTGCTGCTGGTTGTTGGCGGTCGGGGCCTGGACGGCGACCTCCAGGGCCTCCTCCACGACCTCGCGCGGCACCGGCCGGTCAAGGTCGAGCCGCCGCCGGACGGACCGGGTGGTGGTCAGCAGCCGATCGGTCTCCGGGACGTCGAACGGCGGGCCGGCCTCCTCACGTGGCACAGACCGGTCAAGGTCGAGCCGCCGCCGGACGGACCGGGTGGTGGTCGGCAGCCGATCGGTCTCCGGGCCGGCCTCCGGGGCCGGTTTCATGGCATCGCCCCCAGCAGGACGGCGCCGCGCACCGAGTCGGCCGCCGCGGTCAGCACCAGCGCCTGCTCGACCGCCTCCGACAGGTGCGGCTTCCTGACGTAGGACTCCACCTCACCGGCGTACGGGTGTTCCAGGCCGTGCAGCGCGGGGGCGATCCCGTCGCGGATCGCCAGGGCGGCCACGGCGAGGTTCATCGCGCCCGAGGCCGCCTGGCAGTCGCCGGTCTGCCCGACCGAGGTGGTGAGCAGGCCGTCCGGCACCAGTTCGAGCAGGACCGCCGCCTCGTCGGCGTCGTACCGGCCGCCGGTACCCGCGCCGACGACCAGACCGGCCTTCCCCGCGGAGAGGCCTGCCAGGCTGCGCCTGATCGACTCCCGCTCGCCCTGCTCCCCGGTGCCGGCGTGGCCGCTGCCCAGGATCCGCGCGTACGCGCGTCCCCCGCGTGCGGCGCAGTGCTCGGCCGACTCCACCAGGATGGCCACGGCCGCGGATCCGGGAACGGACCCCGTGCGCTCCCGGTCATAGGGGGTGACCACCGTACCCTCAGCGACCGCCGCCGTCGTCTCGTCCGCCGCCACCACCAGCACCACGTCCGCCTTGCCCGCCTTGATCATCTCAATGGCGCAGTCCAGCGCGATCGAGGCCGAGGCCTCGCCGTTGCAGATCGTGGTGGTCGGGCCGCGCAGGCCCAGGGTCTGGCAGACCGCGCCGCCGGTGGCGTTCAGCACGACGTTGGAGAAGCTCAGCACGGCCGGCTTGTTCGGGTCGACCGCGACGCTCTCGTCGAATCCGCCGGTGCTCTCCACCGAGCCCGCCGCGGTCGCGAAGATCAGTCCGACGTTGTCCAGCGCCGCCCTGGGCAGCTTGATCCCGGCGTCCTCCCAGGCCAGCCGGGAGGCCGCGATCGCCATCCTGGACAGGTGGTTCATGTGCCGCCAGAGCGAGCGGGGCGCGAACGTCCGTCCCTCCAGCGAGGGCGCCCGGCCGACGGCCTGGCGGCCCTCCGCGAGTGCCTCGGCCAGCTCGGCGATCCCGGTGCCCAGCCCGCTGACCGGGCCCAGCCCGGTGATCACGACCGGCCGGTCGGGCAACTCCTCGTACTCGCGCTCGCCACCCGGGGTGGTCAGCGCGAGCGCGACGTTGTTGCCGCCGAAGGCGTAGTTGTTGGAGACCACGGTCTCGATCGGCATCCGCCTGGCCACGTTGGGCACGAAGTCCAGGTCCGTCGTGGTGTCGGCGTCGAAGCCGATGGTCGGCGGCGCCATGCCGTGCCGGAGCGCCAGCACGCTGGCGACCGCCTCGACCGCGCCGGCCGCGCCCAGGGTGTGACCGACGAAGGACTTGATGCTGCTGGTGGGCACCCGCGGCGCGCGGTCGCCGAAGACCGCCCGCATCACCTTGGCCTCCATCGCGTCGTTGGCCGGCGTGCCGGTGCCGTGACCGCTGACGTAGCTCACGTCGTCGGTGCTCATGCCCGCGTCGGCCAGCGCCCGGCGTACCGCGCTCGCACCGCCCCGGCCGGTGGGGTCGGGGGCGGTCGCGTGGTAGGCGTCCGCGGACAGCCCGTACCCGGCGACCTCGGCCAGCGGGGTCGCCCCCCTGGCCAGCGCCCGGTCCAGCGGTTCGAGCAGCAGGAACGCCGCGCCCTCGCCGAGGTTGAGACCGTCTGAGCGGCTGTAGGGCGCGCAGGGTCCGGTGCTGAGCGCCTGCAGCCCGGCGAATCCGGCGTAGGTCCCGAACAGCAGCGGGTCGACGCCACCGGCCAGCACCACGTCCGCCTCACCGGTGAGGATCTTGTCCTTGGCCAGGCCGACGGCGTTGCCGCCGGCCGCGCACGCGGTCGACACCAGGATGCGCGGCCCGCGCATGCCCAGCCGCCCGGCCACCACGTCGCCGGTGCGGTGCATGGGCTGGTAGCGGCCCGCCGCGTCGGGGGTCGCCTGGCACTTGCCGAGTACCAGCCCGAACCGGTCGGCCTCGACGTCGTCCGCCGACAGCCCCGCCTGGCCGACGGCCTGACGTGCCGCGATGAGGGCCAGTTGGGCGGTGCGGTCCAGGGCGGCGTCGGAGTCCGGCAGTTGCCCGACGATCCACTCGGTGGGGACCTGACCCGCGTACCGGGCGGTGAACACGGCGAACGCCTCGTCGTCGACCGGGGTGACACCACCCTGGCCGGCCATGAGCCGTAGCCAGAACTCTTCCGGGTCACGGCCGATGGCGCAGATGACACCCAGACCTGTGATGACGACGGGGCGCGACGCCATGCTCACTCCTTCTCCGACGATCAACCGATCAGATGATCGGGATGCTCCAGCTCTTGGGCGTGATGTAGGGGCTGGTCAGCGTGGTGACCTCGGCGTCGCCGACGGTGAACCGCAGACCCGCCGCGGCGAACTCCGCGTCCACCCGCGCCAGGCCGAGCGTGGCGCCCAGCCCGAGGCTGTGCACCGCGTACACCACCTCGCCGATGTCCTGACCGGCGGCCAGGACCCGGGTGCCGGGCTCGGGGACCGACCCGCCACCGCTGAAGCCGAGGGTCCGGCGGCCGACGGAGCCGTTGAACGCCTCCAGCACCGCCTCCTTGCCGATGAACGACTCCTTGGTGATGTCGACGAGCCAGTTGGCGCCGCCCTCGATGATGTCGACCCCGCCGGTCGCCTCGTGCCGGATCACCGGCTGCCGGACCTCCAGCATGGCGATCTCCAGTGCCTCGTTGCCGGCGGGCACCGCCTGCTCCAGCGACTGCCGCCACAGCTCGGCGGCCGACTCGGTGGGCACGATCATCTGGTAGCCGTACTCGCTGGTGAACCCGGTCCGCCCGAACACGATGTCCACGCCGTTCCAGGTCGTGTCCACCACGGCCTCGAACGGCAGCGAGGCCAGCTCTCCGTCGATCAGCCGGCCCACCACGCCCCAGGCGTAGGGGCCCTCCAGTCCCAGGATGGTCAGGTCGCCGGAGCGGTCGACGATGTCGACGCCCTCGTCGTTGTGCTTCTGCAGGTGTTCGAGCAGGCGCGGCCCGGCGCCGCAGGAGCTCTCCAGGAACATCCCGTTCTCCCGGCCCCACACGACCACCTGGTCGACGATCTGCCCCGACTCGTCCAGGACGAGGCTCATCATGCAGCGCTCGGAGGTCAGGTACTCGACGTCGCGGGCGAGGACCCGCTGCGCGAAGTCGACGGCGCCGTCACCGCTGATCTCGATCAGGCCGAGCCCGCTCAGGTCGAGCAGCGCGGCCCGCTCCCTGAGGGCCTTGTACTCCTCGGCCGGCGTCGAAAAGCGCAGTGGGACGGTCACGTCCAGCACCTCGCCGAAGACGGTCTCCTCCGGGTGCGCGTTCGCGAGCACGGAATCCATTTCTCACACCTCTCCATGAGTGCTGCCGGCCGCCGGGTCGGCGATCGTGATGATTCCTTCGGCGGCGATGTTCCCGTCCACCCGCGCCGAGACCCGGTACTCCCCGAAGCCTCTGCCGCCCGCGCTCCGCTCCGCGGTCAGGACCAGCTGGTCACCGGGGACGATCCGGCGGCGGAAGCGCATCGACCTGACCCCCGCCAAGTAACTGATCTTGCTTGTCCCGGTGAGCGAGAAGACCACTCCGGCGAGCTGGGCCATCGCCTCGATGACCACGACGCCCGGCAGGATCGCCTCGTCGGGGAAATGCCCCTGGAACCAGATCTCGGTCCCGGTGACGTTCTTGATCGCGGTGCCTTTGACGCCCGGCTCGACCTTGTCGACGCGGTCGAGCAGCAGCATCGGCCAGCGATGCGGGATCAGCTCCCTGATCTGGTCGTTGTTCAGGCTGAGCGATTCCCTGGACGACTGGGCAACGGTCATACCGCGGCTGCCGCTCGCAGTTCGGGCTTGATCGTCTCCGCGAGCCGGGACACCGAGCCGAAGACCGCCATCTCGCTGTCGTAGAGGGCCACCCCGAACTCCGCCTCGATCGCGACGTAGAGCTCAAGGATGTCCAGGCTGTCCAGCTCAAGGCCGCGGCCGAACAGGGGCTGGTCGTCGGTGATCCAGTTCGGCTCGATCTCCAGATCCAGCCGGTTCACGATCATCTTCTTGATCTGGTCACACGCCTGCTGACGCTGGGCAGCCCTGGCGCGCAGCTCGTCGATGGTCATCTTTCCTCCGTGCTCGTGCTGTCGAAGCTCGTGCTTTTGATGACAGGCTCAGCCCAGGCCGCCGCCGTGGGCGACCATCACCTCTCCGGTGACGTACGAGGCCTTGTCCGAGGCGAGGAAGCTCACGATCGACGCGATCTCCTCGGGCCTGCCCATCCGGCCCAGCCGGATGCGGGACTCGTACTGCTTCCTGATCTGGGCGGGAACGCTGCGGGTCATGTCGGTGGCGACGAAGCCAGGGGCCACCACGTTGACCCGGACACCGTGCGGCGCCGCCTCGTAGGACAGCGCCTTGCTGAAGGCGATGATCGCCCCCTTGGACGCCACGTAGTTCGTCTGGCCGGGGAAGCCACCGTCGAGCCCGCTGACCGACGACAGCGTCACGATCGAGCCGCGCCGCTGGTGCTGCATGATCCGGAGAGCCTCCCGGCAGCTCAGGAAGGTGCCGGTGACGTTGACGTCCATCGGCTCGCGGAACTGCGCAAGGCTCATGGCGACGAGGTGCCGGTCGCGGGTGATGCCCGCGCTGGTCACCAGCACGTCCAGCCGGCCGAAGTCGGAGCGCAGGCCGCGGAAGAGCTGCTGGACCTCCTCCTCCTTGGTGACGTCGGCCTGTACGGCCGTCGCGCCGCCACCCTCCTGCTCGATCTGGGCGACGAGGTCCTTGGCATCCTGCTCGGCGCGCAGGTAGTTGACCACGACGTGAGCGCCTTCCCTGGCCAGATCGAGCGCCACCGCCCGCCCGATTCCGCGCGACCCGCCTGTTACCAGGGCCACCGAGCCTTCGGTAAAGAGCATCCTCGTCTCCAGGGTGTCAGTGGTGAGGTGAAAGGGAGCCGACCTGATCGTCCGCTTACAAAGGGAGAGGCTACTGAAGCCGGTTTTCAGCCCGATATCATCCGGATATCCGGCTATTGACGCTGATAACAGCGGTACGAAACGCTGACGCCCATGGACGAGCTCGATGTCGAGGTGTTGATTGTCGGAGGCGGCCCGGTCGGCCTGTCCGCCTCGATCGAGCTTTCGAGGTACGGGATATCCTCGTTGCTCGTCGAGAGGCACCAGAAAACCTCCCTCTTTCCCAAGGCCCGGCTCATCTCGACCAGGACCATGGAACTGGTCAGGGCGTGGGGAATCCAGGACGAGGTCGAACGCGCCGGACTGCCCCGCGAGGAGACCCTGGCGGTGGGCGTCGGAACGTCGCTGACCGATGACGACTTCCTGCGGGCGGTCGCGCCGCTGCACGAGGACGCCCCGCAGAGCCCGACCTACACCTACATCTGCGCCCAGGACCGTTTCGAGGTGATCCTGCGCGCGCTCGCCGAGGCGCAGCCGGGCGCCGACGTCCGTTTCGACACGACCATGACGGAGATGCGGAAGACCTCGGACGGCGTCGAGGCGGTGATCGAGTCCGCGGGGGTCCGCCGCGGAGTCCGCGCCCGCTACCTGGTGGCCGCCGACGGCGGCCGGAGCACCACGAGGGACGCGCTCGGCATCGCCATGACCGGCCCTCCCCCGCTGGGCAACATGATCAGCGTCATGTTCGACGCCGATCTGGGGCCGCTGCTCCGTGATCGCCAGGCCGCGCTCTACTTCCTGCTCAGCAACCCGCCGTGCGCGGTGGAGGCGGTGGACAACCAGCGCCGGTGGATGATCCAGACCGGGTACGACCCGGCGCACGGCGGCAGCCCCGACGACTTCACCGAGGAGGTCTGCGTCGCGGCGGTGCGGTCCGCGGCGGGCATCCCCGACCTGGCGGTGAACATCGTGGGCATCATGCCCTGGCTCCAGCAGGCCGTGGTCGCCGACGAGTTCCGCAGCGGCCAGGTCTTCCTCGCGGGGGACGCGGCGCACGTGGCCACCCCGCAGGGCGGGTTCGGCATGAACTGCGGCATCCAGGACGCGCACAACCTCGGCTGGAAGCTCGCCGCCGTGCTCCGGGGCACCGCGGGGGCCGGCCTTCTCGACACCTACACGCCCGAGCGGCGCCCGATCTCCGACCGTACGGTCACCGAGAGCCTGAACAACGCGCTCATCACCTTCCAGATGATGGAGGGCCGCCTGACCATGCAGGAGTCGATCGACCAGCAGGCGGGCCGGCGCAGCTCGGAGGGCCTGGTGCTCGGCTTCCACTACGACTCCGCCGCCGTCGTCGCGGACGGGACGCCCGCCCCCGAACCCGCCGACCCCTACCGGACCTACCTGCCGACTGCCCGCCCCGGCCACCGCATGCCCCACGTCTGGCTGTCGCGGCGGGGCGGTCAGGTCTCCACCTTGGACCTGCTGGGCAGCTCGTTCACCCTGATGACGCCCGCGGGCACCGGCTGGGCGCAGGCCGCCAAGCAGGCGGCCCAGGACACCGGGGTCGCCGTCACCGCCCTGGAGATCTCCGCCGACGGCTCGACGGAGCTCACCTCACCGACGTGGGCGGAGGAGTTCGGCGTGGGCACCGCCGGAGCCGTACTCATCCGCCCCGACGGTCACGTCGGCTGGCGCTCCCCCGGCGCGGAGGCGTCGGCGAACGCGCTGACCGGCGCCCTGGGCACCATCCTGGCGAGGTTGTAGCCGTCGTGGCCGGCGAGCTCGTCGGCCGATCCCCGGTAGGACCCCGAGCAGAGCCGCGCCGCCGCCATCCGCAGGGTCAGCGGGCACCCCGAGGAACTGGCCGCGAGCCTGGTCATCGCCTGCGGCTCGGCCTCCATCCTGGCGGTGCCGACCAGCATGACCGCCAGTGCCCTGGACTCCTCGAAGCCCAGCGGCCGGACGAACTCCCGGTGCGCGCCCTGGCGGGCCACGAACTCGTCGAGCGGATCCCGGCTCGTGACGATCACCCGGCAGTGCGCGCCGCCCGGCAGCAGCGGGATGACCTGGGCGCTGTCGCGGGCGTTGTCCAGCACGACGAGCAGCCGCCGGCGTGCCGTCCTGCTGCGGTACAGGGCCAGCTTCTCGCTGAGATCCTCGGGGATGGCGTGGCCGGCCACGCCGAGCGCGCGCAGGAAACGGCCGGCGACGACACCGGGGGTCAGGGCCGCCGCGCCCTCGTCCCCCTGCAGGTCGGCGAAGAGCTGCCCGTCGGGGAACTGGGCGATCCTGCGGTGCGCCCACCGCAGGGCCAGCGCGGTCTTTCCGAAGCCGCCCAGACCCGTCACGACCACCGTTCCCGGCCCGGTCGTCTCCGGAGAGAAGCGGAGCGCGTCGTCCAGGACGGCGAGCTCCGCGGTGCGCCCGGTGAACGGCAGGGCCTGCGGGGGGAGCTGGGAGGGGATGACGAACTCCTCGGCCCGCCGCACCCCCGACACCTCCATCAGCGCGGACTCGTCCCGCAGGATCTGGTCGTGCAGCCGCCTCAGCTCCGGGCCGGGTTCGAGCCCGACCTGTTCCACCAGGTGCCGCCGGCCCTCCTGGTAGGTCCGCAGTGACTCGGCGCGGCGCCCCGAGCGGTACTGGGCCAGCATCAGCTGCGCCCGGGCGCGCTCCCTGAGCGGGTGCTCCTCCACCACGGGAACCAGTTCCGCGATCACCTTGAGGTGGTTGCCGAGCTCCAGCTCCAGCTCCAGGCAGGCCTCGATCGCCTCCAGCCGCGACTCCCGCAGCCGGGCCGCGTCGTAGCGCATGCTGTGGATGTCCTCGAACGGGGTTCCCCGCCACAGGGAGAGCGCGTCCCGCAGCATGGCGATCGCACCCTCCCGATCGCCCCCGGCGGCCTGCCGGCGCGCCCGCGCCACGAGGTCGTCGAAGCGGAGCCTGTCGATCTGCTCGGGGGCCGCCCTGAGCAGGTAGCCGGGGCTCGACGTCATGATGTCGTCCGCCCGGTCCCCCAGCGCCCTGCGCAGCCGCGACACGCAGATGGCGATCTGCCCGCGGGCGCTCTGCGGGGCGTGCCCGCCCCACACCGCCTCGATCAGCCGGTCCACCCCGACGACGCGGCCCGCGTTCAGCACCAGGCTGGCCAGGATCGCGCGCTCCCGGGGGCCGCCGATCCGAAGCTCCTCGCCCTTCCTGAACACCCCGAGCGGCCCCATGATCCGAAACTCGAGTGGTCCGTCCATCACTGGATCCGCATCAGGTACTTCTCAAGCTCGTCGGCGGCCCGAAGGGTGCCGCCCGAGGCATGCAGATCCTTCTGCATCTCCCCCGTGCACCGCTGGATGACCTCGCTGCCCGCCACCTCCAGCACCGCCTGGAGCAGCAGTTCCCCGGTGACCTCCTCCGGCGGGATGGACCGGCCGAGGTTCAGTTCCTCGATCCGCCGGGCGGCCACCGCGTCGATGGACGACGTCGGGACGACCACCATCGGGCAGCCGGAGTGCAGCGCCTCCATCACGGTGCCCATGCCCCCGTGGGTGACGGCCACCGAGGCGTGCTGGAGCACCTTGTAGTGCGGCATCCACCGATGCGCCTCGATGTTGGGGGGCAGCGGGCCCAGGTCCGCGGGGTCCATTCCGTCCGCGACCGTGATCACCACGTGCCACGGAACGCCGGTGAAGGTCCGTACGCACATCTGGAAGAAGTCCGGATACTCGTTGAAGACCGCGCCGAACGAGACGAGCGCGACCGGAAGCCCGCTGGCCGGCGGCTGCCACTCGCCCAGGAAGTTCCGCTCGCCCAGGCACGGCCCCACGAACGCGAACCGCTCGTCGAAGCTGTCACCGACGTACTGGAAGGACCGCGGCATGTTGATGATGCTGAAGTCCTGGATCTCCCACCACAGCTCCGCGGGCGGGACGTCGACCCCGTGCGCACTGGACAGGGCGCTGATCCGGGCGAACATGTCGTCCACCCAGTTCGGCATGGACTGCTCAGCCCCGTCGGAGTTGTAGATCGCGTTCAGGTACGAGAAGTTCGCGTTCGACGCGAACATCGGGATGAGCTGGGTCGCGGGCCGGTTCCACTTCCTGGCCAGGATGCGCCCCGCGTAGAGGATGGAGGTGTCGTAGACGATCATGTCGGGGAGGTCGTCGGCCGGGTAGGACTCCAGGGCCGCCAGCATGTCCGCGCTCTCGTCGAGCAGGACCGAGAGCAGGTAGAGCGGGTCGCGCGCCAGGTTCAGGAAGTCCGAGTCCCGGTACTTCGAGTCGTAGCGCAGCGCGGTGGCGCCGGCCTCCTCCACGATGCCCACCATCATGTCTCCGGTCAGATAGGAGACGCGGTTTCCTCTGCGGACCAGCTCCGTCACCACGGCCAGGTTGGGGATCACGTGGCCATGGTCGGGATGAACCAGGAAGAGGAAATGTTTCGCCATCTGGGAGAATCCTGTCTCTCTGGGATTTCTGACCTGATAAGCAGTGATTTCGCGACAAAAAAACTAGCCCATCGGCGACAAATCAGTCACTGCGATCTGCCGGCAATGCTAGTTAGGGCCTATTTAGGGCAACACCCCTAACCGTCTTCCACAGGCGCGCGCACCCGGGATCGAGTTCACAGCGCGATAACGGAAAAAGAGCGCCACCCTAGCCGGGCCGCCATTCATCCGCAACGAACGGCGACGGGGACTGGGGTACCGGGTGAAGTGTTAGGGGTTACCCCTAGCCATTCCGAGACCGCTGCCGACCACCTCCCGGGGTGCCGGTTTCCGCCTGGATACAGGGGCTCCCCCGATTCCCGCCGGTCATTATGCTGGGCCGAGCTTTCGAGAAAGGGACTGCCATGACCACGCGTGTCTGGGACTATCTGCGGGAATACGACAGCGAGCAGAAGGACATCATGGACGCCGTCGAGACGGTGTTCCGGTCAGGGCAGCTGGTCCTCGGCGAGAGCGTCCGCTCCTTCGAGGCGGAGTTCGCCGGCTACCACGGGGTGGGGCACTGCGTCGGCGTCGACAACGGCACCAACGCGATCAAGCTGGGGTTGCAGGCCCTGGGGGTCGGCCCCGGCGACGAGGTGATCACGGTCTCCAACACCGCGGCGCCGACGGTGGTCGCGATCGACGCCGTAGGCGCGACCCCGGTCTTCGTGGACGTGCACCGGGATGACTACCTGATGGACACCGCCCAGGTGGAGGCCGCCATCACCGAGCGGACCCGGTGCCTGCTGCCGGTCCACCTGTACGGCCAGTGCGTCGAGATGGAGCCGCTGGAGCGGCTCGCGGCCAAGCACGACCTGATGATCTTCGAGGACTGCGCGCAGGCGCACGGCGCCCGCCACCACGGGCGCGTCGCGGGATCGATGGGGAAGGCGGCCGGGTTCTCCTTCTACCCGACCAAGGTGCTCGGCGCCTACGGGGACGGCGGCGCGACGCTCACCTCCGACGACGAGGTCGAGCGGAACCTGCGCAGGCTGCGCTACTACGGCATGGAGGAGACCTACTACGTCGTCGAGACCCCCGGCCACAACAGCAGGCTGGACGAGTTGCAGGCCGAGATCCTCCGGCGCAAGCTGCGCCGGCTCGACCGGTACATCGCCGACCGGCGAGCCGTGGCGGCCCGTTACGCCGACGGCCTCGGCGACACCGAACTCGTCCTTCCCGCGCTCGCCGAGGGCAACGACCACGTCTACTACGTCTACGTGGTGCGCCACCCCCGCCGCGACGACATCATCGAGGCGCTGAAGGCGTACGACATCCAGCTGAACATCAGCTACCCGTGGCCGGTCCACACCATGACCGGGTTCGCCCACCTCGGCTACGGCAGGGGCAGCCTGCCCGTCACCGAGGAACTGGCCGGTGAGATCTTCTCGCTGCCGATGTACCCGTCACTGCCCGGCGACGTCCAGGACAGGGTGATCAGCGCGCTGCGAGAGGTGCTGGCGGCGTTGTAGTCAGGGTGGTCAGGCAGAACAGCAGGCTGCGCGCCTGGATGTTGAGATAGAAGCTGTGCCGCAGCAGCTCTCCGAGCTGGGACACGCTCAGCCAGCGGTACTCGGGGTGGTCGATCCCGGCGGCCTCGTCGGTGTGCACGATGAGATAGCGGTTGCGGGCACGGTGGAAACGCCCGCCCTCCTCCGACAGGATCGTCTCGAACCGGACGCGCTCGGGGCCGGCCTCCAGCATCTCGTCCAGGAAGGGCGGGCGTGCCCCGGCGGGCAGGTGGTCGTAGCTCTCCGGGGTGCACTGCACGGTCGGCCCCAGCTCCACCACATCGGCGTAGCCCGGCTCGACCCGCGCGTGCACCAGGGCGTGCAGCACTCCGCCGATCTCTCCGACCAGGAACGCGATGACCCCGGTCCCGGAAGGTTCGATCATGGGCTGGTCCCAGTGGCCGACCTCGCGCCCGCCCGCCTCCACGCTCACCCCGACGACGTCGAAGTAGCGGCCGGTCTCGTGGGAGATCAGCTCGTCCGTCCGCCGCCATCCCCGCACCTCGTCGAGGGGGATCAGCCTGACCTGCGGGTCGGTCCTGGTGCGCATGTCGGTGATCCAGCTCAGCACCTCCCCCATGGTGTGCGGGCCGGCCTCGCCCGGATCGCAGGAGCGGACGAGCGCGGCGCGGAAACCGTCGCCCGGCTCCATCGAAAGCGCCGCCGTCAGGGCCGATGTCAGCCCGGCTCCGGAGAACGGCATGCAGGCCAGCACGGTCCGCGCGTCCATGTTCACCAGATCCGGCACCGACATCAGGGTGTGCAACTGGCCGAGGGTCAGCCAGCAGAAGCCCTCGGCGACCTCGATCTCCCCGGTGATCTCAACGATCATGTTCCGGTTGCGCTTCCGGTAGAACCAGGCGCCCTGCTCGGACTGGCGGATGTCCGCGATCACCTCGTGGCCCGAGGTGTCGAGGAAGTGGTCGAGATAGGGGACCGGCCTGCCCTGGTGCACCCGGGTGTAGTTGCTCCGGGTGGCCTGCACGGTGGGAGAGAGCTGCAGGCCGTTGTGGTTGCCCGGTTCGTGCTTGGCCTGCATGAGGCAGTGCGGGATCCCGTCGATCTCCTTGACCAGGATGCCCAGGATGCCGATCTCCGGCTGGTTGATGATCGGCTGGGACCAGTGGGAGACCGTCCGGCCGGGAACGTGGACGTCCAGACCCTCGACGCTGAAGAACTTTCCGGTCCGATGCCGGATGTTCCCGGTGTGCCGGTCCACCTCCCAGCCGGACAGCCCGTTCAACGGCACCTTCCGCACGTTCATGTACGTACGGCTCGCCGTCTCGGCCAGCCAGCGGTGGAACTCGTCGAGTGTCGCGAACCACCCACCCGGGGAGAGCACGGATTCCGCGAGCCGCACCTGCAACGGTGAACGAGTCTGCCGCCGAGAGGGTACGGCCATGCTGGCTCCTTTGATACGAAATTTCATCTTCCGACGGCCGCGGCTTGGGAGTTCCCCCGAGCCGCGACCGGCTCCCGCACGCCGCCGTCACGCCTGCCGGAAGGTCTCCTCGATCCGCAGGCACTCCTTGTAGTCGGGCAGCATGTCCAGTGCCCGCGCCTTCGCCAGGGTGGGCGCCTCCCGGTCCCGCTCCGACTGGATCGGCGCCAGGTCCTCGGGCAGCCGCAGCCCGATCTCCGGGTCGAGGGCCGAGAGCGCGAGCTCGTTCTCCTTCCGGTACCGCTGCGAGAGCAGGTAGGACATCACGGTGCCGTCCTCGAGCGCGACGAAGGCGTGGCCGAGCCCCGGCGGGAAGTACACCGAGCGGAAGCTCTCACCGGTCAGCACCACCTGGTCCCACTCCCCGAACGTCGGGGAGCCGACCCGGAGATCGACGACGATGTCCAGCGCGCTTCCCCGCGTGCAGTGCACGTACTTGGCGGTCCCCGGCGGGGCGAGGGTGAAGTGGATCCCGCGGAGCACGCCGCGCACCGAGGCGCTCTGGCTGGTCTGCGCGACCGGGAAGAGCGGGTGCCCGACCGCCTCGACGAACGCCGCCTCCTGGAACGGGGAGACGAAGAGGCCCCGCTCGTCGGGAAACACCTCGGGAGTGAATTCGAAAGCGCCGGTGACGGCGAGCGCGCGGGATTTCATTACGGCCGCGCCGCCGGGGGGTGTTCGGTCACAACAGTCGCCAATCGGTCGAGGATGACGGACGGTCACGGAACGCGGTCCAGCATGCTCGGACCGCCGGTGCGGGGTCAACAAGGTAGGGGTCGCCCGCGAGCAAGATAGGGGTCGCCCAAAACGCCTCAGAGCGGCACCTCGTCACCGCGGATCAGCGAGGAGACGGTGCGCTCCAGCGCCTCGCGGAACGGCACCCGGGCCTGCCATCCGGTGACCGCGCGGAAGGCGGCCGGGTCGGCGACGACGCTGTGGAAGTCCATTCCGGTGGCGTCCGGCGGCGCCGGCACCGAGACGACCGGGACCGCGGGCGCCCCCGTCCTGGCGGCCACGGTCGCGGCGACGGTCGTGAAGATGTCTCGCACGCTCCGGCCGCCGCCGGTGCCGATGAGCCAGTGCCGGCCCGCGAGGGAGTCGGCGTGGTCGAGCGCGGCCAGGAAGGCGCCGGCCACGTCCCCGACGTAGAGCAGGTCGCGCTCGGCCGTCCCGTCGTTCCACACGGTCAGCGGCTCACCCGCCAGCGCGCGGCGCACCATGGTGGTCACCACCCCCCGGTCGGTGGCGGTCGGGGAGACCCGGCCGCCGAACACCGTGCCGAGCCGGAGCGTGACCCCGCGCAGCAGGCCCTCCGCCGTGGCGGCCTTCAGTTCCCGCTCGGCGGCCAGTTTCTGCCGGTCGTAGGCGGTCACCGGGGCGTCCGGCTCGGTGCCGTCGATCCTGGCCTCCGACCTCGGGCCGACCTGGGAGGTCGAGCCGGGAAAGAGGACCACGGGGGGTGGGCCGTCCCGGCGTTCCGCCCGGATGGCCGCGACGATGTCGCGTACCACGCCGACGTTCACCCGCTCGCCCGGCGACTCGTCCTCCGCCGCCCGCCAGGTCCCGCCGCCGGTGTAGAGCAACAGGTTGACCACCACGTCGGCGCCGGCGATCGCCTCGGCGACCTGGCCCGCGCCGGTGAGGTCCGCGGTACGGACCTCGGCCTCGGCCGCGTGGCCCGGGGGGACCACGGCGGGCCTCCGCGCCACCAGCCTCAGCCGGACATCCCGCCCGGCCAGCTCCGTCACGAGGGCGGAGCCCACGAAACCGGAGGCGCCCAGGACCACGACCAGCGGCTGGTCAGACAACGCGCACCTCGGGAACGTAGAGGATCCACTTGCCGCCCGCCTCGCGGAACTCCTTCTCCTTCTCCATGATCTCCTGCGCGTGGTTCCAGGCGAAGAGCAGCGCGTACTCCGGGTAGGGGTCGGAGAACGCCTCGGGGCTCCGTACCGGGATGTGCGCCCCCGGCGTGAGCCTGCCCTGCTTGCCCGCGGTCGTGTCGCAGACGAAGGGGACCAGCTCGGGGCCGATGCCGCAGTAGTTCGTCACCGTCGCGCTCTTGGCGGTGGCGCCGTACCCGACGACCCGCTCCCCCTTGTCGCGCAGCTCGCCCAGCAGCGCCGGCAGTCGCTCGCGGATGTGCCCGACCCGGGAGGCGAAGCCCTCGAGCGTCGCCGGCTCGGTGACCCCGGCCGCGCTCTCCTCGGCCAGCAGGTCGGTCACCGCCCGGGTCGGCTGCCTCGCTCCCGGACGCGCCAGGGTGTAGCGGACCTCGCCGCCGTGCACGGAGAGCCGCTCCGCGTCGACGAGTTCGAACCCGAACCGCCGCGCCATCTCCTGTACCGAGCGGACCGTGAAGAAGAAGAAGTGCTCGTCGTAGATCTGGTCGAACGAGGTGCGCTCCAGGATGTCGGCGAAGTACGGGTCCTCGAACACGAAGACCCCGCCGGGCGCCAGCAACCTGTCGACACCGCGCAGGATCGACTCCATGTACGGGATGTGGCACAGGGTGTTGGCGGCGTAGACGACGTCGGCCGGTCCGTCGGCGGCGAGGATGCCGGACGCGGTCGCCTCCTCGAAGAAGTCCTTGCGCACCCGGATGCCCTTGGCCGCGGCCAGGTCCGCCACCCCGCCGGACGGCTCCACTCCCAGGTGGCGGACGCCCGATTCGGCGATCACCTGGAGCATGGTGCCGTCGTTCGAGCCGAGTTCGACGACGAACGGGTCGGGCCCGGTGAGCTCGACGGCCAGGAAACGCTTGGCGATCGCCTGGAAGTGCTCGCGCATGACGGCCGACCCCGAGGAGAGGTAGGGATAGCTCTCGTGGAACATGCGGTCGCGCGGCACCTCCTCCATGAGCTGCACCATCGTGCACGATTCACAGATCCCCACGGCGAGGGTGAAGAAGAACTCCTCCTCGAAGTCCTCAGGCGTCACGAAGGCGTCGGAGAGCGGCTGCCTTCCGAAATCGAGGAACTCGCGAACCGTGCCCGAGCAGATCCGGCACGACGACGTGACTGGCATAGGTGACTCCTGGGATTGGGAAACTGTTCACTGTGCGATTCCCCGCATGCTCGGCTTGGCTCTCGATCCCGCCTCGGGCGGGCCGGCGGACGCCCGCCGGTCGGGGGGCGTGAGAACCGGGGGCAGATCGGCCCGGCTCTTCACTCCCAACTTCCGGTAGACGCGGGTCAGATGCTGTTCGACGGTGCTCACCGTGATGTGCAGCGTCCGGCTTATCTCCCGGTTGGTGTGCCCGAGCGCGGCCAGCTCCGCCACCCTGCACTCCGAGTCGCTGAGCCCCAGCGGGTTCGGGTCCTCGGCGGGCTCCCCCGCGTCCGGCAGAACGGGGCCGGTGGTCCAGCTCTTGCTGAGCCGCAGGGGCATCACGCCGGAGTGGCAGATCTCGGCCTCCCGCATCGCCCGGCAGATCAGCGGCTTGGCCTCGTCGGCCTCCCCGAGCTGCTGCAGGGCCGCGCCCAGATCGGCCAGCGCCCGGGACAGCAGCAGCCGGTCGCCCGCCGTTCGCAGGCACTCCGCCGCCTCGCGCAGCAGCTCGGTACGCTGCGCGAGCCCGCTGGCGGCGGCCAGGATCAGCAGGGAGACGCCCCGGGTCCGCAGGTCGATGGGCTTGAGCCGCTCCATCTGCTCCGTCACCAGGTCGCGGGCCACCCCCCAGCGGCTGAGCCGGAGGTTCGCCTCGGCCAGGTTGCTGCGCCAGGGAACCACCATCGGCCGGTCGAGTTCCCAGTCCTGCATGAGCCTGCCGCAGGTCTGGAAGTCGCTGATCGCGGCGAGCACCCGATCGGTGGCCAGGTAGTAGTGACCGCGCGCGTGCAGGTACCGCAGGCCGATCAGAGTCGCGAACATCTCGTCGGGCACCCGCTGCTGCAGCAGCTCGGCCCCCTCCTCGTACTGCCCCATCGCCGTGTGGGCCAGCAGCAGCGTCGACCTCGGGTAGCCGATCAGGATGCCCCAGCTCTGCGCCTGCATCAGCTCCAGGGCGGCCTGCGCCTTGGCCGCGGCGACCACCACCTCCCCCTGCCGGAACGCGATCTCGGCCCGGACCGCACCGAGCACGGCCTGCCAGGTGAGCGCGCCACTGCGGACCGCCTCGTCGATCAGCTCGTCACACCAGTGAGTGGCCCGCTCCGTCCTGCCCCCGTACATCAGGGTCAGTACCGCGATGGCCACCACCTCCAGGGTGGTCTCGCCGAGCCGGCAGCTCTGCAGGATGTTCTCGGCGCTCACCAGCGCCACCTCGCCGTCGCCGTGCGTCCAGATCGAGGTCATCCTGCGGGCCTCGTCGCCCCAGGCGGAGGCGGTGTCGAACCTCCCGTGCGGACCCCGCGACGTCCCGTAGAACCACTGGTAGGTGAGGTGCAGCTCGGCGGCGGTCTGCACGTTCAGCAGATCGGGGGTCGCGGTCAGCGCCTCCATCGCCCTCGACGCCGTCTGCACGTCGCCGTTCCACAGCGAGTGCCGCACCACGGCCGCCGCGTCCTGGCCGAACAGGCATCCCTTCTCCAGGGCCTCCCGCAGCAGCGGCAGATGCAGCGCGGCCGCCGAGGGGTTGACCCGCCACAGCGCCCGGACCAGCACCTTCGTTATCGCCAGACGCTCGCCCTCGTCGCGGACGGACCGCAGGGCCAGCTCCAGGCACTGCACGGCCACGGCCACCTCATTGCCGGCCAGCGCCTGCTCGGCCGCGTCCCGCAGCACCCCGGTCGCCCAGTCCTCCGGCGCCCGGTCCGCGGCGACGAAATGCCCCGCGATCTTCGTGGTGGACATGCCGCGCTGGTACAGCAGCACGGCCGCGCGGACGTGTAGGCCCGAACGCTCCTCGGCACCGATGCCGTCCAGCACCGCCGCGGCGGCCACCGGGTGCCGGAACCAGCCGCCGGCCAGCAGGCCCGCCTCGGTCAGGACCTCCACCGCCCGCTCGGCGGCCTTCGGATTGATCTTCGCCAGGCCGCCGGTCAGCCCGGCCGAGCCCGGTTCCCCCAGGACCGCCAGGGCCCGGGCCACCCAGAGCAGCTCCGGCTCCCACCGGTGCAGGCACGCCATCACCGCCCGGGCGTACGCAGCACCGGCGGCGATCGGGTCGTCGGGGTCGGCACGATGGTCCTCGATCAGGGCGTTGACCAGCATCGGGTTCCCACCGCTCAGCCGCTGGAGCGCGACGGCGGCAACCGGATCCATTGTCGGGGGCAGCACCTCGGCGATGTCACCGACCGACAGCGGGGTCAGCCAGATCCGGTGGTGGAACCCTCGGGTGACCTCGGCGGAGAAGGACGGGATCGTGGACTGCGGCAGATCCCACTCGTTCATGATCAGCAGAATGCGGGCGGAGCTTATCCTGCGGCACAGATAGAGCAGCAGCCGGAGTGAGAGGCCGTCCACCAGATGGACGGCGTCGACGCCGACGACCACCGGGCGCTCCCTGGACAGCTCCAGCAGGACATCGCCGATCTCGCGGACGACCTCGGCCTCGGCGTGCCGGGTGGCGCCGGTCGTCACGGTGTGCCGCCGGATCAGCCGTGACACCTGGTCCGAGACCTCCGGCGGCAGCCCCGCGCCGTGGAACAACTGGTCGATCATGCCCGCCTGCAGGGTGTTCTCCCCCAGGGAGCCGGTGGCGCTGAGCAGCAACGCACCGGAGGTGGCCGCGACCCGCGAGAACTCGTGCAGCAACTCGGTCTTCCCGCTTGCCAGTCCCCCGCTGACCAGCACCAACCGGCCGTTTCCCGCGCTGCTCTCGGCGAGCAATCCCTTCAGGACATCAAGTACGCTGCGATGCTGCGATGCCAGCATTTACTACATCCTCGTTTAGTCTGGCGACCCGGGTCCTGCGCAGCGGCAGAGTGAACCACTCCCCCACTTCATGGAATTCTCAGACAGGGGTCGTTCTCGACGGGGCTGTGGTGAGAGGGCGGAGCGGGCGGCCTGCTATTCGTGGAAAACTGGCGGTTTCATCGGGTCCGGCGCCACGGTAAATCCGTTGACCCAACGGCAAAAGCATCGACAATCCCGAATTCCTTCACGTTCCGAACCGGTCGGCGAGCGTCTCGTTCAGTGACATCATTCCTAGCTCACCGAGACCCACCGTGTCAGCGGGCAACCGCGGGTAACCTCCCGTCCGGCGCCGCGACGCCCGGAGCCCCACGCCACGGCCAAGCCGACGGTCCGTCCGGTACGGGGAGATTCATGATCATGAAACGTGATCTTATAGTTGGTATGTCACAATTGGATAAATTTTTTGACAACAACCTGTGGAACTGTGAGTACATCTTGTTGTCCCGCGGGTAACGCCCCCGTGCTGACCTGGACATTCGGCGGCACCGCCATTAACCCCCTGTCACGATCATGCCCGCGATCAACGCCGGGACCCGGCGCCGCCCACCCCGGAGGGCCGCCGCGTGCCGGGGTTCCGGACCCCGGGAGAGCCGGAGAAGTGATCTAGGCGCGAGCCGGTTCGGTGCGCGATACTCGTGCGGACATGGGTGCGGCGCCTTGCGGACCTTGAATCGCCGAGCTCCAGGAAAGAGCAGACAAATGAGTCATAAATATGGCCAGAGTCCTCAGTGGGCGCACATTAACGAGAACAATCTCGCCCTGGACGAGACCCCCGATCTGAGCCGTTTCAAATCCAGCCGGGTGAACTACAAGATCGCGCTCTGGAACCCCGAGGTCAACGGCCGGAGATATCTGAAGACGCTCATCCACAACCTTGGCCTCCAATTGTCACCGGAGAACTGGGAGCGCATGCTCCGGATCAGGAACCGCCAGCTGGGAGAGCCCATCGCGGTCACCCTGAAGGGTGAGTCGATCTGCCTGGACTATCTGCAGGCGGTTCTTGAGCTCGATTTCATGGCACGGTCCGTGAAAATGGACGGCGCGCGGATCCTGGAGATCGGCGCCGGGTACGGCCGGTCCTGCCACACCATCCTGTCGAACCACGATGTCGCGGAATACCACATCATCGACCTGGAGAACTGCCTGAAGCTCTCCCGCGAGTATCTGCGCGCCGTGCTGACCGACGAGCAGTTCGAGAAGATCAGGTTCCTGGGCATCGACGAGGTGGAGGACCTCTCCGGCGGCGAGCCCTTCGACCTGTGCGTCAACATCGACTCGTTCGCCGAGATGCCCGCGGACACGGTCAGGAACTACCTCTCCCTCATCGACGGCATCGCCACGCACTCCTACACGAAGAACCCGGTCGGCAAGTACCTGGACCCGGACCTGGACGGACACTACGAGGGGCAGGCCGTGGTCCAGCAGGCCCTCCAATCCGGCCTGCTCCGCGAGATCATCGACGTGCACGACAGCGAGGCGGTCCAGGCGCAGTCCAAGCGTTTCGTCGAGGTGTACCAGCCCGGCGACGACTGGCGACTCGTCGCGGACGGCTGGGGGACCCCGTGGAGCTACTACTGGCAGGCCCTGTACGCGAAGTCATGACCGGCCTTCCCGACGCCCTGAGCCGGCGGCGCGTCGGCATTCCAGACCAACCACTACAGACACTCCCATAACACTGGAATTATGGAAATCAGGACTACCACGGACAAAGCATGATCGATAGCCTCCTTCGACACTTCGTGTGCCAGAAGGAGACATATCAGTGCGCGTACTTCCCGCCCTCATGCTGGCGGTCCTCACCGCCGGCTCGATCGGCGCGGCCGGGGTCACCCCCGCCGCGGCGGCGGAACCCGGCCTCGCGTCCCCCGCCGCGGCGGTCGAGGACGAACTCCTCGGCAAGCTCACCGCCATCCCCGGGCTGACCGTGGTCTCGGAGACCCGGCCGACCGGCTACCGGTTCTTCGTCCTGCGCCTCACCCAGCCGATCGACCACCGCCATCCGGGCAAGGGCACGTACGAGCAGCGATTCACCCTGCTGCACCGGTCCGCCGACGCGCCGGTCGTGCTGCACACCGGCGGGTACGGCCTGCCGGTCAACCCCGGCGCCTCCCAGACCGAGCCGACCCGGCTGCTCGGCGCCAACCAGGTCTCGGTGGAGCACCGCTTCTTCCGGAACTCCCGCCCGGACCCGGCGGACTGGAGAAAGCTCGACATCTGGCAGGAGGCCAGCGACGAGCACCGGATCGTCGAGGCGCTCAAGACGGTCTACTCGGGGAAGTGGATCCAGACCGGCGCGAGCAAGGGCGGCATGACCTCGGTCTACCACCGGCGGTTCTACCCCGGTGACGTGGACGGCGTGGTGGCCTACGTCGCGCCGAACGACCGGGTCAACCCGTCCGACCACACCTACGACGACTTCTTCGCGAACGTGGCCGACCGGGCCTGCCGTACCGCGCTGAACAACGTGCAGATCGAGGCGCTCAAGCGGCGCGAGCGGCTGGTTCCGAAGCTGGTGGAGACCGCCGCGCGCGACGGGATCACCTTCGAGAAGACCCTGGGCACCGCCGACCGGTCGTTCGAGATGACGGTCCTCGACACGGTCTGGGCGTTCTGGCAGTACGCCAAGGTGTCCGACTGCGCGAAGGTGCCGGCCGCCACCGCCTCCGATGACGAGATCTACACGTGGATCGACGACATCGCGGGCTTCTCCTTCTACACCGACCAGGGCCTCAACTACTACGCCCCGTACTACTACCAGGCGGCGAGCCAGCTCGGCTGGCCCGACCTGAAGTTCGCGCACCTGCGCGGCGTGGCCAGATACCCCAAGCTTTACCAGCCCAACTCGGTGCTCCCCGCCGAACTGCGCACCGGGCACGACCCGAAGCCGATGCTCGACGTGGACCACTGGGTGCGCAAGGACGCGAGCCAGATGATGTTCATCTACGGCGAGAACGACCCGTGGAGCGCGGAGCGGTTCACCCCCAGCCGGAACGACTCCCATCTGTACGTCGCCCCCGGCGCCAACCACAGCGCGAACATCTCCCAGCTGAGCCCGGCCGAGCGTGACGCGGCGACGGCGACGCTCAGGCGCTGGGCCGGGGTGTCCGACAGCATCACCGTCAACAGCCGCGCTGTGCCGTCCCTCCCCGACGACGACATGCTCCCCCCTCGCGGGGAGCGCTGACCTCCCCTCCCGCTACGGCCGGCCCGCGGCCATACCGGGATCGAGGTCCGCACCGGTCCCCGGGCGCCTTGGGCGAGCGCCCGCTGCTCCACCAAATGAGCCCATGAATCCCTGTTTGAAATGAATGCCCGGGGCGCCGACGCACGACCGTGCGGGGCCGCCCCGACCACCCCCTGGAGGTTCCCCCCACCATGCGTATCACCAGGCCGCTCACCGCCTTGGCGGCCGTCTCGATGACCGCCGCCCTGCTCACTCCGGTAGCCCCCGCCAACGCCGCCGACGCCGCCGTCGGCAGCGCCACCGTGGTGCCGCTCCAGGTCACCGGAGCCCCGGCCAAGCGGTTCAATCTGATCATCATGGGCGACGGCTACACCGAGAACGAGCAGTCCACGTTCGCCGCCGACACCGATCAGCAGCTCAACGTGATGTGGTCCATCGAGCCGTACAAGTCCTACCGCAACTACTTCAACGTCTACCGGGTGGACATCGTCTCCGGCGAGTCCGGCATCGGCTGTGACCCCGACCTGGCCTCCGGCAAGAAGAACACCCCGCTGAGCATGGCCTTCTGGGGTGGCTGCAACCCCGCCAGCGTCCAGCGGCTGATCACCATGAGCAACTCGGCGGCCAACACGTACGCCAACCTGGTGGCCGGGACCAGCAGCGCCAACCGGCAGATCCTGGCCCTGGGCAACAGCGGAACCTACGGCGGAGCGGGCGGCGCCTACGCCACCTCCTCCGGCCACAACTCGATGTCGGCCCTCATCGCGCCGCACGAGATCGGCCACTCGCTGGGCGGCCTGCAGGACGAGTACACCTACTACACGCGCGGCGTGGAGGGCGGCACCTACGCCGGGGCCGAGCCAGGCTCCGTACACCACACCCTGCTGACCGAGCAGCAGATCGCCGACCAGCGGAAGAAGTGGTGGCGCTGGCTGGGCGAGCCGAGCGAGGCGGGCGGCACCATCAGCCGCCACGAGGGCGGCCTGTACTTCGGCAAAGGCGTCTGGCGGCCCAGCGAGCACTCCATCATGAGGACGCTGGGCTACTACTACGACCAGGTCAGCCGTGAGGTCATGACCCAGAAGATCTCCGCCAAGGTCGGCCTCATCCAGGACGGCACGCCCACCACGTCGCCGGTCGGCGCCGACCGGGTGCTCTGGGTGGAACCGCTGCACCCCAACAGCCACTCGCTGACCACCACCTGGAGCGTCGACGGCACCGAACTGCCGGGTGAGGGCACCGCGCTCGACCTCCGCACACTGAACCTGCCGGCCGGCACGCACACGGTGAAGGCGACCGTCGCCGACCCGACCGGCTTCGTACGGGACCCGGCCATCCGCTCCGGTGCCCTCACCGCGACCCGCACCTGGACCGTGGACACGACCGTGACCACCGTCCCCACCGCGGTCGGCGCCGGTCTGCTCTCCTCCACGCCCACCAACCAGGCCGTCGGCCACGACGAGGTGGTCTACGTCGAGACCACCCACCCCGACGACAGCGTCCCCGCCGTCACCTGGACGCTGGACGGCGCGCGGCTCGACGAGAGCGACGGGGACCTGGATCTGGGCGCGCTCACGCTCACCCCCGGCAACCACACCCTCACCGCCACCTCCGGCGGCGACACCCGGTCCTGGACCGTCGACAACACGCCGCCCACCACCGGCTACCAGCTCTCCGAGCCGCTGGTCACCTCCGGCGACACCCACGTCTACAACGGCCCCTTCACCATGAGGCTCACCGGCGACGACGACCAGGACGGGTACGTGGTGAGCGAGTCCCGGGTGGACGGCGACGGCTGGTTCAACTACTTCGGCTGGCCGACCTCCGCCGACCTGCCGTGGACGTTCAGCGAGAGCGGCACCGTCATCGACAGCCTCACGTTCGGCAAGCTGCCACGCGGCAGGCACACCGTCGAGTACCGCTCGATCGACCCCAGCGGCAACCACGGCACGGCCAGGAGCTTCACGGTCACCACCCTCGCGGCGCCGCCCGCCTGCACCACCACGGTCACCGGCACCAGGAACGGGACGCTCGTTGTCCGCTCCGGCGTCACCTGCCTGAACGACGCCCGGATCAACGGCGGGGTGACCGTCTCCGCCGGCGCGTCCCTGGTGGTGACCGGCGGCACGATCAACGGAGCGGTCACCTCGTCCGCCGCCGCCGAGGTGCACCTGCTCAAGGCGCGGATCAACGGCGCGGTCACCGTCTCCGGCACCACCGGCCAGCTGATCGTCGCCGGCTCCGACCTCAGGGGCGCGGCGGTGCTGAACAACAACACCACCGTCGACGCGCTCGTGATGGCGGGCACCAGCGTCCGCGGCGCGCTCGCCTGCGGCGGCAACACGCCCGCGCCGTCCAACGCCGGGGTGTCCAACCAGATCACCGGCAGCGGCCAGTGCGCCGGCCTCGTCGACCCCCGCCCCAACCCCCGCGGCAAGTCCTACGAAGCCGTGGTCTCCAGCACCATCCCGGAAAAGGGCATGTACGAGCACAACCACGGCCACTGACGGGGAGAACGCGGGTGAGCGCCTCCCGGTAGGAGCTCACCCGCGCTCAACGGTGGAACGTCCCGCACAGTCGGGTGCGGGACGTCCCACCCTCGTGTCTCACGAAGTCGTCCAGCACTCCCCATGATCGAGCAGGCCTTCCAGCCGCGCCGCGTACGGCCGCCAGTCCAGCCCCCTGTCCTCCGCCCAGCCATCGTCGTGGCAGGTCCGCAGGTGGCGCGCGCCGGCGTCGCCGATCACGGTCACCACGTCGCCCCGGACACCCTGGGCGCGCATCCGCGTGACGAGTTCCAGCGCACCCCACAGGTTCGTGCCCGTGGCACCGCCGACCGTCAGCCCGGTCTCCCGGCGCACCCGGCGGGCGGCGGCCACACTGGCGGCGTCCGGCACCGGCACCACCAGGTCGACGAGATCGGGGACGAACCCCGGCTCCATCCTCGGCCGGCCGATCCCCTCGATCCGGGACGGCATCCCGGTGCCGTAGTCGGCGGCGCCGCTCACCCAGCCCGGGAAGTAGGCGGAGTTCTCCGGATCGACCACGGCCAGTCGACCCGGCAGCTCATGGGCACGCAGGTGACGGCCGACGGCGGCGGAGGTGACGCCGGTGCCCGCGCCGACGACCACCCAGTGCGGGCACTCCCCCACCTGCCCGAACAGCTCCTCGGCCAGACTCCCCCCGTGCCAGTCGACGGTCGCGGCCGAGACGTAGTGGTCCAGGTAGTGGCCACCGACCTGATCGGCCAGTTCCCTGGCCTCGCCGTAGATGGCCAGGGGCGGATCGACGAACCGGCACGTCCCGCCCAGCCGTTCGACGCCCTCCCCCGAGGACCTCCTGGGCATCACCGCGACGTACGGCAGGCCGAGCAACCGGGCGAAGTAGGCCTGGGCGACCGCCATCGCACCCCCGGTGGCCTCCACCACCGTGGTGCCCTCCGCGATCCGGCCCGAGGCGATCGCCTGGCGGAACAGGGCACGCGCCAGCCGGTGTTTGAGACTCCCCGTCGGCTGCGCCGACTCGTCCTTCATCCACAGCCGCACCTCCCACCCGGCGGGCAACGGGAACCGGCGCAGCGGCGTGACAGGCGTCCGCTCCATCTCCGCGGCCAGTACGGCGACCGCCTCCACCGCCCACGCGCTGATCATGCGGACAATCTATGCCGTCGTCGGCACGCGCCGTTGGCACTCGCCCGACGTCCCGACGAGCGTCCCGGCTGACTCCCCCGCCCACGCGCCGAGCATGTGGGCGATCCAGCGAGAAGGCGGGCATCGGCCCTGTCCGGCGGTCAAGCTTCCACACGCGGAGCGTCAACGCCGCCCGGCTCCTCTCCTGGGAGACGGGGGGACGGCGGCCGCTGCGGCGCCCCATACCGGCCACCCGGGCAGGCTCCGTTGGATCCCTCACTGTCAGTGATGATGATGGCACGATGGATCCCGCGCGCCGAGGCCGACCTGCGCACACCGTCCCGGCGGGAAAGAGCGACTCGGCCTGGTCACGACACATGAGTACGGGGATTCATGATGCGGACGTATTTCGATCCGGAGGAGGCCGAGGAGTTCGAGTCGGCGAAGGACCTGCTGGCCCGCCGCTGCCTCGCCTGGGCGGATGAGCACGGCATGCGGGCCGACGGGGCGATGCTGGCGGCGGCTCTGGACGCGCGGCACCGCAGCCGCGACGGGCGGCTGGCCTGCTGGGACGCGCGACAGGTGCGGCGTTTCCTGCTGGAATGGATTCCCCGGCACCTCGCGGCCGAGCCGGATGTCCTCGCCACCGCGCCGGAAAGCCTGCTGACGCTCCTGCGCTACCTCGCCGCGTCCGGCCTGCGTGACCCCCGGGGCGCCTCCCCGGCGGAGCTGGAGGCGGCCGTGGCCGAGGCCGCGGCGGAGTACCCGGCGGCGCTGGCCGACCCCGCCCGGCAGGGCATCGGGAAGTTCTGGGCGCAGGCCGCCCTCGACAACGGCATCGTCCTCGACGACGAAAGGGCCGTGGCCAGATTCCAGCGCGATGTCGACACGGGCCGGATACGGTTCGACGCCGACATACTCGACAAGCTTCTTGAGGCCGAGTTCGCCGGTGCCGGACCCGACGACGAGCGGGCCTTCCCCCAATCCCCCGTCGCCCTCCCTCCCGCCGCCGAACTCGCCGCCGAGGCCGCCCAAAGCGAGGTCATACGGCAGCTGACCGCCCTGACCGGCTGGGTGGGGACGGGCGGGCGGCCCCTCACCAAGACCGGCAACCTGCGGCTGGCCGACGCCCGCGAGCTGGCGGCGCTGCTGGGCACCGGGGAGCAGGATCTGCGGGTACGCAGCTCCGCCGAGCTGCCCCGGGTGAACCTCCTGCTGGCGTGGGCGAAGAAGACCGGCCTGGTGCGAGTGCGCAAGGGCCACCTGGTCCCGGTGGCCAAGGCCGCCCCCCTCCTGCGTGACCCGGAGGCGCTGTGGCGGCGCGCGTTCGAGGCGGTCTTCGAGCTGGGCACCGAGATCTGCACGCCCGCCTACGGGTGGGCCGCCTCCTCGATGCTCGCCACGGCGTTCGACCTGCTGCTGCCCGACGTGCTGAACACGATGTACAGCCTCCCGATCCCGATCCCGATCCCGATCCCCGTGGCCCGGCTGCAGGAGACCGTATGGCTGGCCTGCCAGGAGTACTTCCTGCTCGATCCCGAGGAGGACGGCTTCCGTCAGGACCTCTGGCGCCGCCGGGCCGAGAGGGACCTGCTCGCGGTGTTCGACACCCTCGCCGGCCTCGGTGCCGTCGAGCCGAGCCACGGCGTGCCCGACGAGCTGTACTCCAGCGACCTGCGTCCCGGCGTACTCGGCGAGTTCGGCGAGCTCACCGAGGACGACCTGCCGTTGCCGCCCGAGGCACGCGCCCGGCTCCTGCCGCGCCTGGCGGAGCCGGGCCCGCTGGTACGGCTGACGCCCCTGGGCACCCGAGCCGTACGGGAGCGGTTGCTCGCCGACGGGCGGGATGCCCCGCTGCTCGGGGAACTGGCGGACGCCACGGCGGCCGAACTGCTGGGGGTGCTCGCCCAGCACTACACCCAGGAGACCGCGGCGGCCGAGCTCGAAGGCTGGCTGGCGACGCACGGAGGTGACGTCGAGCCGCTTCTGGACGCCGTACGCGCCTGCCCCTTCCGTACCCGCGCCTCCGCCATGCTCCCCACCCTGGCGGAGACGCTCCCCGGCGGCCGGTCGATGCGGGCGGGGCTCCGGCGTGATCCGATGCTGGGGCCCGTCGTCCTGACCGCCCTCCTGGAGACCGGAGAGCTGCGCCCCGAGGATCTCAGCACCGACGAGTACTCACTGCTACTCGCCGAGGGATTGATCAACCTGCTGGAGCTGGGCGGCCCCGAGGCCGTCATGGAGCAACTCCGCGAGTCGGTGGGTAGGGACGCGCCCGAGTTCGTCGCGGAGGTGCTGGATTCGGGGCATCCCGCGCGAGCGGCCCTGGAGGAGCTGCGCGCACTGGTGTACGAGCCGATGCTGGCCCAAAGCGGCTGGCTCCGCCTCGTGCCAAGCCCCGCACCCGGCGCGCGGGGCCGCCCCCAGGGCCGCGGCAGGAAGCACAGGCACTGACGGGCCCTCGCCGGAACCCTGGTTGCCACCAGCCCATATGAGGTTAAATTCCGCAGACCTTGGGGAACCACCGACCCGAAAGGCAAGGCCATGCGATTAAGAAGTCCTAAAAGGTGGTGCCAGCCCCACCGTTTTCCCGGGTACCTGGCTCATGTCACCCGAGTCGTCGTGGTTCCTATGGTGATCGAGTGCCACATGCCGACCCCGAAATCCGACACCTGACATCCGCCCTCCCCGCCGCCCTCGTCGGGCTGTGGTCTGTTGGCGTCACGGTCATGATCCAGCGCACCGCGTGGCTGGCGGAGCAGGAGGCGCAGGGTCAAGAGCTGGCCTGGCCGTCCGCTGCCTGGCCACTGGTCTCGGCGGCGAACGCGCTTCTGGTTCTCCTTCCCGCCATGGCTCTCGCCCTGCGCTCGAAAGCTCCCGAGACTCGGTCAGCAGGCCGGGCGTGGGCGTGGTCGTCGGCGGCTCTGGGAGTTCTGGGGGCCGTACGGGCCGTTCCCCACGATGAGGCCGTACATGGTCCTGCTCGCGCTTGCCGCCACAACGCTGAACGCGATCATCACGCGTGGCATGCGCACAGTGCCGTCGCAGTGGCGGCGGGAAGTGCCGGTGGCGGTGGTGGTCGCGGCGGTGACGCTGCTGCCATGGCTGTGGCTCGGTGCACTCGGCGGGCCCCTGCTGACCTTGTCGGCGGCGGTGGCCGCGGTGGCTGTCGGCGCATTGGCCGCGCGCATCCTGGCGCGGGCGTCCGGTGACGCCGTCGTGGCGCCGGGGCTTCGGCTGGACGCATGCGGCTGGCGAGGGGCGGATTGGTGGCCGCAGTCGTGCTATTGGTCGTGGGAGCCGGGGCGGCACCAGCGGGCAGCCAATTGCTGATGATGACTGCCCTGCCCGCGCTGGGATTGGCCGCGGTCGTGCTCTTCGGCTCGCTGCCACGGGCGCTGTTGTTGGGAGCCGGGTCGTTCGGGCCGCTGGCGTTCGTCGCCCCCGACCAGCTGAGTCTGCTGCTGGGAGAGTATGACGCCGGTCACTGGGGGCTGCTCGCCGCGCGATGGTCCCTGATCGCGGCGCTCATTACCGGGGTGGTGTTGGCGGTGGCCGCAGGCGGCGGCAGGTTCGCCGTCGGTGCCGAGCCACGGTGGTGGCGGGTGGGCAAAACGGTGGTGGCCGGGCTTTCGGTGCTGGTCGCGGCCGGAGTGCACATGATCACCGGGCAGCCGGGGCTACACGGCGACCGCCTGTTCGTGATCATGCGAGAGCAGGCGGATCTGACCGGCCTGGCTACGGTCGCCGACCGAACCGAACGGGTGCGGGCCACCTATCGCAGGCTGGTCGACACAGCCGCTCGCACGCAGGCGGACCTCAGGCGGGGCCTGGACAGATACCGAATCCCCCACACTCCCTATTACCTGGTCAACGCGGTCGAGGTCGATGGCGGCCCACTGGTGGGCGCGATGCTGGCCGGTCGCGCGGACGTGGACCGGATACTCCTCAGCCCCTGGCCGCGGCCGCTGCCCGAACCTGCTCCGCCCCGGCGTGGCGATCTCCCGCAACCCGCGGGACCGACGTGGAACATCACCATGATCGGCGCGGAGCGGGTGTGGAGGGAGTTGGGCGTCACGGGAAAGGGCGTGGTGGTCGGAGTGTCCGACACCGGCGTGGACGGCAGGCATCCGGCGCTGCGCGATGGCTTCCGCGGCGGCGACGACTCCTGGTACGACCCATGGGAGGCCACTCGCTCGCCGACAGATCACGCTTCCCACGGCACGCACGTAACCGGCACCGCAGTCGGCCGTACCGGGACGGGCGTGGCGCCGGGCGCGAGTTGGATGGGCTGCGTGACCGGAAACCGAAACCTGAGCAACCCGGCGGCCTTCGTGGGATGCCTGCAGTTCATGCTGGCCCCCTTCCCGCCCGGCGGCGACCCGTGGCGCGATGGCCGGCCCGAGCGGGCGCCGCACGTGCTCAACAACTCTTGGCACTGCACCGCCTTGGACGGCTGCGATCCTGGCGCGCTCGCGCCCGCGACCGCCGCGCTCCGGGCGGCCGGACTGTTCTTCGTCACCTCTGCGGGCAACACCGGGCCGCGCTGCGCGAGCATCGTCAACGCCCCCGCTCGCTACACCGACGTGCTCACCGTTGGTGGGGTGGACCGCGCCGGACAGGTCGCCGCGTTCGCCAACCGCGGCCCCCGGGGGGCCACCGGCACACCCGTGGACGGGGGGCCGGCGGGCACACCGGACATCGCGGCGCCAGCGGTGGGGGTGCCGTCTGCCATGCCCGGCGGTGGGTACGGCGCCGCCGACGGCACCTCTATGGCGGTCCCCCATGTGTCGGGCGTGGTCGCTCTGATGTGGTCTGCCAACCCCCGCCTGGCCGGCGATATAGAACGCACCGAGCAGATCCTGCGCCGGAGCGCCCACCCCCTCGGGGTCGCCAAAGCCGCCGACCCGCAAGGATGCGGGATCTGGAGTTCGCTGGGCGCGGGCATGGTCGACACCTACGCGGCCACCCGCGCGGCCCTGGCCGCCCGTCCGTGACCGGCTCGCCCCTGACGGAAGGAAAGGCGCCCGCAGTCCCGACGGGCTGCGGGCCTCCCTCCGCGGCCCAGGAGGCTGGGGAGGCCGGCCTGACAGCCTCAGGTTCTCGGCCGCGCGTTCGCGCCCTCCACTGAGGTGTTCGCCCCGGTCATCGCGGCAATCTACACAGCAGGCTTCCGTTAAGAGGTGGCCGGCCGGAGGAGAAAAAGCCGCGTCGTATGCATCCACTCGCGGCGAGGGGGCAACACCATGACCGATGCCCGGGAAGTGCGCGACAGGTACACCGCCGCGTTCAACGCCCATGACATGAACGCGCTGCTGCGCACCGTCAGTCCGATCGGGGTGACCGTCAGCCCGGAAGGCCTGTCCCAGGGGCACGAAGAACTCGCCTCATACCTAAGACAGTTCTGGGAGGCCTTCCCGGACGTTCACGCAGTGGTCGTGGAGTCGTTTGACGTCGATGATGTGGCGATTGACGAACTGTTGATGGTGGGCACCCATACGGGACCGTACATGTTGCCCGATGGGCAGGTGATCACGGCGTCGGGTCGCCCCATATCGCTACGCTGCTGCTACATCTGCACGATTGAGAACGGGCTCATCGTGAGCCTGCGCCTCTACTTCGATCAGTCAGAGTTGCACACCCAACTCGGTCTCCCCTGTGAGTGACCTCCCGGTGGGGTGTCTCCGAACCTTGACCGGGCTTTTCCTGGCCGGAACGCCTGCTCCCCGCCGCGGGGCCACCTGACGCTCCGTTCCTCAACGGAGGGCGCGAGCGGCCGAGAGCCTGAGGCTGTCAGGGCGGCCTCCCCGGCCTCCTGGACCGGTGTGGATCTGCGCTTCCGATGAAGAACCTCGCACTAGGAAACCAGCGGGAGCCCGTAGACGACCGTACGGTGCGCTACCTCGAACCCTGCGCGGGTGTAGATGCCGAGAGCCCCGGTCGGGTTGTCCGCGTCCACCCCCAGGCCGGCCTTGTCGTACCCCTGCACGCGGAACTCGCGCAGCGCGTGCGCGAGCAGCGCGCTCGCCACCCCCCGGCCCCGCCACTCGCGCAGGGTGCCGATGATCTGGATCCACGCCTCGCGGACCCCGGTCGCCTCGGTGTCGGCCTCGAAATAGTGGGTGAGCAGCACGCCCACGCTCTCCCCCGACGCGTCCAGCGCGACGAAGGACCCCTCGGGCCGGAACACCTTCACCCCGACGATGGTGTTCCACCAGGACTCCGGGGTGTGCTGGACACTCCCCCAGTGGTCGACGAACGAGCGGTTACGCACCTCCCGGACGGCGTCCTCCAGGTCATCCCGGTAGGTGACGATCTGGAGCCCATCCGGCGGCGAGACCTCCGGCAGCTCGGCGCCCAGGTCGAGGGCCATCCCGTAGAACCACCGGGCCGGCTCCATCCCGGCCTTGGCAACCAGTGCCTGCAACCCCTCGTTGCGGGTGTCCACCTCGACGTGGAGTTCGAGCGGCTGCCCGGGGAACCGCCGCTCGTGCAGCGCCGGGGTGTTGCCGATCGCCCACTCCAGCAGGTGACCCCCCAGCCCCCGGCGCCGATACTCCGGATGCACCCCGCCCCACAGGCTCATCCGATGCACCGGCTCGGCCGCGGCCCGAGCCATGGTCACCCCGTACGCGACCAGCCGGCCGGACTCCCACGCCCCCAGCGTGCCCTCGACGGGATCGAGCAGCGGATTGACGAGTTCCTCGGCGAGGTCGTCCGCGGACTCTCTCCCCCCGACCTGATCCACCGCATCGATCGCCACCAGCAACTCCGCCCACGCCCCGACATCGTCCTTGCCCAGCGGGGCCCACTCGACGGTCATGGTTATCGAGCGTAGAAGCAGACCGCCCGGCCCGGCGACCGATTTTCCCGCGACGAGACTATCGACACCGGGACACCACGGTCACGACCGTGATCGCCCACGGCCCCATGAGCGCCGAGGATTTCGATCGGAACATGGTTGAGGTCCTCGGCCAGGAATAGGGCACCCACGGTGGCCTCGCCCAACCGGTCCTCGACGAACGAGTGTCCATGCGCCACCGGCTGTGGGCACTCGACTGCCATCACCCCACGCGCCCGCTCGGCGCACCGTTCGCACTCACGCCGCAGGGCACCGCCGCCGCCAAGGCCGCGTTGCGCGCCCACGCCCTACGGCCACACCAAACGCTCGGCCTGGGCTGACAGCAAAGGGTGCCGCAATATCCGATGGCCCGTTCATATCCGAACATGGCACTGTATGACGGTGCCCGAGAAGGTGAACGCCCGCAGAGTCGTCCGAGCGGCATCATGAGCTTCGGTACCTACGCGCGCCGGGTCCGGAATCAGGATCTGCCGTACGGCCTGCGCTACACCTCCCTCAGATGCGCGGTCGAGCGTTACATGCCCGTTGAATACCACGCGACCTGGGACTACATCACCAGCCGCGCCGGACGGATACGGACGGACGAGACCGCCCTGCTCCGCGCGCTGGACATCCTGGAGACCAGCCGGGAAGCCCGGCTGGCGGAGATGGCGGCGTTCACGCTGCGCCGTACGGTGGAAAAACACGATCGCCGCACCGTATCCGCCGACGAGCACCGTTACCGGCACGGCTGGCGCTGGCCAGGCCCGGACGCGCACGAGGCGATGCACCAAACGGTGCAAACCCTGTGGACCCAGTACGAGCGGCTGCCCTTCCCGGAGGTACCGCCCGCGGACAAGGCCGATCTGGCCATGCTGGACTTGACCGTCGCGGGCTGCGTATGGACCTACCTGCGCCGGGGCGGAGCCCTGCATCCCGACCATCGGGACATCCTGCGGTCCTGCCTGGCTGACCTGCGTGCCGTACGGCTCGGCTCCCCCTGTCCTTCTCCGAGGCGTTCACCTATTTCCTTCGGCTGCACAAAATGGTCGAACTCGTGACACACGACGCGCTACCGCTCGTACGCCGGGCATGGCGCGGAGACGCGGAGCGGATCGCGGACGTCTTCCTGGCCGCGCGTGGCCAGATGACCTACCTGCCGCGGCTGCACACCGACGAGGAGACCCGGGCCTGGATCGCCGGGGTCGTGGTCGCCCGCCACGAGACATGGGTGGCCGAACTACACGGCCAGGTCGCCGGATTCGCCGCACTGGACGACCAGTGGCTGGAACACCTGTACGTCGCGCCGGAGGCCCAGGGCCACGGCATCGGCTCAGCCCTGCTCGCCCAGGCCAGGAAGGCACGGCCCAGCCTGCTCAACCTGCACGTGTTCCAGCAGAACACCGGCGCCCGCCGCTTCTACGAACGGCACGGCTTCACCCTGGTGGCGCTGGGAGACGGCAGCGACAACGAGGAGAACCTCCCCGACGCCCACTATCGGTGGCGAGCCAGCGCCGAGCCGCGGCAGCCGGAACCGGCCAGCGGGCTCAACGAATCCCTCACGTGCGCCTTCCCCTTCGCACTGGCCGACGACGTTCGCACTGCTGTCGGGGTCATGCCGATCGCCGGACACTGCCCGGCGACGTCCTTTGAGGTGACCGTCGGCGAGGACCGCGTCACCGTTCCCGAGCGGATCTACCATCCCGAACCCACCTCCGAGGCGCTCAGTGCGCTGTCCCCCGTCCAGCGGGTGATCCTGCACTGCCTCTACACCCGTCACCACGACGGGTTCGTCCGGCAGCGCCACCTCGCTCAGATCGTCGGCTCACTGGAACCATGGGTCATCCCGTACGTGACGCGACTGGTCGGAGAGTACGTCGTGGAGATCGTGGAGGATGTCCACCGCGCGCTTGATGATCTCGACCGGCCCGGCTCCGCCGTCCACGCCGCCTACGGGCGATTCTTCGCCGACAATCCGGACTTCCTGACAGTGACGGAACAGCGGGTGATCAGCTACTGGAGCTGCTACCACACAAGCGCCTATCCTCGGCTGCGAGGATACCCGGGCTACCTGCTGGTATCGGCCCTGCGGGCGGCGGCCTCGGCTTGATCGAGCGGATACGCCTTGGCCTCGGCCCCCTGCGAGCAACGGTGTGGCTGCTAATCGGCTGACCTGCCTCGCCCGTCGGCGCGAGAATCGGTGGATTCAACCGACCCAGAACCGGCGGCACCCGGGAAGATCCGTATGACGTGCCGTCCCCTGGATTCCAAAAGACGGCGGTCTACAGGGCGATGACGTCTGCGACAACCACGACGACGTCTCGGTTACTCTCCGCCGCGAGATAACGACTCGCTGAAATGTCGTAGCGGCCCGGCACACTGGCGTCCGACACGGGAGGTGTGGCCATGGCACGGGGCCTGGGCAGGAACGCGGTCCGGCAGTTGCTCGGGCTCAGCGTCTGGGAGATCGAACTCGCGGTCACGACCGGCCTGCTCCGGCGCTTTCCCGACCGGACCTTCGATCCCGTCTCCGTCAGGGCGGCCGAAGCCGACATCGAGCACTTCCGGCAATTACTCGCCGCGGAACGCCGCTGCACCATCACCGAGGCGTCGGCCAGGCTCGGCGTCTCGGCCGACCGCTTCAAACGGATCATCGCCGCCGCCGGTCTGGCACCCGTGGCCACCGAGGAGATCCGGAAGTACGGCCAGACCCTCACCGTTCGCTACTACCGTGCCGCCGACGTGGACGTCCTGGCCGACCACGTCCGCGCGGACGTCGAGCTACGCGCCGCTGCGCGGGCGGTCTCCCGCTCCGAGGCCGCCAGGAAGGCCGCCCAGACCCGCAAGCTGAACCTCGCACGCGCCGTCGCGGCCCGCGCGGAGATAGAGGCGACCAAGCCCACCCTCGACGCGGACGGCGTGCGGGTCCTCCTGTGGACCGCTGCACTGATGGCCGCTGCCGGCGTCTGGCCGGGACCGCTCAGACCCCTTCACCGCATGGCGGACCCCCGCGTCCCACCGCTCACCGAGATCCTGCGGGATGCCCGCCTCTCTCGCGCCGAACTGGAGGTGATGCTCGCCGAACTCACCCCGAGATCAGTGGAGCTCGTGCGTCTCCTGGTCTCGCCCCGGGACGCGGAACGGGAGCTGGGTGTGCCCGTTGAGATGATCCCAGCCGAGCTGCCCCAGTTCGGCGGTCACCTACTGGCTCCCCTCCTCCGCGAGGCGGTCTCCTCACCTCCTCCCTGGCTACTGCGGGCGCGGGCGGAGGTGGAGTTGCGACGAGCCGTCCACGCGGAGGAGCGGCGTGCCGTCGAAGAAGCCTCCCAGCGGCGCCGAGCCGAGCGAGCCGCCGTCGACCAGGCCGCCCGAGCGGCCTCCCGGCTGTCCGACGAGTCCGTGGCCGAGATGTTCGGCATACCCGCCGACGTGATCCGGCGGCTCCGCCCGGCAAGCGGCCGTTGGGCGGCCGACCACGTCGCGGGACTGCTCCGGAAAACCCCGCCGTGGCTGCGGGACGAGTCCGCGGCCCGGGCGGAGGCCGACCGTCGCCGTCACCGCGCCGAGCGGAAGGCCGCCCGTCGGCTCTCCTGGCGCGGCCTCTGGGCTGAGGCACTCGGTGTCCCTCTCGACCGGATCCCCGATTCGGTCGGACGTCCCACCCGCGCGGCGATCGAAGCCGCCAGGCGAGAGCCGCCCCGGTGGGCGCGCGAGACACCACCCGGCTGAAACCTACCTGTCTCTCCGCTTCATGGCCCGCCGCAGCCATCCGCCGGGATCAGCCTCGCCGGCTCTCCGCACCCGCCGGGCCGAGAGGACTGCCACTGACGAACAGCCGCCCGACACCTCCGGCGACAGCACCCGGCCAACGAGCGTCGCGAGCCCGCCCGCGTCCAGAGACACCTCCGTACGATCCCGGTCATGAGGTCCGCCTACCACGGTGCCTGCGCGTAGTCCTTGAGGAAGACACCGTGCACCGGGTCGCCCGCCTCGCCGCGCACGATCGGGTCGTAGACCCGCGCGGCACCGTCGATGACGTCCAGCGGCGTCCGGCGGTCGAGCCACTCCCGCACCGGCACCGGGTTCTCGTCGGTGATCCAGCCGGTGTCCACGCTGCACATGTACACACCCTGCCGCGCCAGGTCGGCGGCGCTGGTACGGGTCAGCATGTTCAGCCCGGCCTTGGCCATGTTGGTGTGCGGGTGACGGCCGGTCTTGTTCGTCACCGCGAACTGTCCCTCCACCGCCGACACGTTCACAATGTACCGGCGCGGGAAAGGCGCGGCGAGCAGCAACGGCAGCAGCCGGTCGATCAGCAGGAACGGCGCGACCGCGTTGACCAGCTGGACCTCCAGCAGCTCGGCCGGGTCCACCTCACCGATCCGCACCGACCAGGAGTTACCCGCCGACATATCCGGCAGCAGACCGGACTCGTCCGGCACTCCCAGATTCACATTCCCGGAAGGCGAGACCGACAGTCGCTCGGCCTCGTCCACTGAAGTCGAGACCAGCAGACCTCAGGTCTCATCCCCGAAAGGGGATACAGGAAGCCCTGGCAGATCCCAAGCCCCGTCACCTGACGGCACCGGAAGGCCCGACAGATCCCGGAGCCCGTCACCTGGCGGCGGCAGCGGAAGACCGTTCCCGTCACCGGAGAGCGACACCGGAGGACCCGGCATGAACCCCGGCACCGTCGACGCCCCCGGCGGAAGCCCGGCCCGCTCCCCCTCTACCAGGGCGGCGTAGGCCGACGGCGGCCGGCGCAGGGTCTGCGCGGCATTGTTGACCAGGATGTCCAGCGGATCCCCGGCACTCAGGAGCCGGTCGCCGAGCGCGATGACCTGCCGGGGATCGCACAGATCGATCCCCACGACCTCCAGGCGCCCGCCCCAGTCACCGGCCGCCGCGAACCTGCTGACCGCGTCGGCCGGAAAACGGGTGGTCACCGTGACGTGGGCGCCGTCACGGAGCATCTTCAGCGCGAGCTGATGCCCTATCTTCGTCCGCCCCCCGGTGACCAGCGCCCGCCGCCCCGACAGGTCGGTACGGGCCGCACGACGGGCCGCGTTGAAGGCCGCGCACGAGGGGCAGAGCAGGTGATACAGGCTGCCCACCCGAGTGAAGTGCTCCTTGCAGACGTAGCAGCGTCGCGCCCTGCGCAGCTCTCCGGCCGGCTCTCCCACCGCTCTCTCCGAGATGGGAGCGTCGATCACCCGGTCTGGACTGCCCATCGCGGTGGCCGCCAGCACCGCGGCGTCGGCCTCCTTCGCAGCATGATCACGCTCCTGCCTGCGGCGCTGCTGCCCGTCACGGACCAGTGCGAGCGCCGCGTGCGCGATCCACCTGCGGTCCGGATCGTCCAGCGGGAGCCGCCTGGCCTCGCCAAGCGCTCGCAGGACCGTCCAGACGGTCTCGGAGTCCACGTCATCCTCCCGGGGGTGGGGCCGACTGGATTCGAACCAGCGTCCTCTTCCCCTGTCAGAGAAAGCGCGACGGCCAACTGCGCTACAGCCCACACGCAGAACGGCTCGGTTTCGAACCGGCACCTGCGTCCACCCTACCGAGAAGATCAACCCATTTTTGATCATTCGCCGGACTCCGGAGGGCCGCGTTAGGGACGGGAGGAAGGACCATAGATTGCCCCGATTACCGTCATCCTTCGAGGTAGACGCGTTCGAGGAACGCCCCCCGCTCGACTCGTTTGACCTCGGCGACCTTCTCGATGTCCGCCCACTCGTGCCCGTGGACCTTCGCGATGGCCCGCAGCACTTCGAGCACGTCGGCGATCTCCTCCGCCACCTCGGTCACCCCGGCCTCGCGCAGCTCCGCCGCCTCCTCGAACAGCTTCTCCAGCAGCGCCTCGCGGTAGTCGACCTCCCCGAGCACGGTCACCACCGGCTCCCCGCCATGCTCCCGAATGATCTCCGGAATCCTGTCCCGCACGAGTTTCCCCACCTCAGACCGCCCCTTCGCGCACGTACGGCTTCCTTCGGAAAGCCCAGAGACTACCGGGCTCCTCCGTCGTGCGCGTTCCCCGACAGGAGCGGTGAAAATGGCCCGTATTTCGGCAAATACACACCAAGGGTGGCGGCGGATGGATTTCTCTCATTGGGAACAGAGCCCACGCTCCTCGTGGCGCATGGCCGTACTCGTAGGGGCGAACACCCGTACCTACAAGTTCGCCCTCGGCTCCGCGCTCCTGGACGCCGCCGCCGAAGGCCGGTCGGAGATCCTGCTCCGGGACCTGGCGGTGCCGTACGCGATGGGGCTGGTACGGCATCTCGGCCAGGCACCGCAGGTATCCCAGAAGGGCGAACGGGGAGAGAAGGATTTCCTCTCGGTGGCCGAGCGAGAGGCCGCGGAATCGCTCAGGCTCGGAAGCCCCACCGAAGAACTGCTGGCTGCGGCCATCCAGTCCATGCCCAGGATGGTGATGCGGAAGTTCCACAACCTGCGCGGCGAAGGAGCGGAGGTGCCGCATCGCTTCTACGAGGTGACCGGCCGCTCCCACGAACAGGTCGTCCGGCTGAGCAAGGAACTCCGCGACATCGCCCAGTCGGAACAGGCCCCGACCCTACGGGGCGAGCTGTCAGCCCGCTGGAGCATCGTGGAGACGTCCTTCGCCGTCGGGATCGGCCAGAGCCTGATCCGTGAGGGTGTCGTCGTGGACATGACCACCCTGCAGATCACCGACCGACAGCGCCGCCGATCGGTCGCCGGCGTCACGGACGCGGTCATCGGCTTCCAGCGCGGCCTCTGCCTGATCTGCGCGGACCTCATCACGCTGGGCATCGACAGCATCGCCGTCGACCATGTGTTCCCTCTCTCGTTCAGGAGGCTTCTCCCTTCCGGCGGCAAGGGGACGACGCCCGACCTGGACGCGATCTGGAACCTGGCTCCCACACACGCGGGGTGCAACGGCCAGAAGAGCAGCCGACTCCCCACAGATCAGGAGATGTTCAGACTCGCGAAGCGCAACGGAGCCATCATGCAGTCGCCTCACCCGCTCAGAAAAACCCTGGCCCTGACCATGGAGCGCAGCGGATACAAAAACCCCCAGCCAGGCGATTGGCTCACATTCATCCGGCACGTACGTGGCCTGCTTTGAGTCGCTCCGTCTCACCGGTAAACGACTGCCGAGGCGCACACGATTTTTCAGGTGCGATCCCCGAGAACCGTGACGAATTTAATCAATATCCCGGCTTCCTGGCTCTCCGCACCAGGTCCTCCCCACCAAGGCGATACAGCTGATGTGAGTTCGCAGCGCGCGCAGGAGTGAGGCAACCAGGTTCTGAACAGCTTCGGGTTGTGGGGGCTGGAGCCGGTTCCCGACGCAGGGGATAGCGTTCGGTTCATGACCGAGAGTCAAACGGCTGTATCGCCCGCTGATCGCCCCGGATCTCCCTTCACCCCTGAGAGCACCAAGGCCACGCTTCTGCGGGCATGCGCACGAGTCGGGCTCGATCCATCGAACGCCCGGTTGATCCGGCTCGGGGAGAACGCGGTCTACCGCCTGGATTCACCCGTGGTCGCGCGCATCGGTCGGACGGCGGCGTACATAGATGATGCTCAGAAGGAAGTCGCGGTAGCCCGCTGGCTGGCCATCGAGGGCTTCCCCGCCGTGCGTACGCTCCCTTTCGACCAGCCTCTCGCCGTGGACGAGCGCGTCGTCACGTTCTGGGAGTCCCTTTCCGAGGTCGAGAACTACGCCTCGCCCGCCGAACTGGGCACCCTGCTCACCAGGCTCCACACGATGGAAGCACCGGCGGGGTTGCGGCTCCCCCGGCTGGAGCCCTTCTCGCGGGTGGAACGCCGGATCGCGGGCAACGACTGGTTCAGTTCCGAGGACGCCTCGTTCCTACGCGAGCGGCTCGCTCAACTCAGCGATGACTACGCGGCACTGAGTTTCGAGCTTCCCCAAGGTGTGATCCATGGGGATGCGAGCGTGGGCAACGTCATTCGCGACCGTACCGGCCGCCCGGTGCTACTCGATCTGGACGGCTTCGCGCTTGGGCCTCGCGAGTGGGACCTCGTCCTCACCGCGATCTACTACGAACGCTTCGGCTGGCACACCGCCCAGGAGTACGACGCCTACACCCAGGCTTACGGCTTCGACGTGATGCGCTGGCCCGGCTACCAGATCCTGGGCGATGTCCGAGAGTTCCTCATGGTCACCTGGCTCAGCCAGAAGGCAGGTCAGGACGAGCGGGCCGCCGCCGAGGTGCGCAAGCGGATCCGGGCGTTGCGGACCGACGCCGACCGAGGCGATTGGGAGCCCTACTGAGCCGCCATCACCTGCTGCCACAGGGAGAAATCCGCTGCCTGCTCGTAGAAGTCGCCGAGTTCCGCGGAGGTGACCGTCGGCGTGAGCCGCACCGAGAACTCACGAAGGTAGCTCACACAGCGGGCCGAGCGTAACTGCTCACCTGCTCTCAGCGCGTCCAGGGCGACCAAGCACGCCTGTTCTACCTCCCTCGCGCCGAGGTGCGCGTCCGCGAGAACCATCGTGGCGAAGAAGTCGCTGCGCAGATACTCACCGTCCCGGTCGGTCCTGACGCACGGGGTCACGTACTGGCTGGCCACCACCGGACGTCCCAGGTCACGAAAGCAGTGTCCGAACTCGGCGGCGAGTTCGGCCTCGTCGAAGTAGCCGATCCAGTCCGGGTCGTCGTCAGGGTTTCGCCGCTCGAACTCCCGTACGGCCTGAGTCAGAGCACGATCACAGGCAGGGGCATCGCCCAGGCGTGCCAGCGCTCGGGCCTCCATCGTGTGGAAGTGCGCTGTCAGCGTCGGGGTAGCCGCCCCGGCTGTTCCCTGGCGGGCTGCTCGGGCCAGGTTGACGGCTTCGCGATATCGGCCGACGAAGGTGGCCTGGTGGCTCATGGCATCGAGAACACCGGCGGCCAGCAGCCGGTCGTCTGCCGCCTGGGCCAGGCCGAGGGCTTGGATGAAGTAGCGCTGGGCCAGAGCATGCAGGCCGCTGTCGTATGACATCCAGGCGGCCAGAAGAGTGGCTTCGGCCACTACGGAGACGAGACGAGGGCTCGTCTTCTCCGAAGTCCGACCACGTAGAAGGCGGGTGGCGTCCGTATTCAGATAGTGGATGAAAGAACGTCTCGCGTGCTCCCCGCCGAACCGGTTGTCCATCTGCGCGAACAGATCAACCGTGGCGCGGAATCGCGCGATGTCGGCCTCGCCTATCCGAGATTCTCTTTCATCGGTGGACAGCGACGTCGCGAGGAGCCAGGTCAGGGAAGCGTCGTTCCATGCTCGTGCGTTGATTTGTCCGTTGAGTGCGACCCATGCCTCGTCGAGGTCGGCCTGCCACAGTCGCGTGACCGTCTCCATCCCCTCGGCTAGCGCTTCGGGATAGGCCAATCCCAGGTCCACCGGCAGCTTGGCCGAGGATGACAGCCCGGCGTCGGAGAAGGTGACCGTACGTCCCAGGGCTCGGCTCAACGTCACGGTGATCAGCCCTGCGGTGTCGTCGCGAGGCTGCATGCCGTTCAGCCATCGACTCACCGACGTGTGATCACAGTTGATGGGAGTTCCGGCGTTCTCTGAGGCGCCTCGGACCGCACGAGCAAACGATTTACGAGAAAACCCGGCTTCTTTGATAAGTCGGGCCAATCGGTCATTAGGCATCTGCTCCGCCATTTCTCCTCCTCCCGAGTGCACATTTGCGCCCCCTTGAGCGCGCTGTGGCAGCCCCTCGAAAAGGCGCACTCTTGTGTTGTCCAGTCAAGCGGGGATTACCGGTCTGGTCTACGGCAACGCGAAAAGAAGGGGTGGCATGAACCAGTGAATTCTTCGAATTTCCGGCCGTCCATGGATGGATCTCTGAACAAAGATCCTCTTACCTCGATGAGACGCGACAACATTCTTACCCAGCCCTTCAACGAACACGACAAACCGTTGGGACGCTTCCGGGTGACCGCCTGGTGTCTGCCTCCCACCAGCGCGGCCCGGCGTGCTCGGGAGCTGTTCCGTGACCAGCTGGCCAAGCTGCCCCTGGCCTCAGACGTACTCGACGAGCTGGAGATCGTGGTCTCCGAGCTGGTCACCAACGCCACCCGCTACGCCCCCGGCCCCTACGAACTCCGCCTCCTACACGACCACGGCCTGCCGGTCAGAACCGAGGTCGTCGACGCCGGAGCTGGAACCACCCTCATCGAACACCTGTTAAACCGCCCCCTGCCCCTCCCCGAACGTCTCGACGATCTCGAACTCGGCGGCCGGGGCCTGCGCATCGTCACCGAACTCACCCACGGACGCTGCGGCACCCAATGGACCCGGCTGTGCGGCACCGGCCAACTCGGCACCGGCGTCTGGTTCGACCTCCCCACCCGGCCCTAACCTCCCCCGACCTCCGGGCAGCCGGGATCCCCCCGATCCCCGCTGACCCCGGAGCCGGTCCACGCCGACTCCCCCGTATCGGGCGTGGACCGTACAGGGGCCGGCGTCTACGGACCTGATCCCACCCTCGTCCGGGACGCCGGCCTCCCCCACTCAGCCACCACGGAAAGCGACGGTTCCCCATGGCCACCCCGGTAAGCGAACCCCTCCGCCCCAAAGGCCGCCGCCGTCGCGGAGCAGACCCCGTGCCTACCGCCCCCCACGCAGCAAGCACGGACAGCGCCACCGACCTGGCCCGCGATCTGGAAGCCCGGCACCCGGGGTGGGTCATCCTCTGGCGCCGCTGGGCCCGCCGCTACTGGGCCTTCCCCACCTGGCTCCCCAACGCCCCTGGTCCCCTCGAAGGCCAGAAACGCCCAGGACCTGCTGACCCAGATGAACGACCTCGAAGTCCAGCACTCGCCACGAAGCAGCAACGCCTAACCCTCACGTGGAAAGTGAGGTGGGAACTTCGATGGGCGTGGCTCTTCTGGAGGGAAAGTGTGGATCAGGCCGTGAGGCCACATCGGGTCTGTTCCAGTCAGGAGAGCCGCAAGTCGATCCAGGGGATGGTGTCTCCGGGCAGCAGGTATCGCTCGATCTCGACGAAGCCGTGCTTCAGCGCGAACCGCAGTCCGTCCTCGTTGGAGGACAGGACGACGGTCTCGATCACCTCGGCCCCCAGTTCCCGGGCCTGGTTGAGCCCGCGCACATACAGTTCCTCGCCGAACCCCCGCCTGCGGTGAGCGGCGAGCACGCGGGCGATGACTGTGGCCGTCAGTGTTTCGTCCGTCGGCGGGCGCACCGTACTGCAGCCCACGAGGTCATCATCGAGGTACGCGATCTCCAGGTGGTTGCGCTGGGCGCGTTCCCGTACCTCGTCCAGGGAGAGGGAGTGGGTAGGAATGATCACGTTGTGGGCGTACTGCCAGTCTTTGAGCGTGGCGTCGCCGTCCGGCTGCTGGATGCGAAGATCAGACATCGCAGCAGGAGACCCCAGGATGCCTCGGACGTCAACTCTGTTGGGTGTGGCGATATCTTCAGGGAAGTCCGTGATCAAGCCGTGAGGTCGTAGTCCTGCTGTTCAGAGGCGTGGTAGAGGCGCTGATGCTCGCGGGTGGCATGAAAGCACCAGTAGGCGTCGAGGTCGCCGCTGGCGGTCACGGTGCGGAGTGTGAGGACGGCTTCGGCTCAGCTCTGCTCGGCGATGACCTTCCGGTGGTAGTCCAGGTGATCCTGGCTGATCTCGTGGTTCTGGGCGACTCGGAGATGGCCGAGTGAGGCGCCGGACGTCAGGTCCGTCACCATGAGGTCGGCTTGGACGGTGATCGCGCCTCGGTCGAGCAGGACGTGGTGGTTGGGGCAGAGACACAGCAGGTTGCCGGGCTCGTCGGGGCCGTTGTGCGGCTTTCCGAGCGGGCGGATGTGGGCTCCCTCCGCGTAGAAACCCTGCTGGAGAGTGAGACGGCCGCCGCAGATCTGGCAGTGGTAGTCGTGCGCGCGCTTGATCTGCTCGGCGAGCAGGGAGTCGCGGATGACGCGCTCCACAATGGACTCGACACGGCCAGGCGTAGGAGACCCATCGCGAACGCGACCGGTGTCGGAGGTGACCGCGTCCAACCCGACCCTGGCGAGAAGCGCGTTGTGGTCGACGCCATGAAAGTACGCACTGAGAAGCCGCACGACGATCTGGGCCCGGGTGTCCGCCTGACCGGTGACGATCCCATACACCCATGGCCGCAGGCCGCTGTCCGGCTGCTGCTCTTTCATCCACTGCTGCGCGGGCCGGCCACTGGCATGCGGCACATTCGCGTGGCCGGGCAGATCCCACAGGCCGTGGTGGTAGAGCCACAACACGGGGAACTCCGGGTTGGGCCGATCCTCCTCAAGACCGAACTCCTCGATGAGCCATCCGAGCTCGCGGTAGGTGCTCTCCCACGGCGTGAGACGTGACTCGCCCCGAGCCGCGCGGCCGATCGCCCAGAGCAGGGTCAACGGCTGGTGCCGTTTCTGCGCACCGGTCGTGGGAGACACGGCGGGCTTGAGCGAGTCGACCTTCTGCAGGAGGTCTTCGATGGAGGGCACTTCGGCAGCCTGCCCCGGTCTCGTCACCTCGAAGCCGAGGTCGCCGAGCACCCTGGCAACGGTGGCGTTCCCACCGGAGAACTCGTCAGGACGCAGGGGGCTGCCGTTGACTCCTCGGTAGGCGACTCCGGCGATCGCCTTGGAGTCGTACCGCTTACCGCCGTGGACGAGAAAGTAGCCGATGGCGGGGCGGTAACCGTACAGCTGGAGAAAGGCGTCACGGCCCAGCTGGTCGAACTCGGTGATGGCGGCGAGCACCATCTCACGTCGAAGCTCGGAAAGCACCACCCCACGAGCCTATTGCGGATATCACCTGAATTCCCTTTGATTTCCGGCGGAATCGGACTTCATGACGAGCTGTGCGATCTCCGAAGCACCGGCCGAAACTTGTGTAGGTCAACCAGGCGGCAGCGCTCCGCGCCGCCGCCCAGGACGCGGACGGGTGGTCCCGGCCCTTTGTGTTTCCGGCGTGGCTGCCGGTCAGGCCAGGGTGTCCTTAACTTTGATCATGCCGTCGTCGATCACGAACTTCTGGTTGGTGTTGGTGTTCGCGCATTCCCACAGGTGCACCCGAGTGCCGTTGGTACGTGTGCTGTTGGCGTCCACGCACATCGGGGTGGCGGAGCCGAGGGTGTCCTTGACCTTGATCATGCCGTCGTCGACCACGAACTTCTGGTTGGTGTTGGTGTTCGCGCATTCCCACAGGTGCACCCGAGTGCCGTTGGTACGTGTGCTGTTGGCGTCCACGCACATCGGGGTGGCGGAGCCGAGGGTGTCCTTGACCTTGATCATGCCGTCGTCAATCACGAACTTCTGGTTGGTGTTGCCTGCGAAGCACTGCCACAGGTGCACCGGGGTGCCGTTGGTGCGGGTGCCGTTGGCGTCCACGCACACGGCAGGTCCGGCGACAGCAGTGTGGCTAGCGGACTGCTGGACGGTGGCCTCGGCGGGCAGGGCGGTGACCGCACTCGCGGCGACGACGGCGATGGCGCCGGACAGCAGATGGCGGGCAAGCAACATGGTGCCTCCTGGGCAAGTTCGATCAGTACCCGAACACCATCCCGTAACCGAAAGTGCTTGATCAACTACCTTGCGCCACGGCTGGTTGTCCGTGTCGCTCTGCGGTCCGTCCCGACCAGGGAACTTACCGACATGGCCGTCGCATTGACGTACACCCGTGCAGTAGTCCGGTTGTAGAGGTTGAGCGAGTGTCGTACACCACCTCCGCTGATATTGGCTGGTCATCGCCTGGACGGGGGCTAAATACTCCAGCCGTAGATCGTGATCTTCACGGTCGGAGCTCTGCCTGCCGGGGCTAATGGTCGGCTTGGGCTCAGGCCTGGTGGCGCATTCGGGCCGGCGCTAGGGTGCCCCGAATGATCGAGATACCAGAGACGTTCGCGCGGAGCACTGTCGAACGTGAAGGAGAGCCTGGAGCGGCGTGGCTCGCCGAACTGCCCAGGATCGTGGACGAGCTGCTGGGGCGCTGGGGGTACGCGCCGGACGGCAACGTCATGCACGGGGGTGTCGGGATCATCGTCCCGGTGCGACGGCGGGCCGAGGGGACCGCTGTGCTGAAGGTGTCGTTTCCGCATCCCGGCAACGTCCATGAGCCGGACGCATTCGCGGCGTGGGGTGGGCGCGGAGCTGTTCTGCTGCACGAACGCGACGACGAGCATTTCGCCATGCTGCTCGAGCGAGTCCAGGCGTCGACGCTGGCGGAGGTCGAAGATGGCGATGAGGTGGTAACAGTCGCAGGGCGGATCAGTCGCCGACTGGCCATCCCCGCGCCGCCTGGTCTGCCCCGGCTGCGGGAGCAGGCCGACGCCTGGGAAGAGCAGCTACGCAAGGACGCTGAGGAACTGACGCACACACTGCCGCGTTACGTGGTGGACGCCGCCGTGGCGACCGTCCGTGAGCTGGGCCGAGTTCAGCTGGACATCCTCATCCATGGCGACCTGCACGCCAAAAACATTCTGCGGGCCGATCGTGAGCCCTGGCTGGCCGTCGACCCCAAGGGGTACGCAGGAGACCCCGCGTACGACGGCGGCACGCTGCTCAAGTCGCGCGCGCTGACGCTCCTCGAAGCGGACGACCTGCGGAAGGCTGTCGACCGTACGGTGGACGTCTTCGCCGAGGCCGCGGAAGTCGATCGCGAGCGTGCCCGGCGTTGGGCCCAGTTTCATGCCGTCCAGGCTGCTTTTTGGGGCCGCCGCCACGGCTTCCGTATTGCCCGCAGCGGAGCACGCTTGGACTGGCTCATCGAATTTGCGGACCGCCTGGCGGAGTTACTCACGGAACGCCCGTAGGTCACGTCCAGCGGAGTGGTGTATGAGTTGATCTCCGCGTGATCCTGTTTCTGCAGGTTGAGCGGTAAGTGCCGGTGGAATGGGATTGTGCTGCGGTGTGTCGCCGGAGATGACACGCATCCGGGTCTTGGCCAAGACGTCGAGGCCCATGTAGCGGCGAGCCTCGGTCCACTCGTCGGTCTGCTCGGCCAAAACCGCACCAACGAGACGGACGATCGAGGCCCGGTCGGGGAAGATCCCGACCACGTCGGTGCGGCGGCGGATCTCCTTGTGCATTGGTCCCGCTGGCGGCGGCGCCACCAGGTACGCGTCCGATCCAGCCACTACAAACGACAGGCCGCTCACGAACGGTGAAGATCATGATCTGCGGCTGGAGTACTAATTGTCAGTGCCTCCTGGTTGGGTGAGCGGCACAGATCGCAGGGTTGGGCACGAGAGGGGCGACGAGCATTGAAGGACGAGGAAGGTTTCTGGGGCCTGGTGGAGGCGGCCTGGGCGCCACTGGGGGTGGACGTCAATCAGGCGCGTCGGGAGCTGGCACAGCGGACGCCTGCTCCCGACGAGGACCCTTACGGCAAGCCGCCGTTCGCCGTGGTCGAAGCCGCTCTGAAGAAGTTCCTGAGCAACCTCGGCTCCATCAGCGAGGGGTTGTCGGCGGACGAGTTGACGGACCTCGATCGGGTGGTCGAGGCCAAGCTCCATGACATCGACCGCGCGGACATCCATGCGGTCACCGACGGTTCCGATGACGGTTTCCTCTATGCGCGCGGCTTCATCGTCGCGCTGGGCCGCGACTTCTACGCCGCGGTGGCCAAGGATCCGAAGAAGGCGGTGCTGGATGCCGAGTGTGAGGGGATGTGTTACTTCTTCGCCCACCTGCACCGCGAGCGCCATGGAGCTTTCCCGGACACCGGATCGAAAATCTCACGCGAGTCGTTTTCGAACCCGGCCGGCTGGCCTGGCTGACCCACTCAGGCGGGGCCGACTCCGGAGATCTGGTGGCGGGCCACCTCGGCGTCGCGAATCATCGCCGTCTGGTCGTCGCTCGGCCCGGAGCCTCGGAAGGCGTCGAGACTCTCCTCGGACTCCCAGCGCTCGTAGACGTTGATCCGATCGGCTTCGACGAGGTCGGCGCCGAGTGCGAAGTCGAGGCAGCCGGCCGAGGCACGCGCCTGCTCGACCACGCTGACACAGCCCCGCAGATAGGCGTCACGAGCACCGGGATCAACCCTGATCCAACCCGAAATAATGATCACGCCGCCACCGTACGATTCGCCACCGACAGAATCGCCACCGCACAAGATCAAGCGATCAGCGCTCGATGTCTTCACCGCGTCCTTGTCCTCGGCCACCGGACCACTGGGCTAGCGCCAACTTGAAGTTGCTGGTCAGGGTTCTGGCGTGACGGTCTTCCGGGGTACTCGTGCTGGTCAGGGTTCTGGCGTGACGGTCTTCCGGGGTACTCGTGCTGGTCGCGGGCGGCTGTCTGCGCTGTAGATCGTCTGTCAGCGGTTGACTTCGAGGTTCGTCAGGACCGGCAGGGCGCGCAGGAGGTGGGTGGCGTGGGCGGGGTCGGTGCGGAGCTTGGTGAGCGTCCGCCAGTTCTTCAGGTGGGCGAAGCCGTGTTCGACGGGGGCGCGTCCGGCGGCGAGTACGCGGTTGGCTTCTTTCTGGCTGATGGTGAGTTTGCGGGCGCGGGTGGCCTTGTAACCGGTGACGACGACGGGGTCGTTCGGATCGTCGTCCAGGCCGAGGAAGCCGGGCGCAGGCAAGATTTTCGTAGTCGGAGATCGTCCCCGGTCAGGCCCGCCCGTCCGGCGCGCAGCCCCGCAGGATGAACGCGATCACCTCGTCCAGCCCGTGTTCCGCGACCTCCGGAGCGAGCATGCCGGTCGCGGCCAGGTTGGCGTAACCGTGAAGCGTCGCGAAGACCGGGACGCCGATGCGCTCGAGGGGCCCCTCGCGCACCTCGCCCTGACGCTGCCCCTCCGCCACCAGCCGCTCGATGAGCTCGGACCAGCGCCCGGCGGCCTCCAGCAGGGCCTCGGACGCCTGTAGGTCGTGCTTGATCGAACACATCAGGTCGAGCAGTTCGGCGTTGTCCAGGCAGAAGCCCACATACGCGCGGACCATCGCCTCCAGCCGCTTGCGGCACGACTCCCCCGCGTCGACCTGCGACGCCGACATGACCTCGGTCATCCGTTCGTAGCCGACCAGCGCGAGCGCGTCCAGCAGCGCCTGCTTGTCCTTGAAGTGGCGGCTCGGCGCGGCATGGCTGACATCGAGGTCGCGGGCGAGTTCGCGCAACGACAGGGCGGCGGCCCCCTTCTCCCGGAGCGTCTCCTCGGCGCGGGCCAGCAAGGCGGCGCGCAGGTCTCCGTGGTGATAGCGGCGTGGGCGGGTCTGCATGAGGGCCAGTGTATCAGTCATGTTTATGTCGCCTACATTGTTGACTATGTCACCATTGTTGTCATTGACAGCATTGTTGGCATCGCCTACAAATGACGTCCATGACTACTGCACCCAGCGCCGCACCCGGCAAGTGGACCATCACCGATATCCCTGACCAGAACGGTCGCACTGCCGTCGTTACCGGCGCCAACAGCGGTATCGGCATCGCCACCGTCGAGGCGCTGGCCGCCGCGGGCGCCCATGTGGTGCTCGCGGTACGGGACCCCAAGCGCGGCGAGGCCGCCGCCGCGCGCGTGCACGGCAGCGTGGAGGTACGCCGGCTCGACCTGGCCGACCTCGCCTCCGTGCGTAAGTTCGCCGCCGCCTGGCGGGGCGATCTGGACCTGCTCGTCAACAACGCCGGCGTCATGAACACCCCGGAGTCCAGCACCAAGGACGGCTTCGAGACGCAGTTCGGGACCAATCACCTGGGCCACTTCGCCCTGACCAACCTGCTGCTGCCGCACATCACCGACCGGGTGGTGACCGTGTCGTCCGAGGCGCACAAGAAGCCGGGCACCCCGCACATCCACTTCGACAACCTCAACCTCACCGGCGAGTACGCCCCGAGGAAGGCATACAGCCAGTCCAAGCTGGCCAACCTGCTGTTCACGCTGGAACTCCAGCGCCGCCTCGCCGCATCGCACTCGCCCGTGCGCGCCCTGGCCGCACACCCCGGCTGGGCCGCCACGAACCTGCAGCGCCACGACGGCAGCGCGCTGGGCCGCGTCGTCATGCGGGTCGTGGCCCAGGACAACAAGGCCGGCGCACTGCCGACCCTGTACGCCGCCGTCCAGGACCTCCCCGGCGCGAGCTACGTCGGCCCCGACGGCTTCGGCGAGGTGCGCGGCGCCCCGACCCTGGTCGGCCGCTCCCCGGCGGCCAGCGACCCGGCGACGGCCCGGCGCCTGTGGACGGTCTCCGAGGAGCTGACCGGCGTCACGTTCCCGCAGCCGACCGCGGTCACCGAAGCGTGAGGGCGCCGCGCCCTACTACCCACGCCCGGGGCCGGTCAGCCGCGTGCCCAGAGGCGGAACACCGGATGGTCCGCGGGGTCGGGCAGCGCCGTGAAGACCGCGGAGACCGTCGGCATACTGCCGTACTTTTCCTGGTAGGCCGCCATCAGCGGCGGCCGCTCCGCCTCGGGCACCTCTTCCGCGACGAGCTCCTCGGTACGGCCGCGCGAGGTCACCCGGCACTCGGGCGAGACCCGCAGGTTCAGCGCCCGGATCACTGAGCCTCCGCCAACTTGAATTTGCTGGTCAGGGCTCTGGCGTGACGGTCCTCCGTCACGCTCGTGCTGGTCGCAGGCGGCAGTCTGCGGTGTAGATCGTCTGTCAGCCGGTTCGCCGGTTCTCGCTCCTGGTCGTCGGTACGCCTTCTACGATCCGGTGCATGGTGGACCCCGAGGCGTCGGAACGACTCGCCGCCCGCCGCGACCACATCCTCACCCGCGCCTGCGCGAAGTCGGCCTCGGTGCCCTGGCCGACCTCGGCTTCCTCGGCCTGGACGACGATCCGAACGACCCCGTCGTCGTCACCGGTCACGAGGAGGGCCACCCCTCGCCGGATGCCGGTCAGGAGCCGGGGCCGGACCGGATCGTGCACTGATTTCCGCCCGGGCAGGTCAACGCGGTGTCGTGACGAACCTCCTCGGAACCGCGACCTGGCTCGGTGACCGATGGCCATCGACCCGAGGAACCGCGCAATCGGCTTGACTCTCCAGTGGCTGGAGGGTTGATGCTGCTGTGGTGAACGACCGCGACCAACTGCTCACCATCGGACAGCTCGCTGACCGTACGGGCCTGTCGGTGCGTACGATCCGCTTCTGGTCCGACATCGATGTCATCCCGCCGACACGCCGGTCGGTGGGCGGCTTCCGCCTGTACGACATGGCGGCGGTGGCCCGGCTTGACCTGGTGCGAACACTACGCGAACTGGGGCTGGACCTCGACATCGTCCAGAAGGTCCTCACCAGGCAGTGCACGGTGGCCGATGTCGCGCGGGCACATGTGCGGGCGCTGGACACCCAGATCCGCTCCCTCCACCTGCGCCGGGCAGTGCTGCGGTCGATCGCCCAACAGGAAAGCACGACCGAGGAGATGATGCTCATGCACAAGTTGATCCGCCTGTCCGCTCAGGAACGGCAGCGAATGATCGACGACTTCGTCGACCGTACGTTCGACGGCATCGACCCACAGGCGCCAGGGGCCCACATCGCGGCCTCGATGCGCCAGATCCCGGCAGAGCTGCCGGACGAACCCACCCCGGAACAGGTGGAGGCCTGGCTGGAACTCGCCGAACTCGTGGGTGACGTCGGCTTCCAGGAACGCGTACGCCAGATGGCGGTGGCCGGCGCCACACCCGGCGACGAATCCGGGCCGCAGCCGTACGACCCCACTCTGGTCCTCGAGCACGCCGGGAGAGCGGTGGCTGACGGCATCAGCCCCGAGTCGGCCGAGGGCAGGGCGATCCTGGATCGGATCGTGGATCCGGGACTGCCCGCCGGAGACCGTATCCGGGTGGCCGACCAGGTGGAGACGTTCACCGACCGCCGGGTGGAGCGGTACTGGCAGCTCGTGGGCGTGCTCAACGGCAGGCCGCCGTTTCCGCCCGGTGTCCCTGCCTTCGAATGGTTCATCGCCGCGCTGCGCGTATCCTGACCCGACTCCGGCTTCAGCCGGGCCGCCCCAGGGGGAGGGCCCCGTCCCACCCCCGAGCGGTCGGCGCCGTGGCCACGAGCATCCCGGCTCCGAGGTCCGGTCCCGGGCCGGTTCGCCTTCGTAGTCGTGGTGAAAGAACTGGACGACCAATCCCAGGTGGCCCGCCGTCTCAGTCCAAAAGGCCGAGGTACTGGGCAAGGCGACCGTGGACCTGAGTGAGTAGGTCCTCGTCCAGGGTGCCGCTCCGATCTTCCAGCACGGATTTCATCAGGGGCTGCACAGCCGGAACCCGGATCCAGCACTTCTTGACGGCTCCGCCCTGGCCCTTGGCCAACTGAACATCAAAGCGAGTACGTCGTGAGGTAGAGCCAGAGACAGGGCAGGCGAGGACGAACGGCCAGTCGGGGTCACCGTTTGATTCCGTTCCTGTGACCACCACCACAGGGCGCCGTTCGTCATGGACGACCCGATCCTCTTCAGGGATGAGGCGTAGCGACTTGTCGCTGACGAGGTAGACACCGCCAGCCAGGTAGGGACCCGGCACTATTCCTCCAGGAGATGCCGGGTGGCGTCAGTGCGGTGCTCGGCGAACTGGTCGACCTCTTCGACGAGATCGTCGATACCGCCGGGCTCGTCGTCCGGCAGCGGGTTACTCCCGGCCCACCGGCGGAGCCTGGCAAGCCCAGAGCCGAGGTCGGGCAGGGGCGGTCCTCCGGCAAGGTCAAGCCGCACCTCATGCCTGTGCTGCTTGATGGCCTCCCGCACCGGAGGCGTCTGACAGGTGAGATCGCGCAACTGTCCTGCCGACCATTGCCCGTAGTCGGCCAGGACCGCGTTCACAATCTCCGCGAACTCGACATCGATGTCCGTCTGAGGAGCATCCACAAGATGGATGAGACATTCCCGGTGACCGGCGAAAGGATCGGTTGTCTCTTCCACCCGGATGATGCCCGCCTCGCGAAGATCTCGCTCGATCTCGGCGAGGCGCAGACTGTGCGGGCCATGGTGGCGCCATCTCCACTCGACGCCCGAGCCGGGAGGAAGTCCGCGCTCGACAGCACGTAGATCGGCAAGGTAGAGAAGTTTTGTGAGCTTGGTGCGGTTGATTCGCACACCACGAGAGCGGGCCATCGCCAGAAGATAGGCAACGGCCGCGGCCGGACCACGAAGGGTCACAGTGGTCGTCACACTGCTCAGTGTAGGTGCGGTGTTGTCTATGACAAGCACTCTCACAAACCCATCTGATCGAATACATGTCCCGTGTTGCCGGGATCGCGCAATGAGGCTGGACGACATCGCCGCAGCTCGACAGCCAGATGGTTCGATTCAATGGCTACAACGATTACTCAGATGACCTCAAATTCCTCAATATCCGGTCATTCCTTCAAGCTCGCCGCAAAGCGAATTGCCGTATCAGCCGAAAAATGTCCGCTAAACCAAGAATCGTCCTTGATGAGGCCGTTCACCTCGTCGATGGGTTCACCAGGTGATGCGGTCCGAGGGCGACGGCCGGTGGAAGGGCGGCGGGCGGGTCGGCCGGGTGGGCGTGGAGGGACTGGAGCAACAGGGCTACCAGCCGGCGCGACGCGGCCAGTGTCACCTCGGGGGACTCCGCGCTGATGCCTCCGTTGGCCATGATCAGGAGCTTGAGATCGTCGTACACGAAGTCGGCGCGTAGCTGCCCGCTCTCCTTCGCCCGCCGCGTCAGTTCGGCGAAACCGCGTACGTTGTGGTCGAGTTCCCGCTCGAAGCTGATCGCGCCGGGGAGCGCCGAGAGGAACGCCGCGGTGAATCCCCTGTCGACGGCCTGCATGGTGCACGCCTTCTCGATGACCATGCAGAATCCGTGCCACGGGTCGGGGTCCGCGAGGGCGTCGTCGACGGCCGACACGCACTCCGCTATCTGCTCGGCGAACACCTCGACGATCAGCGATTCCTTCGTGGGAAAGCGGCGGTAGAGCGTCGCGACCCCGACGTCGGCGCGCCGGGCGATCTCGCGCATCGTCACGTCGAGTCCGAGTGCGGCGAAGGTCTCGCGGGCGGCCTCGACGATCCGGTTGCGATTGTGCAGCGCATCGGTGCGCAGCCCCTGCGATTCGGCGGTGTCGTTCGGCATCCGAGAGGCATTGGCGATCATGTCTCTCACTTTAGCGCAAGTGGACGGGGTGTTCCGATTTCATGTTAGGGTCCGAGGCAAACGGAACACCGCGTCCACTTTTTGGTTCCATTCCGGAGAGGCACCGACATGTTCGCCCTTCAGTTCTCCCAGTACGGCCCTCCTGACGTGCTCACCGTCGCCGATGCCGAGGAGCCGCACGCCGGTCCCGGCGAGATCCGCATCACCGTCCGGGCCGTCGGTGTCACCCCCTCCGACGGGAAACTGCGCTCTGGCGTGTTCCACCGGTTCCTGCCCCTCGACCTGCCGCACATCCCCGGTGTGGACGCCGCGGGCATCGTCGACGAAATCGGGGACGGCGTCACCGGTGTCGCGATCGGCGACGCCGTCTTCGGAGTGGTCGACGTCGCCGACCTCGGCGGCGCGGCGGCCGAGTTCGCCGTGCTCACCGCGTGGGCCGCCAAGCCGGACGCGCTGAGCTGGGAACAGGCCGGCGGCGCGGCGGCCAACGTCGAGACGGCCACCCGCGTCCTGAACGCACTGGGCGTCACGACGGGCACGACACTGCTGATCGAGGGCGCGGCCGGAGGCGTCGGCACGGTAACCGTGCAGCTCGCGATCGCCCGAGGGGCCACCGTGATCGGCACGGCCGGCCGGCACAACCACGAGTTCCTCGCCGGCCTCGGTGCGACGCCCACCACCTACGGCCCCGGCCTCATCGAGCGGGTCACCGCCCTGGCACCCGACGGTGTCGACGCGGTGCTCGACGCCGCGGGCTCCGGCTCACTTCCCGACCTCGTCGCCATCGCCGGTGACGCGAACCGGGTCGTGTCCGTCGCCGACCTGAACGCGCACGAACACGGCGTACGGCTCTCCCACAGCGGCCCCGGCAACACCGACGAGCCCGGCTACGCCGGCCTGGCCGTGGCGGCCGCCCTGGCCACCGAGGGCCGGTTCACCGTGCCACTGCACGCGGTCCTCCCGCTCGGCGACGGCGCGAAGGCCCACGAACTGAGCGCCACCGGTCACGCCCGCGGAAAGATCGTCCTGTTCGTACCGTGACCTCTGCGACACGCCCCTGCGCGGCGAACTTCCGTTCGTAGACCAGGTGGTCGAGGGAGCGGGATCTGTGCACATCACACCGGCGGGAACCTCGCCCGCTGAGCCCCACGCCTACTCACCCACCGCGCCACTCCACGGACGCACGGTCCGGCAGACCAGCACATTCGCCGGCGGCGTCCCTGCCGGGGGGCTCACAGCGCCCTGGCCTTCTTTCGGTCCGCAGCGGACAATCCACACGAGAGGATCTTTCTACATCGTGGAGGATGGAGCATGGCCGCGATCAAATATGGCCTGCCGGCCATCGGCGCACTCGTCATGCTGGCGGCGGGATGCTCGGCGAGCGGTCCGGCACCCAGAGCCGAAGGCGCCCGGCCGCCGGCCGGCGCGTGCGTTTCCACCGTCACCCGGGACGCGCTGCCCACCTGGGCGAGGACCGGGTTCAGCGACGACGGCTCGGGCGTGGCCCACGTGTTCGGCGAGCACGGCGACATCATCGCCGTGCTGTTCAGCTATCCGCTGGTGGCCTCCACCGATCCTGAGGTCACGAACAAGATTCTCTGGGTCTCGCGGCTGCCGCAGCAGCCGATGCGGCCGCTGACCATCAAAGCGTTGCTGGACGGGACGACGACGTCGGTGGTCCGCGAGATCGACGGAGGCCCCGGGCCTTCGTCGGTCAACCTGCCCAAGGCGGGGTGCTGGCGTCTGACGTTGAACTGGTCCGGACACAGCGACGCCATCACGCTCAGGTTCACCTGACCGGCAAAGGATGGCAACTTTCCGAAATCAATCACCCACCGTACGTGACACGGTTTCGCCTTTACTTGTGATGGCTACCGCAAAGGTTATGGAGCACGGCAAGAGGACGCGTGCCAGGCGCACGGGGCCGGCACGCATCTCCAGCAAGAACCAGGTGATCCTGCCGGCATCGGTGCCGCGCACGCTCGGCCTTCACCCGGGAGACCTGGTTGACATCGCCCAAGAGGGTGGCCAGATCATCATCCGGCGACACCGCAGCCGCCTCGACGGGGTGATCGGCACCATCCCCGGCTTCACCGAGGCCGTGGACGTCGAGACGAGTCGCGAGAGCTGGAGCTGACCGGTGCCGCCACGGCGACGTCGGCGGCACCGGAGAGGACCGCCACCCGCCCTGGCCAGAGGTGACCACGGCCGCTACCCGTCAGCTTCAAAACTCGATATTCCGAAATTCCGATTTTATGGTTAAATCGAGGAATGCAACCCATCCTCAGCATGCTCCTGACCACAGTGCTGGCGGTCCCGATGACCGGCGCCGGCGCCGACCCCGCCGAACTCAAGGACGTTGAGGCCGTACTCGCCTACGTCCAGGCCCACCCCGACGACGTCGCGCTGGTAACCCAGGGCATCAGCCACAACGCCGATCGCCTCACCCCTGTGGCGTCGACCACCAAGATCATCCATCTCGCCGCCTACGCCGACGCCGTCCGCAAGGGAAGGGTCAAGCCGGGCGAACGCGTCTCCATGGCCCTGTGGAACGCCTACCACCTGCCCGGCACCGATGGTGGTGCCCACGAAGCGGCGCTCGAACGGCTCAAGCCCGGTGCGAGCGTCACGCTCGACCAGGTCGTCTCCGCCATGATCGAGGAGAGTGACAACGCCGCCGCCGACCTGCTGCGCGACCGCCTCGGCCCCGGCGCGCTGCGCAAGATCGCGCAGACCGGCGTCGGTACCATCAACGGCGAGATACTACGCGCCTTCGGCGGCTGCACACTGCCCGCCGACGTCTGTCTGAAGAATTACGTCAAGGCCGGTACGCAGGTGCGGCCCACGCTCCCCGGCTTCGCCCAGCAGGCTGCCTGGGCCGAAACCGTGACCCGCGTCGAACCTGGCGTGCTGCGCGAAGTGCTCGCCGGACTCAGGAAGGACAAGACGGCGAGCAAGCACCTGGAGTGGCCGATGCGCCAGCCCGGCGCCGACCCCCGCACGCTCCTCATCGGCACCAAGGGTGGCGCGCTGCCCGGCGTCATCAGCGAGGCCATGTACATCGTCCGGCCAGGTGAGAAGCCGCGCGAGACCGTCCTCGCACTGCGGCGACTGCCTGAGGCGACCTGGTTCTCCGGGATGCGCAGCTATGCTCATCAGCAGTTCATTGTGCGGATGGCGACCGATCCCGTCTTCTTCGCGAAAGTCCGCGCAGCATTGAAGTGAGGCAACCCTGACCAGTGTCGACGACCGGCTCCAGGACCTCGAGGCGCGGGTCGCCGCCCTCGAGGCCGCGCTCACCGTTCCCAAGCCACCGGCGGACGGCGACGACACCGGCCTGATCACCTACGGCGGCCAGGCCAGGCTCGGCGGCTACCAGTGGCTGTGGGAGGTGGCCCGCAGCCCCGGCTGGTTGCTTCAGCAGCCGACCGGGCCGTTGGCCGCGGTGCTGGCCGCCGCCGGGCATCCGGCGCGCTTCGAGATCCTGCAGTTGCTGGTCGTCGGGCCCAAGCCGGTCGCCGACCTGCAGGCCGAGCTGGCCCTCGCCTCCCCCGGCCAGCTGTACCACCACCTCAAGACGCTGGCCTCGGCCGGGCTGGTCGAGCAGCCCGAGCGGGGGGTCTACCGGGTACCGTCACATGCGATCTTCCCCGTGCTGGCCCTGGCCGCCGCCGCGATCGACGTGGCCGAGCGCTCCGGCGCTCCGGTGAAACCTCGCGATCTTCCTGGCTGAGGTTCAGCGGGTGCGCGAGGACCCGCGTCAAGCCGGTGGAATCGGCGCCGGAAATCGAGGTTCCGCTGGCAGACTCGACCTCATGCAGGTAACGCTGGTCCAGGGGGACATCACCGCGCAGCAGGTCGACGCCGTCGTCAACGCCGCCAACTCCTCGCTGCTGGGAGGCGGCGGGGTCGACGGGGCCATCCACCGGCGCGGCGGCCCCGCGATCCTGGCCGCCTGCCGCGAGCTGCGCGCCTCGCACTACGGCAAGGGGCTGCCGACCGGCCAGGCCGTGGCCACCGTCGCGGGCGACCTGCCGGCCCGCTGGGTCATCCACACCGTCGGCCCCGTCTTTTCTCCCACCGAGGACCGCTCGCACCTACTGGCCTCCTGCTACCGCGAATCCCTCCGGGTCGCCGACGAGCTGGGTGCGACCAGCGTCGCCTTCCCCGCGATATCCACCGGGATCTACCGCTGGCCCATCGACGACGCCGCCCGCATCGCGCTCGGCACCGTACGCAGCGCACCGACACAGGTCACGGATCTGCGGTTCGTACTGTTCACCCCGGACGCCTACACCGTCTTCGAAAGGACGCTCGGCGCCGGGTGAGGGGTGGCGAACCACTGACACAAAGGCTGCCGTGCCTGCCTCTCCAACACACCGGTCGCCTGAGCTCGCCGGCGAAGCCTCCCAGCCCTAACGAACCCTCAGGTGCCGTGAGGGCCCCGGGGCCGGGCGTCGAGCACGCGGACCATGAGCCGTTCGTGGACGCCGGGGTCGTTGGTGTGCGGCTCGGACTCACCGGTGGCCTCGAAACCCAGGCGCCGGTACAGCCGGGCCGCCCCGTCGTTGCCGTCCACGACCCACAGCTGGATCTTCCGATGTCCGCGCTCGGCGGCCCACGCGACGACTTCCTCAACGAGCAGGGCACCGACCCCGGCGCCTCGCGCGGCCGGATCGACCCACATTCCGTACACCTCGACCGCCCCACCCCGGTCTTCGGGCACCCAGCCGCCGGCGACCCCGGCCACCCGGCCCTCAACGACCGCGACCGCCTTCACTCCGCGCTCCGGCAGCATCCCGGCACGCCACCGTGCCTCGTCGTACGCCTGTTCCCGCCCGAGCGAGGAGGAGAAGGCCTCCGGTGCGTCCGCCAGTGCCGCGAGCCGGACATCACGGAACGTCTTCCAGTCCTCGGTCGTCAGGCGACGGACCTCGGCCGGACCCATCTGGAATGCATCTCGGTGCCCGGTCAGGGCCAGCTCGCCGACGACCTGATCGCCGCTCTTCTCGCCGGTCGGGCGAAAGCCGAGCCGGAGGTAGAAGCGCTCGGGCCCGTGCTCTCCCGGAGCCCAGGTAACCGTCGCGCGGGTCTGCCCACGTCTGCGGACCTCCGCGCACACGGACTCCACCGCGAAGCGGCCATATCCCCGACCCTGCTGATCGGCGGCGATGTTCAGCCGCCAGATTCCACAGCGGGGCGTGTCATCCGGGTCGTCCGGGTTGAAACGGACCATGAAGAAGCCCATGACGAAGCCCACCAGCTGCTCGCCGTCGAAGATCAGTCGAGGCCAGGCGATCTCAGGCTGCGCGTACGCCTCGGCGAGTGACCACGCGACCGGGTCCACGAACTCCTCCTGGTCGGGTCGCACCTGCAGCCGGCACGCGGCCTCGACGTTGTCCGCGGTGACCTTCTCCAGGCGAAGCGACGAAGACATGCTGACAACCTACAGATCGTCTCCGAGAACTCAACGGGATAAATGCCGCCCGCCCGGTTAGACTCCTGGGCGCGGATGGTTCATCCAGGTCCCTGGGATCTGGATGTCGTAAGAGGGAACCCGGTGGGAATCCGGGACTGCCCCGCAGCGGTGAGTGGGAACGACCGCCGTCACCACGCACTGGGCCTTTGGGCCTGGGAAGCGACGGCCAGTAGGACATGCCTGTCCCAGGTGTGGCGCCCGCGAGTCCGAAGACCTGCCTCCGCCCGTGCGCCGTTCGGCGCGCGGTGGTCCGCGGCCTCGTGGGAGGGCCAGGGACGCGCGCCGCGCGCTCCTTCCCTCCTGCCCGGCCGCCCGTGGCTCAGCGAGGGAAGCTGCCATGCAAACGACGATCCTCGGATACCCCCGTATCGGGACACACCGGGAACTGAAATTCGCCACCGAGGACTACTGGGCCGGGCGCTCCGACGCCACCGCCCTGGCGAAGACGGCCGAGGTCCTGCGCCAGGAGGTCTGGACGGGCCTGCGCGACGCGGGCCTCGACACGATCCCGTCGAACACGTTCTCCCTCTACGACCAGGTACTCGACACCAGCGTCATGGTCGACGCGGTGCCCGGCCGTTACCGGCACCTGACCGGCCTGGACCGGTACTTCGCCATGGCCCGCGGCGTCCAGGACGTCCCGGCGCTGGAGATGACCAAGTGGTTCGACACCAACTATCACTACATCGTGCCCGAGGTGGGGCCGGACACCCGGTTCCGGCTGGCCGACGGGGCACGGTCCAAGCCGCTGGCCGAATACGCGGAGGCCAGGGCCCTGGGAGTGGAGACCCGCCCGGTGCTGGTTGGTCCCCTCACCTATCTGCTGCTCGCCAAGGCCTCGCCCGGCGCGCCCGCCGGATTCCGGCCTCTCGACCTGCTCGACGAGCTCGTCGAGGTCTACGCCGACCTGCTGGAACGGCTCGCCGGGGCGGGCGCACGGTGGGTACAGCTCGACGAGCCCGCCCTGGTCGCCGACCGGAACGCCGAGGAGATCGCCGCGCTCGCCCGCGTCTACGAACACCTCGGCGAGCTGCCCAACAGGCCCCGGATCCTGGTGGCGACCTACTTCGGTACGGTCGCCGCGGACGCGCTGCGCATGCTGGCCGCAACCCGTGTCGAGGCGGTCGGTCTGGACTTCGTCGCCGGGCCGGGAAACCTCGGCGTGCTCGCCTCCGTCGGCGGACTACCCCGCAAGACCGTCGTCGCCGGGGTGGTGGACGGCCGCAACGTGTGGCGTACCGACGTTCAGCGGGCGAAGGCGACCTGCGCGGTCCTGCTCGGCCTGGCCGACCAGGTCGAGGTGAGCACCTCCTGCTCGCTGCTACACGTCCCGCTCGACCTGGACGCCGAGACCGCGCTGGCCCCGGCCGTCCGGGGTCGTCTGGCCTTCGCCCGGCAGAAGGTCGCCGAAGTCGTCGCCCTCGGCCGGGCCTCGCGTTCCGACGCCCCCGGCCCGCTCCCCGCCGCCGAGACCGAGGCTGCCACGGTCGACCACCGGGTCCGGGCCCGTCTCGACATGCTCGGTGACGGCGTCCGCCGTGGCGACCGGGCCGCGAGGTTCGCCGCCCAACGGGCCGCGCTACGCCTGCCGGATCTGGCGACCACGACCATCGGCTCGTTCCCGCAGACCCCCGAGATCCGCAAGGCCCGCGCCGCCCACAAGGCCGGGCAGCTCACCCACGCGGCCTACCAGCAGGCCATGAGGGAGGAGGTCGAGCGGGTGATCGCCCTGCAGGAGGAACTCGGCCTGGACGTCCTCGTCCACGGCGAGCCCGAACGCAACGACATGGTGCAGTACTTCGCCGAACGGCTCGACGGATATGCCGCCACCGATCACGGCTGGGTCCAGTCCTACGGGTCGCGCTGCGTCCGTCCGCCGATCCTGCACAGCGATGTCTTCCGGCCGGAGCCGATGACGATCGGCTGGGCCACCTACGCGCAGTCCCTCACCGACAAGCCCGTCAAGGGCATGCTCACCGGCCCGGTCACCATGCTCGCCTGGTCGTTCGTCCGCGACGACCAGCCCCTGGCCGACACCGCCCGCCAGGTCGCCCTCGCCCTCCGCGACGAGATCCACGATCTGGAGGCCGCAGGAATCCGCATCATCCAGGTCGACGAGCCCGCCCTGCGCGAGCTCCTGCCGCTCCGCGGGGACGAGCACGCCGCCTATCTGGCCTGGGCCGTCGGCGCGTTCCGGCTGGCCACCTGCGGAGTCGCCGACTCCACCCAGATCCACACCCACATGTGCTACTCCGAGTTCGGGGAGATCATCGGTGCGATCGGCGACCTCGACGCCGACGTCACCAGCGTCGAGGCCGCCCGCTCCGACATGGAACTCGTCGCCGACCTGCGCGACGCCGGCTACCAGAGCGGCATCGGCCCAGGCGTCTACGACATCCACTCGCCCCGCGTCCCGTCCTCCGAGGAGATCGAGCAGAACCTGCGGCGCGCCCTTCAGGCCGTCGACCCGGCCCGCCTGTGGGTCAACCCCGACTGCGGCCTGAAGACCCGCGGCTACCCCGAGACCAGTGCCTCCCTGCGCAACATGGTCACCGCCGCCATGGCTCTCCGCGTGCCGCAGGACTGACACCGGGTCGCTCGCCCCATCGCCGGTGCCCGGCGGTGGGGCGAGTCTCCGGGATCGGAAACCGGCCGGCAGCACGGCCTTCAGCTCCGGCGCCATCGTCCTGGACCACCGCCCGGCCGCCTGACAACCACCGAAGCCGCCACGGGACAACCCTCCTCTGGACGCAAACGATCAAAAGATGGCAGTGTTTGGGCAAAGGGGGGCGATGTGCGGGTTGAGGACTTGTCCGACGCTGAGCGCCGGATATGGGAGGCGTTTCCACTTGGGGAGGAGGTCGACTTCACCACCGGGAAGCCGGAGGAGGACGACCCGGCGGCAGGGGCGGCCTGGGACGAGGGGCGGACGGTCCGGGCCAGGGTGATCGCCGTCCTGCTGATGAGCGAGGAGCCCCCTCGGTCGCATCGGATCCCGGCGCTCCGGATCAAGGGTGCCCGGATCACCGAGCGGGTGAATCTGGCCTACTCCACCCTCCGTCACTCCGCGCGGTTCCTGTCCTGCTTCTTCGAGGAGGAACCCAGCCTGTACTGGGCACGGTGCCCGCAGCTGAGCTTCAACGGCTCCCACCTGCCGGGCCTGTTCGCCTCCAACGCGCAGATCGACGGGCATCTGCGGCTGGAGAGGTGCGTGTTCACCGGCCCGGTGGAACTGCGCGGGACCCAGCTTGCCGGGAGCCTCACGCTGAGCCACGCGCGGAGCCTGGACATCGACTGCGACCGGCTCCAGGCGGGGCGGGGCATCTCCGCGATCGGGCTCGGCGCCACGGGTCAGGTCGGCTTCGCCAACGTCAAGGTGAGCGGCACCGTGATTCTGGATCATGCCCGCCTGACGGCCTCCGGCCGGAACGCGCTGGACATGGACGGGCTGATCGCCGACGGGAACGTCTTCTGCCGGTGGATGGCGGTCACCGGGATGATCAGCCTGCGCAACGCCCGGGTGGCCGGACCGTTCGCCTTCACCGGGACCACGATCGACCGCCCCGGCCGGATGGCCTTCCTCGGTTCCAGGATCACCGCCGAGGGCGGGCTCTACCTGGCCATCGGGTTCACCGCGACGGGCACCGTACGGCTGGCCAACTCGCGGATCGACCGGGAGCTCAGCCTGAGCGGCGCCCACCTGACCTGTCCCGGCGGTGACGCGCTCCAGGCCGCGGAGCTGCAGGTCGAGGGGAGCTTCGACGCGGACGAGCTCAGCGCCGAGGGGCGGGTGGATCTCTCCCAGGCGCGCGTCTCGGGGGCGCTGAACCTGACCGGCACGAGCCTGTCCGCGCCCGGCGAGGTCGTGCTCGATGCCGACGGGGTGAGTGTCGGCGGCGGGCTGTCGTGCACCAAGGGGTTCCGGGCCGACGGCGCGGTCCGTCTCGCCGACGCGCGCATCGGGACGTTCGCCGACTTCAGCGGTGCCCGGCTGAGCAACCCCGGTGGCCAGGCGCTCGATCTCGCCGGGGCGAGCGTCGGCGCCGGCCTGGAGTGCGGGCGCGGCTTCGTCGCCGAAGGGGAGCTCACCTTGATCGGGGCCCGAATCGGTCGGCATCTGTATCTCAACGACGCGACCCTGTCCGCACCGGGCGGCCGGGCCCTGGCAGCCTGGCAGTTGCAGGCCCGCGAGCTGTATCTGCGCCCCAAGCGGGCGCCCGAGGGCACCGTCGACCTGCGGCACGCCCAGATCGGGGTCATCCGCGACGACCCCGCCACCTGGTCACCGCGCCGCCAGGACGGTCTCACCTACGAGGCCCTGGATCCGACGCTGCCCGCCGCCCGGCGCCTGGCCTGGCTGCGGGACGACCCCGACGGATACGTGCCGCAGCCGTACGAGCAGCTCGCCGCCGTCTACCGGCGACTGGGTCAGGACGTCGACGCCCGTACCGTGCTGCTGGTCAAGCAGCGGCGGCAGCGCGCCGCGCTCCCGCGGTACGCGCGGGTCTGGGGATGGCTGCAGGACGTCACGGTCGGGTACGGCTACCGTCCGGTCCGTGCCGCCCTGTGGTTTCTGGCCCTGCTCGTCACCGGCGCCGTCGTGTTCGCCGTGCACAACCCGCCCCGCGCCGAACCCGGCAAGGGTCCCGTTTTCAACGCGCTGTTCTACGCGCTGGATCTGCTGCTCCCGGTGATCGACTTCGGGCAGGAGAAGGCGTACCAGCCCGTCGGCGCCGGCCAGTGGGTCGCCTACGGGCTGGTGATCGCGGGCTGGGTGCTGGTCACCACCATCGCCACCGGCATCACCCGCACCCTGTCCCGCCACTGATCGCTCAGGCCGAGGTCTCTCGCCCGCCATGGTGGCGATACCGCACGAGGACGAAGACGCAGGCCAGCCCGATGACCATCTCCAGCGCGGCCGCGAGCACCAGCCCGCTCGCCGGTATCCCGTCCAGCGCGATGCTCAGCAGGCGGGACAGACCGTAAGCGAGGTAGGTCGCGGCACCGACGACCGTGGCGGTGAAGGCCAGCCGTGCGACGAACGCGCCGAGCATGATCAGCACACCGGCCGCCAGCAGTGCGCCGCCCGCGGCCCGGGTCTCGCTGAGCAGGCCGGCGTCGCTCCCGAGTTCGATGCCGTTGGTGCCGTGGAAGGCCGCGGGCGCGAACAGTGTCGCCGCGCCGATCCCGATCGCCACCACACCGGACACGAGCAGGACGAGTCTCAGCGGTCTCGCGTTTCGCATCTTCACCGCTCCCTCCGGCAGGTACGGCAGGCTCGTCATCTCCACACCCCGGAGGCGGCGGCCGTACGGCAGAAGTCGGTGAAGTCGCGGGGCTCGCGGCCGAGTGCCTCGCGCACGCCGTGGGCCGGCGAGGCGTTGCGTCCGTCGAACACCTCTTTGCACAGGTCCGTGAGCAGGTCGGCATAGCCGAGCCCGACGCTCTGCTCCAGGGCGGCGTGAAACACCTCCGGGGAGACGGCGACGTACTCGACCTGCCGGTCCGCGGCCTTCGCGATCTCGGCCGCGGCCTCGTGGAAGGTCAGCAGGCGCGGCCCGGTGAGCTCGTAGAGCCGGCCGGAGTGACGGTCGTCGGTGAGGGCGGCGACCGCGACGTCGGCGATGTCGTCGACGTCGACGAACGGTTCCGCGACCTCGCCGGCCGGCAGCGCGATCACACCGCCGAGCACCGAATCCCGCAGGTGGCCTTCGCTGAAGTTCTGCGAGAACCAGCTCGTCCGGATGAGCGTGTGGCTCAGGCCGGACTCGCTGACGATCCGCTCGCAGCGCTGCGCGTTGGGCTCGCCCCGGCCGGAGAGCAGTACCAGCCGCTGGACGCCCGCGTCGGCCGCGCACGCGGTCAGCTCCTCGATCGCGGCCGGGGCGCCGGGCGCCGCGAGGTCGGGGAAGTAGGAGATGTAGACGGATTCGGCGCCGCGCAGCGCCTGGGGCCAGGTGTCGGGCCGTTCCCAGTCGAAGGGCGGGTCGAGGTGGTGCGAGCCGCCCCTGACCGGGTGGCCGCGCTCGGCGAGCCGTTGCACGATTCGCCGGCCGGTCTTGCCGGTCGAGCCGATGACGAGGGTATGGGGTCGCCGCATGCTCTGGATGCTCCTTTGGTTGCTGGTGAGTCCAGTCTTGTGCGGCACTTATGGACTAACAATAGAAAAAAGTCCGCCCTTCTTTGCTGTTCGTCCAGCCTTGTGGACGGTTGGTCGAGAGCGGTGACACCATGACGGCTATGCCGAGTGTCCCTCGCCCGTTCCCGGCTCCCGCCGACCTGCTGGGTGAGACCCTGCACCTGCTCCGGCTGACCGGCACCCTCTACTGTCGTGCCGAACTCACCGCGCCGTGGGGGGTCGACGTACCGGCGCTCGACGGGTCGATGACGTTGCTGGTCGTCACCGCGGGCCACTGCCGGCTGGAGATCGACGGAGCCGAGCCACGCCTGCTCCGGCAGGGCAGCCTCACCCTGATCCCGCACGGCACCCCGCACCGGCTGCGGAGCGGTCCCGACGCCGACACCGAACCGCTCTTCGACATACCGGTCGAGCAGGTCAGCGAGTGTTACGAGATCATGCGCCACGGTGGCGGCGGGGATTGCACGCACGCCACCTACGGTGTCGTGCGCTTCGACCATGTGGCGGCCCAGCGCCTCGTCTCGCAGCTTCCCGAGGTGCTGCACATCGACGCCTGGGACGACGACGCCAACTGGCTCAACAGCACGCTCCAGTTCATCTCCCGCGAGGCTCTCGCCCTGCGACCGGGCGGGGAGACCGTCATCACCCGGCTCGCCGACATCCTCGTCATCCAGGCGATCCGTTCCTGGCTCGACTCGGCGCCCGAGGCGAATCAGGGCTGGCTGGCCGCCCTGCGCGACGAGCAGGTGGGGCGGGCGCTCGCGTTGATCCACCGCGCGCCCGAACGGCAGTGGAGCGTCGCCTCGCTCGCGCAGGAGGTCGGCATGTCGCGCTCTGCCTTCTCGGCGCGCTTCACCGACCTGGTCGGCGAGCCCGCCATGCGCTATCTCGCCCACTGGCGCATGCAGTTGGCCCGCATGCACCTTCGGCAGACATCGGAGCCGCTCTCGGTGGTCGCCCGCCGCTTCGGCTACCGGTCCGAGGCGGCGTTCTGCCGCGCGTTCAAACGGACCTTCGGCGTACCGCCGGGGAACGCCCGCCAGGCGGCGGACGACGTGAGCCCGGCGGCGCGAGGATGGGACGGCGCCTCAACACGCTGATCCGCCGATCGCCACCCGGACGACGGGCCGGCGCGAGCCGCGTGCGCGTGCGCGGCAACGGCGCCAGGAGTTCTAAGCTGTCCGATCATGCGTTTCCTCCCGCCCCGCGCCGGTTCCCGGCGGTCTCTCCGACGTTGGGTCCCGCTGGTCGCCGTGTGTCTTGCCGTCCTGCCCGCCGGAGTCGCGCAGGCCTCCGCCCCCAAGCCCTCGTTGCTGAAGTCCGGCAGGCTGGCGGCCACCTCGTGCCCGGAGCCGCCGCTCGTCGACAGAGGCGTTCCGCAGCCGGGCGAGTATCTCACCGCGGTCATGAAATGTCTGAACACCTCGTGGTCCGCCCACTTCGCTCGGGCCGGGCTGCGGTTCCGCACGCCCGCGGTCCGCCTCTACTCCGAGCCCGCGCGGCGCGTCTGCGGAATACCCTGGCCCCAGGGCGCGGACGCCTTCTACTGCACGAAACAGGCCACGCTGGTGTTCCCGCTCACCGGTGCCTGGATCGAGGACCGCACCGATCTGTACCCCTTCAAGGTGGCGGCCCACGAGTACGGCCACCACCTGCAGAGCCTCACCGGCGTCAGGGACCACTACGAGAGGCGCGCCCACGCCGACCTCCCCCGCCAGTTCGAACTCCGCCGCCGCTACGAGCTCCAGGCCGACTGCCTGTCGGGGGTGTTCCTGGGCAGCGTACGGGACTCGCTGCCGCGTACCGAGCAGGACTGGAAGGCACTGTCCGAGACGCTCCGCGCCAGCGGTGACGAGGACGACCACCGCACCCACGGCAGCGGTGCCAACCGGGTCCGCTGGTTCGAACGCGGCTACCGCGCGCTCTCCCCCGCCGCCTGCGACACCTGGACCGCCGCCCCGTCCCGGGTGTCCTGACCCGCGGGGGCCTGCGCAGACCGACGGCCGCTACGGTTTCAGTTCCAGGACCAGGTTGAACGGGGTGGCGGTCGCCTGGCGGGGCCGGGTGAAACCCGCCTGCCGGGCCACCTCGAAGAGTCGTTCCCGCCCGGCCTGCGCGCCCAGGGCCTCGGTGCCGCCCTGGGCGAGCGCGTTGGGTACGCAGATGGTGGCCGAGGCGTTGAAGAAGAGCCGGCCCACCGGGTTGAGGTCGTCCGGCAGCCGCCCGTGCGCGAACGGCTCGACCAGCAGCACGGTGCCGTCGGGTGCCAGGGTGGAGTGCACGTGCCGTAGCGCGGCAACGGGGTCGCCCATGTCGTGCAGGCAGTCGAACAGGCAGACCAGGTCGTAGCCGGACCCCGGATAGTCGTCGGCGTAGGCCGTCTCGAAACTCACCCGGTCCGTGACCCCGGCCTGCAGTGCCAGCTCGCGGGCCCGCACGATCGAGGACACGTGCGCGTCGAAGCCGGTGAAGCGCGAGTTCGGGTACGCCTCCGCCAGCACGATGGTCGAGGCGCCGTGCCCGCAGCCGACGTCTGCCACCAGGGCCCCGGCGGTCAGTTTCCCCTCGACGCCCGAGAGTGCGGGAATCCAGCTGTCTCGCAGGTGGGCGGCGTATCCAGGGCGGAAGAACCGCTCGGTGCCGTTGAACAGCGCCCGGTCGTGGTCGGACCAGGCCAGGTTCCTGGCACCCCGGTAGGCCTCCGCGATCCCGGCCTCGTCGCGGTAGACGGAGGAGATCAGTTCGGCGAGCCCGGTCATGAACACCGGGCTGGTCTCGTCGGCGAACACCGTCGCCTGCTCGTCGGTCAGCGTGTAAGAACCGTCCTGGTAGCGGACGTATCCGACACATGCCTGGGCCGCGAGCCATTCGGCGACGAGCCGCTCGTTGGTGCCGGTGCGCCAGGCCAGGTCACCGGGGCTGAGCGGGCCCGCCCCCACCATCGCCTTCCACAGGCCCAGCCGGTCTCCGAGCACGACCGTCGCCGCTCCGAAGGCACCCCCCAGGTCGAGCACGACCTGGTCCACGAGCCTCTGCAGCCCGGCCTCGTCCATCGGAGCCTTCCCCATCGGTCCGTGTGATCGCCCGCGGGACTCGGGGCGAACTCCGTACGGGCTCTTCGAGTCCGCCCACCGCGCGGGAGAGGTCGGCGAATCCCCGCGCGACCACCGTTCCCATCGTAGTTCCGGCCTTTCGCGCCTCCCGGAAACGGATGTTCAACGTCGCGCAACGGCTCCTTCGGCCTCGGATCAAAACGTCCGGGATCAAAACGGGATCAAAAGCGTCCGCTGTGGTGGCCGTTGTCCGATGTCTGCGGCAGGTCGGCCCGGAAAGGACGAAAGTGATGTGGCTCAGCGGACAGATTCCCCACCGGCTGACCGTGCTGGAGGGAAGGGCCGGCTCGGTGCCGGCCCGCGGGGGCGGCCGGACGGCGACCGTACCGGCCCTCGGGGTCGGAGTCGTTCCGGCCCAGGCGCTCGATCAGCGGCGACACCAGCCGCAGCGCCGGCGGCGTGAGCGCGAGCAGCACCGCCACCACCACGCCTGCGGCGAGGATCACACCGGCGAGCACGTCGTGCGGATAGTGGACCCCCACCATCACCCGGAGCAGCGCCGCCACCGCGGCCAGCGGCAGGGTCACCGCGGCGAGGCGGGGACGGAGCAGGGCCAGGCCGACCGCGAGTCCGGCGGCCAGGGTGGCGTGGTTGCTGGGAAACGACCAGTCCCCCACCTCCGGGCACTCCGCGATCGCCGCCGCGGCTCCCGGTACCACCCGGCAGGGGCGTTCCTCGATCACCATCAGCTTCACCGTCTCGCTGATCGCGTAGGCGGCGACGGTGCCCACGCCGATCATGACGGTTCCGGCGACACCGCGTACGTCCCCTCGGCGCAGGGCGATCCACCACACCAGGACGAGGATCAGCCCGAGGAGCACGAGGGTGCCGTCGGTGGCCATCTCCATCGCCGTGCTCGCCCACGAGGGCGCGTTCGCCACCGCCTCGGTCACCGATCGGTACCCGGAGGCCGAGGCGCCTTCCACGACCTTCGCCGGACCGGCCCCGCCCGTGCCCTCCGGCGAAAGCCAGGCAACGACTCCGGCACCCACGCCCAGCGACACGGTCGCGCCCAGCAGCCGGTTGCGGAGATTGTTCCCAGCGTCAGTCTTCATAGCGGTTGATCATAAGAAGGACCGTGGGATAACACCTAAATGAACAGTGATCAAACCTGAGATGAACCTCAGTCCGGCCGGTACCACCGCCGTCACCTCACCGGATCGGCGATCACCGCGAGCAGCGGCACCGACTCCTCGGCCTCGGCCGGGCCTCGGCGACTCACCGAGCGGCGGACCCCCTGGGCGGCGCCGGCTACAGAGATACTTCCAAGCGGACTCCACGCGGGACGCGGCCTGCCGCTGACACCCGCACAACGCTTCCGCACGGCTCCGTCGTGTTCGAGCCGGCGTGACACGTCCGGTGAGTCCCGTCTGCCAGGCCGGCTCGAATGCCCATCCCGCGCACACGCCGTCCGCCACGCGGCGGAGCCCGGGTCCGCCACACGACGGACGGCCGGTCACCCGCGTCTCGTACGGGGAGGGTGGCCGACGCGCGGCCGACCTCTTGTAGCCTGCTGTGCATGCCTGGTAGGACAAACGATCTCGCGCGGATCAGGCTGGTCATCGCGGACGACCAGGCCATGATCCGCACCGGGCTGCGGTTCGTCGCAGAGACCGCCGCGGACATCGAGGTCGTCGGGGAGGCAGCAGACGGATTGGAAGCCCTCTCCGTGACCCGGCGACTGCGACCGGACGTGCTGCTGATGGACATCGCGATGCCCAGGCTGGACGGTCTGGGCGCCGCCCGGCGGCTGCTCGCGGACCCGCATCCGCCCAAGATCGTCATACTGACCACCTTCGGCACCGACGAGAACCTGCACGCCTCGCTCCGTGCCGGAGTCAACGGTTTCCTGCTCAAGACCTCGCCCCCCGAGCAGCTCATCGAGGCGGTACGGGTGGTGGCGGCCGGCGACGCGCTCATCGACCCGGCGGCCACCACGCGGGTGATCGCATCGTTCGCCGCACGCCACGAGCCGGTCGCTCCGCCCGAGCTGGCCACCCTCACCCCGCGTGAGCTGGAGGTGCTGCGCCTGCTCGCCCGAGGGCTGTCCAACCTCGAAATCGCGCGGGAGTTCCAGATAGGCGACGCGACCATCAGGACCCACGTCGCCCGGCTGCTGCACAAGCTCGGCCTGCGCGACCGGACCCAGGCCGTCGTGTTCGCCTACGAGGCCGGGGTCGTGCGACCCGGGCAGCAGGGCCTGCCGTGCTGAGGAGACTGCTCGGCGACTGGCGGCCGACCCGGATGGATCTCCTTCTCTCCCTCGCCGTGGGGATCACCGGCCTCGTCGAGTCCTTCGGCCGCCAGGGCTCCCAGCCCGGCCAGATCAGCGATCCGGTGCCGATGGCGGTGGGGGTGGTCGTCACCGGGACGCTGCTGCTGCTCCGGCGCAGGTTCCCCACGACCCTGCTCCTCGCGCTGATCTCGATCGGCCTGGCCGTGCGGGCGGTGGCGGGCAACGACTACTACGCCGCCTGGCACTTCTACTCGACGCTCATCCTGGTCCACACCGTGGCCAGCGCCGCGGAACTGCGGAGCCGCCGCGGGCTCGCGGGGCTGGCGTGCGTGCTGGCGGCGTACGCCGGCCTGCAGATGCAGGTGTTCCAGAGCAACGACATCGCCGAAGTCATGATCACCGCCGTCTTCATGGGCGTGGCGTACGGGAGCGGCATCCTGCTGCGTCGCCAGATCGACCGGACGTTGCGGCTGGCGGAACGCGCCATCCGCCTGGAGATGGAGCGCGAGGAGCGGGCCCGGCTGGCGGTGGCGGAGGAAAGGACCCGGATCGCCAGGGAGCTCCACGACATCGTCTCGCACAACGTGAGCGTGATGACCCTGCACACCGGCGGGGTGCGGATGCGGCTCGGCGAGGACCACAAGCTGGAGCGCGACATGCTGCTCGGGGTCGAGCGGGCCGGCCGCGAGGCGGTCGAGGAGCTCCAGCTCATGCTGGGCGTGCTCCGCGGGACCGGGGATCCGGACCCCGGCGCGTCCCAGCCGGGCCTGGAGCGGCTGGACGAGCTGGTCACGCAGGTCAGGGAGGCCGGGTTGGACGTCCGCCTCCGGATCACCGGCGAGCCGCGCCCCCTGCCGCCGGGACTCGCGCTCTCCGCCTACCGGGTGATCCAGGAGGCTCTGACGAACGTGCTGAAGCACTCCCCCGCCGCCGGTGCCGACGTCGTCATCGCCCACAGCCTGACCGGGCTGGATGTGGAGATCACCAACGACGGCACCGGGGGCGGGCGCGGCTCGGACGGGCAGCGCTCGGACGGGCAGCACCCGGGTGGGCACGGTCTGGTCGGGATGCGCGAGCGGACCGCGATGCACGGTGGCGAACTGTCCACCGGTCCCGTCCCGGGCGGCGGTTACCGGGTGGTCGCCCGGTTCCCGCTGGACGCCCCGGCGGCGACCGGCTGAGCCGCCTCCCGCCCGGCCCACTCCGCGTCGCTCATCCGCAGCATCCGCAGCCCGATCACCCCGGAACCGGCCAGGTAGAGCAGGCCGCCAACGACCGTGCCGATCGGGAAGATCAGGGTTCCGAAGACGCCCGCGATGATCGCGAAGGGTGCCCACCACGGCCCGTGGCCGGCGTAGGCCAGGGCCAGGCCGAGCAGGAACAGGCCGAGCAGCCCGAGGAAGCCCGGGATCTGGAACCCGAAGGTGGCGCCGGGATCGGCGAACGCCTGCTCGGCGAGCATCTCGCCCTGGGCGGGCGGCAGGGCGCGTTCGAGCCGGGAGTAGAAGAAATCCCCGAGCATCAGTCCGGAGAAGTTCACCACGCCGAGCAGCGCGAGACCGCCGGCGAGGTGGCCGAAAACGACTCCCCTGTGCCGGATCAGGTGGATCATCCCGATGATTCCCGGGATCATCAGCACCCAGCTCCAATGCAGGAGCGAGGCGCTGACCGAGACCTGCTCCGGATACCTGCCGTAGACGCCGGTGGTGTCACCGCCCTGCCGCAGGGCCGGGTCGACGATGGCGCCCGCGATGTAGAGGAGTGGCGCGACGATGAGGCACACCCCCGCCGCCCATCTGCGGAAACCGAGTGGATTGGAGAGCGATGGCATGAGATCTTCCCTTGCGTTCCGGCCCGCACCCGGACGGGCGGGGATGAGGCCGGGAACGCTAGGCGACGACGCGGCGCGTGTCGTCCTCCTCATGGCCTATCGTCGCTCCGCCATCCGGCGGACCGCCTACCCCGCCGATCGCGACACGAGCCCGGCCCCCCACGCGCGGGGCTCACCGCGCTGGGCGCGATGCGCGGATCCGGACCGTGAAAGCGAATCGGCGGATCGGGCGATAGAGAGGGACCGCCGTTCGCGTTCGAAGGATTGCACATGACGGGAAGACCATCGTGACCGCGATGTCCTGGGCCGCCCATCCGGCGGAGGACGCCCAGGTCGTCCGGCTCTCCCTCGACGAGTCCGAGCGGTTCAGCGCGATCTTCGACACCTACTTCGGCGAGATCCACCGCTACGTCGCCCAGCGGCTCGGCGCCGACGCCGCGGAGGACATCGTCGCGGAGACGTTCCTCACCGCGTTCCGCAAGCGGGCGCAGTACGACCCGTCGCGGGCCGGCGTGCGGGCCTGGCTGTACGGCATCGCCACCAACCTCATCGGCAGGCACCGCCGCGTCGAGGTGCGAACGTTGCGCGCACTCGGGCGCCACGGCCCCGACCCGGACACCCCGGGGCACGAGGAGCACGTCGCCGTGCGGGTCAGCGCGGAAAGCCTGCGGCCGAGTCTCGCGGCGGCCCTGGCCGGGCTCCACCAGCGAGATCGCGACGTCCTGCTCCTCGTCGCCCTGGCCGGGTTGAGCCACGAGGAGATCGCCACCGCCCTGGGCATCCCGTACGGGACGGTCGGGTCACGGCTGAACCGGGCCAGGAAGAAGCTGCGCGCCACGCTGGGCGAGACCAACCCGATGCTGGAGTCCGAGGAGGCCGATCGTGGATGAGCTGAAGACGGTCCGCGAGCTGTACGGCGAGCCGCGGCTCGATCCGCTCCTCAAGGCCAGGGTGCGCGGGTTGCTGACCGACGAGCCCAGGAGGCGACGGTGGCGGCTGTCATGGACCGCGGCCGTGGCCGGCCTCGCGGCCGCCGCCGTGGCGATGGCGATCGTGGTTCCCGGCATGACCGGGGAGGCGGAGGCGCCGAACCGGGTCGCGACGATCTCCGGGCGATCGGTCCTGCTCGCGGCGGCGACCACCGCCGAGTCGGACCCCGCGTCGGCGAACGCCTACTGGCGCGTCAGGAAACTGCACCGGCAGACGTACCCGGAGCAGCTGGGCAGGGGGGCGAACCGTTACTGGGTGGTGGAGTCACGGCTCACCGAGCAGTGGGTCGCCAGGGACGGCCGGGTCTGGTCCGCCTCCCGGGCGCTGGGGGCGCGCCCGGGAAGCGCGGCCGACGAGGAGGCCTGGCGTCGCGACGGCTCCCCCACCGAGTGGTCGAGCCAGGGGGAGGTGCTCTCCACCTCGCCGGAGAAGGGCGAGCTCAGGGCCATCACCGGCAGGGTGCCCTTCAGCATGGCCGGTCATGAGATGACCTTCGAGCAGCTCCAGAGGCTCCCGGTCACCCCCGCCGCGTTGCGGGACTGGGTCACCGAGGCGGTGAGCGACGTTCCGGCCGGCACCATCGACGGTGTCGTCGCGGACGCGCTCAGCGGCCTGCTGTGGAGCAAGCCGTCGCCGCCGGACGTGCGCGCGGCCGCCTACCGTGCGCTGGCCGAGCTGCCGAACATCCGGTATCTGGGCAGCGCCACGGACGAGCGGGGCCGGGCGGGAGCCGGGTTCGCCTTCACCGTTCAGCCTCCCGGGGCGCGGAACGGCGCGGCCGTGCAGCGGACACTGATCATCGATCCGGACAGCTCCCAGGTGCTCTCCTCCACGGTCGCCGGCCGGCCGGGGGTCAGGGGTGAACAGGTCGAGCTGGTCCTGGAGGCGGGCTGGACCGATGAGCGGCCCGCCGTTCCCGAACTTCCCTAGCCCGCCCGGGTTGCCGGGGGGAACCACGCCTTCACGCTGACGACCCGTTCGCCCTCGTAGTGCCTTCACGAGTGCGCGCGTGGGCCGTCCGAGACATCCTTTGGAGCAATCGCTTGTTTTGGCATGCCCGTACGGCGCTCGACCTGATCAGGAATCGTCCCGGAGCGCCCTCCCTGGCGACGAGCGAAGGACCGGTCATCTGCCCCGCCGACCGGTTTCCCGCGATCAAGGTGTCCGAGGTCATGGCGGGCCGGGTCAGGCTCGTCGGCCTGCCCCCCGTCGACCTGGGCACCGACATCGACTGGCGGATCGACCCGCACCGGAACCGCTCCTGGACGCTGAACCTGCACGCGCTGCGGTGGATGGGAGGGCTGATCGCCGAGTACGAGCGCTCCGGCGAGGCGGAGTACCTCGACCGCGCCACCCGGATCGCCGAGGACTGGGCACGCGCCAATCCCCGTGGCGCGACCGGTATCAGTCCCTGGGCCTGGGCCGAGCACCCGGTCGCGCTACGCGCCCCGGTCCTGGTCTGCCTCAGCGCGCACGTGCGCGACGACTGGCTGTCGAAGAGCCTGGTCGAGCACGCCGAGATCCTGTCCGACCCCGCGCTCTACCGGCGGGGTCACAACCACGGCCTGGACCAGGACATCGCGCTGCTGACGGTCGGCTGCCGTCTCGGCCAGGAGCGGTGGAAGGACCTGGCCGTCCGGCGGATGACCGACTCGGCGGAACTCGCCATCGACGCGCAGGGCGTGCTGCACGAGCAGGCTCCGAGGTACGGGATATACGTCCACCGGCGGCTGGGCACCGCGATCGAGGCGATCAGGGCGTCCGGGGCCGAGGTCCCCGCAGGGCTCGTCGCGCGGCGCGACTCGCTGGAGACCTACATCAGCCATGCCACCCAGCCCGACGGCCGCCTGGTGCCGATCGGCGACAGCCCGGCCGACACGCGCCCGAGCGGTTTCCGGCACGGGAAGGACACCGTGCAGGTGTTCGACGACGGTTACGTCTTCGGCAGGACCGCATGGGACGACCCGGAGTCGGCCTTCTACTCGATCAGGTTCGGTACCGGCCGCCGGCTGCACGGTCACGAGGACCATCTGGGCGTCACCTACCACGCCCACGGCCGGGACATCCTGGTGGAGGCGGGTTTCCACTCCTACGAGCGGACCGGCTACCGGAGGTGGACCATCTCCCCCGAGGCGCACAACGTGCCCGTCGTGGTGGACGCGGACCTCCGCGAGGGGACGGCGACGCGCCTGGTGAGCTCGTCCGTCGCCCCGGCGCGGCAGTGCTACCGGTTCACCGACACCGCGTACGGCGTCAGCCGTACGCGGTCGGTCCTGGTCGGCCACGGCGCCGACCTGATGGCCGTGCTGGACTCGGTCCCGGCGGGGTCGGCGCTGCGCAACCTGTGGCACTTCGCCCCCTCGCTCACGGTGGTCTCCAACCGTGACGGCCAGGTGGTCCTGGCCGACGGGGAGTGGCGGGTGACGCTGCTCCAACTCGCGATGCCCTCGGGCCGGCCGCTCGGCGGGCAGGCCGTGCGGACCGAGACGATCGCCCTCGGCTACCTCAGGCAGGCCGAGGCGACGACGGTCCTGTCCCCGCCCGCCGAGTCGGTGCTCACCCTGATCGTGCCCGGCGCCGGCGACCCCGAGGTCGCCCGGTCCGGCGGACGGCTGAGCGTCCGCACTCCCGGCGGCCACGTCTCCCTACCCTGGGACCCCGACCTGGGTTTCGCCGACCGGGTTCCGGTGCACCCCGGCGACGGTCAGGTGAAGACGACCGTACGGTGACCGTTGAGCAGCACCCGCTGCTGCACATGCCACTGGACGGCCCTGGCCAGGGTGCGGCACTCGGTCTCCCTGCCCAGCGCGACCAGGTCCTCCACCGACGCCGAGTGGTCGACCCGGGCGACGTCCTGCTCGATGATCGGGCCCTCGTCGAGGTCCGAGGTCACGTAGTGCGCGGTCGCGCCGACCAGCTTGACACCGCGCTCGTGCGCCTGGCGGTAGGGGTTGGCCCCCTTGAAGCTCGGCAGGAACGAGTGGTGGATGTTGATCGCCCTCCCGTCCAGTTCCTTGCACAGGTCCTCGGAGAGGATCTGCATGTACCGGGCCAGCACCACCAGGTCGATCCGGTGCTCCTCGACCAGTTCGAGAAGCCGCTGCTCGGCGGCGGGCTTGGTCTCCTTGGTGACCGGCACGTGATGGAACGGGATCCCGTGCCATTCGGCGAGCGGCGCGAGGTCGGGGTGGTTCGACACGATGGCCGGAATCTCGACCGGCAACTGCCCGGACCGCCAGCGATACAGCAGGTCGTTGAGGCAGTGGTCGAACTTGGAGACCATGAGCAGCAGCCGCGGCCTGACGCTGAGGTCGTGGAGTTTGTAGTGCATCTGGAACCGTTCGGCCACCGTGCCGAACCCGTTCTCCAACTCCGCGACCGGCGGCGTGGCCTGCCCGGTCCGCAGGTGGACCCGCATGAAGAACAGTCCCGAGTCCGGGTCGCCGAACTGCTGGCTCTCCGCGATGTCGCAGTCGTGCCGGAAGAAGAAGTCGATGACGGCGTGGACGATACCGGGCCGGTCGGTGCACGACAGCGTTATGACGATGGACTTCTTGCCGCTTTCCATGTGCGTCTCTTCCTGGCTCATGCCTTCAGCCTCGAACCGGCCGGGTCGAAGGGGGCGCGCAGGCTCACGTTCGCCGTCAGGAGGTCCCCGGCCACGTCGAGCTGGTAGGTGCCCGCGTTGATGTACTCGGCGTCGACGAGGGCGTGCTCGCGCTCGATGTACGCCAGCCCCACGCCCTTGCCCACCGTCGGCCCGTAGGCCGCCGAGCTGACGAACCCGGCCGGCTCGCCGTTGCGGAGGATGAGCTCGCCTCCCCACAGCGCCGTTCCGGCGTCGTCGACGGTCACCGACACCATGCGGCTGGTGACGCCGTGCTGCTTCTGCTTCTCGACGGCCTCACGTCCGCGGAACGCGATGTCGGTGTTGAGCTTGCACGCGAACGACATGCCGGCCTCGACCGGTGTCCGGTCGGGCGTGAGCTCGCGGCCCCATGCCCGGTAGCCCTTCTCGATGCGCATCGCGTCGATCGCGTAGTGGCCGATCGGCAGGAGGCCCAGGTCCGCACCGGCGTCGGTGAGGTGTTCGTAGGCGGTCACCGTGTACTCGGTGGGGATGTAGAGCTCCCAGCCCAGCTCACCGACGTAGCTGACGCGGGTGGCGCGGCAGGGCACCGGCCCCAGCTCGATCTCCTGGCTGGTGTAGAAGGGGAACCGCTCGCTCGACAGGTCCGCCTTGGTGAGCCGGTTGAGCAGTTCGCGAGACTTCGGTCCCATGATCCCGAGCACCGCGTACGACGAGGTCACATCGACGACCTGGGTCCGGCAGCCCGCGGGCAGGTTGGTGGTGATGAAGTGGTGGTCACGGGTGGTCTGCGCCGAGCCGGTCACCAGCAGGTACTCGTCGCGGGCGAGCCTGGTGATCGTCACGTCGGACTCGTAGCCGCCGCGGTCGTTGAGGATGCCGGTGTAGACGGTGGTGCCCGGCCTGACCGCCATGTTGGCGGTGCACAGGTACTGGAGCGTCTCCTCGGCGTCGGGCCCCTTGATGAGGAACTTCGAGAACGCCGTCTGGTCGAGCAGCGCCACCCCGTTGCGGGTCCCCTCGACCTCCGCGTTGACCTGCGGGCGCCAGTTCTGGTGTCCGAAGGAGTACTCCACCTCCTTGGACACCCCCTCGGGGGCGAACCAGTTCGGCCGTTCCCAGCCCATCCTGCTGCCCATGACCGCGCCCGCGGCCTCCAGCAGGTGGTGGACGGGGGAACGGCGCAGCGGCCGGCCGGTCTCCAGCTCGCGGTTGGGCCAGGGGATCGCGTAGTGCAGGCCCAGCGTCTCCTTGGTCCGCTCCCGCAGCCAGGTCTCGTTGCCGTTGAACTTCGCGAAGCGCCGTACGTCGACCGGCCAGAGGTCGCGGGTGCACTCGCCTTCGATGATCCACTCGGCCAGGGCCAGGCCCGCGCCGCCCGCCGAGGCGATTCCGGTGGAGTTGAACCCGGCGAGCACGTACATGTTGGGGATCTCGGGGGTCTGCCCCATGATGAAGTTGTTGTCGGGGGTGAAGCTCTCCGGCCCGTTGTAGAACTTCTTGATCCCGGTGGTCTCCAGTGCGGGGACGCGGATGATCGCGTTCTCCATCAGGACGGCGAACTGCTCCCAGTCCTCGTCGAGCAGCTGGAAGACGAACGGGTCGGGAATGTCGTGCGGGCCGACCCACGGCTTGGCGTCGGGTTCGAACCCGCCCATCACCAGGCCGCCGACCTCTTCCTTGAAGTAGATGTAGCCGTCCTGGTCGCGCATCACCGGCAGGTCGCTGGTGATGCCCTCCATCCATTCGGTGACCACGTAGAAGTGCTCGACCGAGTGCAGCGGGACGGTCGTCCCGGCCATCGCCCCGACCTGCGCCGCCCACTGGCCGGCGCAGTTGACGAGGATCTCGCACTCGATCGTGCCGGCCTCGGTGCGCACCCCGGTGACCCGGCCGTCGACCACGTCGATCCCGATGACCTTGGTGTTCTCCAGCACCTTCGCACCCCGGTTACGGGCGCCGCGGGCGAGGGCCTGCGTCATGTCGGTGGGGTTGGCCTTGCCGTCGCCGGGCAGCCAGACCGCGCCGACCAGGTCGTCGGTCCGCATCATCGGCCACTTCTCACCGGCCTCGGCGGGGCTGATCACGTGCGCCTCGACGCCGAACGCCTGCGCGGTCGCCGCGGTCCGCTTCAGCGAGGTCATCCGTTCGGCCGAGCGGGCGACCGAGAGGCTGCCCGACTGCTTCCAGCCGGTGCCGAGCCCGGTCTCCTCCTCCAGCGTCGCGTAGAGCTCGGTGGAGTACTTGATCAGCTTGGTCATCTCGTTCGTCGCGCGCAGCTGGCCCACCAGCCCGGCGGCGTGCCACGTGGTGCCACACGACAGGCTGCCCTGCTCAACCAGGACGACATCGGTCAGACCCAGTTTGGCCAGGTGAAAGGCGACACTTGTCCCAACGATGCCGCCACCGATGATGACGACCCTGCTACGTGCTGGCTGTTGTGCGTTCATGACTTCCCATGGTGGTGGCGGTTCACTGAGTGAATCTGCGGTTCATTCAACGGGTCGACAGCGGCACTGTCAACGGGGCGACGATTAACTTCTTGTATCCGGGGAGGACCGCCTGCGGCGCCTCCGGGGCACGTTCACACCCCGACCGGGAGAGGTTCACCGATCGGGAGTGCGGACGTGTTCAGGAACGGAGACTCAGGCGATGATCGCGGCGGCCTGCTCCCGCTCCAGCGGGAAGTGGCAGGCCGACCAGTGCTCGTCGTCGGCCTTGAGCGTCAGGGCCGGTGCCTGCCGGACGCAGGTACGGGGGACCTTACGCCCGCCGTCCAGCTCGTGGACCTCGTCGGCGGGGAGCTTCTGGGCGAGCAGCTCGGCGTGGAAGCAGCGCTGGTGGAAGGCGCACCCCGAGGGCGGGTTCGCCGGGTTCGGCGGGTCACCCGGCAGCTGGATGCGCTCGCGGGCGCGCTCCACATCGGGGTCGGGCACCGGCGCCGCCGACAGCAGCGAGGCGGTGTACGGATGGTGCGGCGAGGTGTAGATGTCGTCCTTGGCGGCGATCTCCACGATCCGCCCCAGGTACATCACCATGACCCGGTCGCTCACGTGCCGTACGACGGAGAGGTCGTGCGAGATGAGGATGTAGCTGAGGCCGTACTCCTCACGCAGGTCCTGCAGGAGCTTGAGGACCTGCGCCTGGATCGAGACGTCCAGCGCCGACACCGGTTCGTCGAGGAGCAGCACCTGGGGGGTGACCGAGAGCGCGCGGGCGATGCCGATGCGCTGGCGCTGACCGCCGGAGAACTGGTGCGGGAACAGCTTGGCCTGGGCGCGCTGGAGGCCCATCCGCTCCAGCATCCCGTGCACCGTGTCGAGCTTCTCCTGCTTGGACATGCTGGAGTTGGTGAGCGGTTCGGCGACGCTGGCCGCCACCCGCTGGCGCGGGTCCAACGACGCGTACGGGTCCTGGAAGACCACCTGGACCCGCTGGTGGAACTCGCGGAGCCTGCGCCCCGCCAGCTTGGTGACGTCCTCGCCGTCCAGGAGCACCCGGCCGCCGGTGGGCTCGATCAGCCGCAGGATCATCCGGCTCAGCGTCGTCTTGCCACACCCGGACTCGCCGACCAGACCGAGGGTCTCGCCACGGGCGAGGTCGAAGGAGACCTCGTCCACCGCCCTGACGACCTTGGACGGGCCGCCGAACCGCTTCTTCTTCCCGAAGTGCTTGGAGAGCTTCTCCACCCGCAGCACGGCGTCGGGTCCGGCGACGAAGGGACCCGGACCGTCCGCGGGCTCCGCGATCTCAGCGGCCATCACACACTCACATCCTGCAGGGCCATCTCCTCGGCGTGATGGCAGGCGGTCAACTGGCTGGTCGGGGTCAGCGCGCGCAGGTGCGGGATGTCCACCGCGCAGACCTCGCGGCCGTCGCGACGGTGACAGCGCGGGTGGAAACTGCAGCCGGTGGGGACAGCCAGCAGGTTCGGGGGCTGGCCGGGGATCGGGTCGAGCTCCGCGACGTGGGCGTCGGGCCGCGGGCTGGAACGGAGTAGCGCCTCGGTGTACGGATGAACCGTGTTCTTGAGCACCTGACGGACACTGCCGTGCTCGACGACGCGGCCACCGTACATCACCGCGACCTCCTCGGCGTAGCGCGCGACGACACCGAGGTCGTGAGTGATGATCACGAGCGACATGCCGAGCTCCCGGCGGAGCCCGTCCAGCAACTCCATGATCTGGGCCTGGACCGTGACATCGAGCGCCGTGGTCGGCTCGTCGGCGACGAGCACCTGGGGCCGGAGCGCGACCCCCATCGCGATCATCACCCGCTGGCGCATTCCCCCGGAGAGCTGGTGCGGGTAGTAGTCGACGCGCTCGCGGGGGTTCGGGATGCCGACCAGCCCGAGGGTCTCGATCGCCCGCCGCCTGGCCTCGGCGCGGGAGGTCTTCTCGTGGTGGCGCACCACGTCACCGATCTGCTGCCCGATGGTGAAGGAGGGGTTGAGACCGGCGAGGGCGTCCTGGAAGATCATCCCGATCGACTTGCCGCGCAGCCGGCTCAGCCGGTTCTTACCATCGATGGTGTGCTCCTGGCCGAGGTAGCTCACCGCCCCGGACTCGATCGACCCGCCGGGCGGCAGTAGCCCGAGCACGGATAGAAATGTCATGCTTTTTCCGGATCCGGACTCGCCAACCACCGCGAGAGTACGACCGCGGAAGCACTGCAAGGAGACGTCGTTGACGGGGTGGACGACGCCTCTCAGGGTTTCGATCCGGGTGCGCAGGTTCCGGATATCAAGAACGATGTCGCCTTGGCCATCGTTGACTGTCATGGCGTCTCCCGGGGCGGTTTGGCCCTTGCTACACTAAGCAAGTGGTTCAGTAGGTAAACCACTGGATCAAATTCGTCCCCTTATGTTACTGATACCAGGGGCAGAGTCGTCGGCTTGTGGTGAGAATCACTTAAATCTCCCGATCCGCCCTCCAGGGAAGTTCTCTCGCAAGCCAACGTCCGTCTCCGCGACCGGATGGTGACAAACCGTGCCTGATTCGGGCTTCCGCAACCTCCAACCGCTCCTGCGCCCGCGTTCCATCGCGGTGGTGGGCGCCTCACCACGACACAACCGGGGCACCCGGGTCCTCGAGAACCTGCAGAGGTTCGGTTTCGAGGGCGCACTGCACGTCGTCAACCCCAAGTACGCCGACGTGCTCGGCGTTCCGTGCGTCCCCTCCGTGCGCGAGCTTCCCGACGGCGTCGACCTCGTCGTCGTCGCGGTGGGCGCCGACTCCGCGCTGGCGGCCGTCAGGGACGCCGGCGAGCACGGCGTCCGCGCGGTGGTGCTGATCGGCAGCGGCTTCGGGGAGGGAAGCGTCGGCTCCGAGCGCGCCGCGGAACTCCGCCGCCTGCTTGAGAAGTACGACATGGTGGCCTGCGGCCCCAACTGCTACGGAACCGCGGACCTGGCGAGCGGCGCGGCGGCGTACTCCGGGCGGATCGTCGACCCGCTGCCCCCGGGCAACGTCGCGCTGATCCTGCAGTCCGGCGCGCTCTCGCATGCCGTCACCGACTCCGCGATGGGCCGGGGGCTCGCGGCCTCCGCGCTCATCACCACCGGCAACGAGGTGTCGGCGACGGTCTCGGACTACCTGGCCTGGTACGCCGAGGACGAGTCGACCGAGGTGATCGGCGTCTTCCTCGAAGGGCTGCGGGACGCTCCGAAGTTCGCCGCGGCCTGCCGCCTGGCCCGCGAGAGGGGCAAGGCGGTCGTCGTCGTCTCGAGCGGCCGATCCGACCTCGGCCGTCAGGCCGCCATGGCCCACACCGGCGCCATCTCCGGTGGCGCCGCGGCGCTCGACGGCCTGCTCGCCTCGGTCGGGGCCATCCGCGTCTCCGACCTCGACGAGTTCCGCGAGACGGTACTGCTCTTCTCACACCTGCGTCGCGGGAGTTCGGCGGCCACCGGTGTCGGCGTGCTGTCGATCTCCGGGGGCGCGAGCGGGCTGATGGCCGACGCCGCGGAGGCCTCCGGCCTCTCGCTGCCCGCGTTCGACCCCGCCGCCGCCGACCTGCTGGCCGAGCTGCTGCCCGGCTTCGCCGCGGTCAACAACCCGCTCGACGTCACCGGCTCCGCCGTTGAGGACCCGACGCTCCTGCTCCGTTCCCTGCGGCTGGTCGCCGACCAGCCGCAGATCGGCGCGGTGGTGTTCGCGATGAACGTCGGCCTCTCCGGCCCCGGCCAGGAGGCGCTCTATCGCAGGCAGGCGGAGATCCTGGCCGAGGTCGCCCGCGACGTCGAGACACCGGTGGTGCTGCTGACCATGACCGCGGGGCCGCTCGACCCGGTCATCCACACCACGCTGTCGGCGGCCGGTGTGCCGATCGTGATGGGGCTGCGTCCCGGCGTGCACGCGCTCACCTCGTGGCTCGACTGGCCGCGGTTCACCCTCGCCGCGCGGCCCGAGGTCGAAAGGCTCGACAGCTGGCCCTCGCCGCATGCCGTCGCCTCCGGCGCCGACGCGATGGAGGCGCTGGTGTCCGCCGGCGTTCCGGTCGCGCCCTTCGGCGTCGCGGCGGGCGTGGACGAGGTCGCGGCCCTGGTCGAGCGCGTCGGCACCCCCGTGGTGCTCAAGGTCGAGTCTCCCGACATCGCGCACAAGACCGAGGCGGGGGGCGTCGTCCTCGGCATCACCACCCCCGAAGAGGCCGAGACCGCCGCCAGGGCGATGCTCGCCTCTGTCGAGAGCCACCTGCCCGGGGCACGGATCACCGGGATCCTCGTGCAGCGGATGGTGGCCGGAGAGAAGCTGGAGTGCCTGATGGGGGTCGTCGACGACCCGCAGGTCGGGCTCGTGCTCTCCATCGCCCCCGGCGGGATCCTCGCCGAGCTCATGGGCCAGGCGGCGTCCCGCCCGGTGCCCGTCACCGCGCGGGACGTCGAGGAGCTCCTCGACGCGAGCGTGCTCGGCAGGCTGCTCGCGGGCTACCGGAGCGGACCGGCCTACGACCGTGCCACGTTGGTCCAGGCGGCGGTGCGGTTCTCCGAGATGGCGGCCTCGCTGCCCGGCCTGGCCGCCGCCGAGGTGAACCCGCTGCTGGTGCTGCCCGAGGGAGAGGGAGTCGCCGCGGTCGACTGCCTGCTCATCAACGACCAGGCGAGCTGACCGGCACTCCGGCCACATCGAAGAGCCTCGCCCCTGTGACAGGGGCGAGGCTCGTCGATGTGGGGGGGCCGGTTCA